>JBOHSI010000001.1:0-17738 GCA_050733055.1 Gemmatimonadales bacterium
GACAACATGAAGGCGGGCTACGGCCGTTTGCCTGACGAGGAACTCAGAGCGCGCATCGCCGCGGAGGCGGCGTAACCGCGCCCTCCTACCCAGCCTTCTCCACTCGTGCGAGGGGCGGCCGTGCTCCGGACGCGGAGCCCGTTCGCGTGCGCCGCAGCAGGACCACCGCCACCGGAGCCATCATCAGCGCGATCACCGCGCTGATAGCGGCCGTCAGTGCGAACGCCTGGGCGAATGCCTCCCGGGCTGTGCCGAGCAGCTCGACGCCGAGCTGATCGGGAAGCTGCGCGGCCACCGCCAGAGCGCCGCCGAGGGTGGCCCGCGCGACTTCGACCGCCTCAGGGGGGAGGCCGGCCGGGGCACCAGCGGCCATCACGCTGCGGTACACCGCGACGCCGATGCTGCCGAGGACCGCGATGCCGAGCGCGCCGCCCAGCTCGGAGCTGGTCTCGGAGATCGCGGACGCCGCCCCGGCCCGCTCGACCGGGGCGCTCCCGACGATCAGGTCCGTCGCCAGGATGACCACCGGAGAAAACCCCAGGGAGTAAATGACGGACCCGATGACGATGATCCCGAGCTCCCCCCCGGCCCCGTCCACCTGGGTGAGCACGCCGAATCCGGCGGATGCCAGAACCACACCGGCCGCCATCACGTACGGCGGGCGGACCCGCCGCGCGATGACCGGGACGAGCATGGAGCCCACGACGAACGACGCCATCGAGGGCAGGGTCCACAGGCCCGCCACCAGGGGCGACAGGCCGAGCACCAGCTGCAGGTACTGCGCGATGAAGATGTACGCTCCGAACACCACGAGCGTGCCGAGCATGTAAACGGCCAGGGACGCGCTGAAGGCGGGGACCCGGAACAGCTCGAGATCGATCAGCGGGTGGGCCAGGCGCCGTTGCCGGCGCAGGAAGGCGACGCCGACGGCGAAACCGGCAACGATCGTCAGGGCCGGCAGCCACCCCGGCCCGTCTTCGGCGATGCGCTTGAGGCCGTAAATCACCGAGAGCACGGCGGCGAGCGACAGCGCTGCGCTGAAGAAGTCCAGCCGGCCCGCCTGGGGATCACGGAACTCCGGGAGCAGCACCGGCCCGAGCGCCAGCAGCAGCACCATCACCGGCACGCCGATCAGGAACACCGATCCCCACCAGAAATACTGTAGCAGAACACCGCCGAGCAGCGGGCCGATCGCGCCGCCGACCGAGTAGCTGGTGACCCAGACCCCGATGGCGACGGTGCGCTGGTGCGGGTCGAGGAACATGTTGCGGATCAGCGACAGGGTCGACGGCGCCAGGGTCGCCCCGGCGATCCCGAGCAGCACGCGGGTCGCGATCAGCATCTCGGCGCTGGTCGAGAACGCGGCGATCACCGAGGCGATGCCGAACGCGGCGGCGCCGATCAGCAGCAGCCGGCGGCGGCCGATCCGGTCGCCCAGGGTGCCCATGGTGATCAGCGATCCGGCGATCAGGAATCCGTAGATGTCGATGATCCACAGCAGTTGCGTGCTGCTGGGCCGGAGGTCCGCGCTCAGGGCCGGCACCGCGAGGTTCAGGACGGTCAGGTCCATGGAGTAGAGCAGGCAGGGCAGGGCGATCACGGCGAGCCCGATCCACTCGCGGCGTCCGGCCTTGCCCGACGCGACGGCGGTCATGTCAGTCATTTCTACGTCACTTCTCCCGCTTCGCGTCGAGGCTCCACGGCCCCGCGCCAGCGGCCGAGAAGTACAGCCAGAGGAAGCAGTACAGCACCGCGTCGGTTCCTAGATTGAGAACCTGCCAGAAGCCCTGCGGCGCGTGGCCATAGAAGTACGCAACGGCCATCTCGCCGGAGAGGATGAAGGCCACGGGACGCGTGAACAGCCCAACGAGGAGGAGCAGGCCGCCACACGTCTCCAGGACCCCGGCAATGCCGGCCAGCGACGCGATGGGCGCGGTGCCGCCGGTCGGCATGATGGCGCCCGGAAACGCGAACAGCTTCGCCGTCCCGACCTGCATGAAGAGAAAGGCGGCAACGATCCTGAGGATGCTGAGCAGGTACGGGGCCTGGGCCGACCACTTCGTGACGAGGTTCGGTGCGGTCATGGTGTCCCTCCGTTGAGCTTGGTCTTGTTCGTAAGGGTGGCTCGGCAGCGCTGCAGCAGACGAGCGTCTCCCAATCGCTCCGTCCACGCGGCAAAAGCGACGGCGGGACCGCGCCACCGCAGCTCGTCCACGTCCCGGAAGAGGCGGGCATCCGTCCTGAGCGTCGCAAGATCCTTGAACAGCAACGCCAGGTCGCGACCCTCCCCCAGCACGTCCGGTGGGAACGCTTCTATGCCGCCGTATTGGTTCAGGAGCCGCGCGGCCGTGACCGGGCCTATCCCCGGAATGCCCGGATAACCGTCGGCCGCGTCGCCCACGAGGGCGAGGAAGTCGGGAATCAAGATCGGTTCGACGCCGAACTTCTCACGAACCCCTTCCGCATTGCGGATCTTCTGTCCTCTGCGGTCGACCTGCACCACTCGATCGTCGCGGACGCACTGCGCCAGGTCCTTGTCGGGTGTCCAGATGCAGACTTTCTGCACGCGCTCATCACTGGAGGAGATCCGCGCCGCGGCGGCCAGGGCGTCGTCGGCCTCCAGCTCGGTCATGGGCCATACCGCCACGCCCATGGCGGTGAGGGCTTCCTCGAGCGGGTGGAATTGCGCGAGGAGTGCGGGCTCGATGCCCTCCCCAGTCTTGTAGCCAGACCAGAGACCGTTGCGGAACGACTCGATGACGTGGTCGGTCGCCACACCGACGTGAGTGGCTCCCTGCTCGATCATTTCCAACACTGAATGCAGTACGCCGACGACGGCGCTGAAGGCCTTATCCTCGCCCTTGTTGAAGCGACGCCGGCCGTAGAACTGGCGGAACAGCTCGTACGTGCCGTCGAGGAGATGAACGATCATGCTTTCGTCACGGCGGCCGCGTCGGCGCCGAGCCGCGCGCGCACCCCGCGGCGCGTTCGAGGAGTAGCGTGCGCTCGCGCGAGTTGCGCGTGAGCGAGGCCGCGCGCTCGAACTCCACCCGGGCCTCGCCGAAGCGGCCGAGCTTGACGAGGAAATCGCCACGCACGCTCGGGAGGAGATGGTAGCTCGCGAGGGCGGGCTCGGACGTCAGCGCATCGACGATCTCGAGACCCGCCGCCGGACCGAAGGCCATGGCGTACGCAACCGCCCGATTCAACTCCACGACAGGGGATTGGGTGAGCTGGGCGAGCGCATCGTACAGCGCCGTAATGCGGGTCCAGTCCGTCTCCTCCGAGGTGCGCGCTCGGGCGTGACAGGCGGCGATGGCTGCCTGGAGGGCGTAGGGGCCGAGGGCGCCAGCGAGCCGCTCGGCACGCTCGAGCGCCGCGAGGCCGCGACGGATGAGGAGGTGGTCCCAGCGTGCGCGGTCCTGCTCGGGGAGCAGGACCGGCTCACCCGCCGGACCGATCCGCGCCTTGAGCCGCGACGCCTGGATCTCCATCAGCGCGACGAGGCCGTGGACCTCCGGGTCCCCGGGCGCGAGCTCGGCCAGGATCCGGCCGAGGCGGAGCGCGTCCTCACACAGCGCCGGCCGCACCCAGTGGTCACCGGCGGTCGCCGAGTAGCCCTCATTGAAGACGAGGTACAGGACCTCGAGCACCGACGAGAGGCGGGTGGTGAGCTCGGCGCCGCGGGGGACTTCGAACCGGACGCGCGCCTCACGGAGGGTCCGCTTGGCCCGGACGATGCGCTGCGCGACCGTCGGCTCCGGAACGAGAAACGCCCGCGCGATCTCGTCGGTCGTGAGGCCGCCGAGCAGGCGGAGCGTGAGGGCCACGCGCGCCTCCGTCGAGAGCACGGGATGACAGGTGGTGAACATGAGGCCCAGCAGATCGTCGCCGACGTGGTCGTCCATCACGGCGTCCCAGTCCCGCTCGGGGCTCTCCTCCCGCGCGAGGAGCTCGTGGCCGAGCTCTGCGTGCTTGCGCTCGAACACCTTGCCGCGGCGAAATTGGTCGATGGCGCGATGCTTCGCCGTGGCCATGAGCCAGGCGCCCGGGTTGTCCGGGACGCCGGACTCCGGCCATCGCTCGAGCGCCGCGACCAGCGCGTCCTGCGCCAGATCCTCCGCCAGGCCGACGTCGCCCGTAATTCGCGTGAGCCCGGCGATGAGCTTGGCCGACTCGATCCGCCACACCGCGTCGATCGCGCGGTGGGCGTCGGACACCGTCACCGCCTGCGCTCGTTCTGCGCGACACGCGCCTTGACGAGCTTCCGCACCAGCGCCGCCGGGAGGGGCTTGTCGACGGTAAAGTGGATCGTGCCCTTGGATGTTTCGTACGATGCGAGCTCTCGCTTGAACGCGTGCAGGGCGGTCCCGGGGAAGAAGCTGCAGTGATGCTTGAACGCCGCGAAGCCGACCAGATAGCCGTGGTGCTTGAACGATGGTATGCCGTAGCTGATGACCTCGGTCGCCTCGGGCGCGGCGGCCTTGATCGTTCTGCGCAGCTTCTGGAGGGCAGCCCGCGCGACGGGTGGGACCCCCTTAAGGTAGGCGTTCACCGAGGTGAATTTTTTCATGGCGCGAAGAACTCCTTGAGGACGGGGGCGATGGCTGCCGCCGAGACGTTGTGGGTCTGACCGGCGAGCGTGCGACGCGCCGCACCGGGGATGAGGTCCGCGAGCCGCTGTGCCGCCTCGCGCAGCACCGGCATGCTCTTCATCACCGCTGATCACGAGCGTCGGCATCGTGAGCGAGGCCGCCCGCCTGGTCGGTAGCGAGAAGTCTCCCATGACCGCGGCGTCGTAGGGCAGTGAGTTTGCCACCGCCTTGAGCTTGGACCACATCGGCAGGATGCGGAACACCGTCACGAGGAGGCCGGGCATGCCGATGATGTCCTTCATATAGAACTTGACCGCGTCGCCGCGGCGACCCTGTGCCACGAGCCGCACCAGCTGCGCGTGGTGGTCGACGGGGGGCAGGTGCGCGGGGTTACCGACCATGAACGGTGGCTCGTACAATGCGAGCTTCCTGATGCTGAGGCCGCTCGCGGCCGCCTCGAGGGCGAGGGCCGCCCCGGAGGAGATGGCGTACACGAACGCCGATCCCCCGGCCTGGCGGATCATGGCGTCGAGATTCTCGATCTCACGCTCGACCGCGTACGGCGCCGTGTCGCCACTGTCGCCGCGGCCCCGACGATCGTAGGCGAACACCCTGAAGTGCGGCGCCAAGACAGGAGCCAGCTTCGGCATCGGCCCGAACGATCGGCTGCAGAATGCACCGTCGACCAGAATGACCGGCTGTCCCTCCCCCACCTGATCGTAGGCGATGGTCGTGCCGTCGCCTGAACGGACGGTTCTCACGGGATCGCTCTACCTTTCGGGCCGACGTCCATCTTGCGGAAGCGCTCCACCGCCTCGCTGGGCCCGAAGTCGTCCAGCTCGAACAGCTGGCGCACCTCGATCTCGCCTTCGTTGCCGTCGGCGGCGGGAGACGCCCGCTTCCGAGTCCTTGGTGGCCTTCACAATGATCCATGAATCGCCTGGTCCGAACCTCCTGGTGGTCATGTGTCGCTCGCGCGGCCGCCGCAACGGAATGAGCGCGCGTAGCCGGCAGCCGGTATGGACCGCGTGTGAGCCCGGCTCTACCGTACGACGAACGAGGGGCCCCGAAATCGACACGCTTCAGTCGTCGATTCGGCTAGTAGGCCGGGAGGTCAATCCGCCGGCAGCTCCCCGATCTCAATGACCGGCCGGACTTCGACGGTGCCGCGACGTGCCATTGGGATGCGCGCGGCGATGGCGATCGCTTCGTCGAGGTCCTTCGCTTCAATCAGAAAGTAGCCGCCCAGCTGCTCCTTGCTCTCCGCAAACGGACCGTCGGTCACCACTCGTTTCCCTTGGCGCACGCGCACGCTGGTCGCCGTGGACGTGGGCTCGAGCGGGGCGGCCGCAAGATACTGGCCCGCCGCACTGAGCTCGTGCGCAAGCTGCGCAGACTCGCGGTAGCATTGCTCTCGCTCGGTCTCGTCGAGGGCCCGCTCGTCCGCGTAGATCAGCAGCATGTATCTCATGAGTGCCTCGATTCCCGCCGGTTAACCGCCCGCGATGGCCCCGATGACGAGAAACGGTTCCGCGCCCGATGCCACGGCGTCGGGCAGCGGCGCGTCCGCGGGCTCGTGGGTCAGATCCCGCTCGCAGGCAAAGAATCGCAGGAACGGCCGGCGCTGCTCGGTGACGTGGTCGCGGATCGTCCCGCGTAGCATGGGATAGCGGGCCTCCAGCGCGTCGAGAATCGACGCCCGCGTGACCTGGCCCAGGACGTCGAGCGTCACCTCGCCGCGGACCTGCGCCAGCGTTCGCAGGTGTGGCGGGAGCACCACGCGGATCATGGCAGCGTCTGGACCTCGACCGAGAGCACGGCTGGGAGGTCGCGAACGATGGGCGCCCAGCTGTCCCCGGCGTCGGCCGACGCGTACACCTGCCCGCCCGTGGTGCCGAAGTACACGCCGCACGGCTCGAGCGCGTCGACGGCCATCGCGTCGCGCAGCACGTTCACGTAGCAGTCGCGCTGCGGCAGCCCCTTGGTGAGGGCTTCCCACTCGTTGCCGCCGGTGCGGCTGCGGTACACGCGCAGCTTCCCGTCGGGCACGTAATGCTCGGAGTCGCTCTTGATGGGGACGACGTAGATGGTCTCCGGCTCGTGGGCGTGCACGTCGATCACGAACCCGAAGTCGGTCGGCAGGTTCCCGCTCACTTCGCGCCACGAGTCGCCGGCATCATCGCTGCGCGTGACGTCCCAGTGCTTCTGCATGAACAGCACGTTGGGACGCGACCGGTGCAGCGCGATGCGGTGCACGCAGTGGCCGACCTCGGCGGTCGGATCGGGGATGTATTGCGAGTGGAGGCCACGGTTGATCGGCTTCCATGTCTTGCCACCGTCGTCGGTGCGGAAGGCGCCTGCGGCGGAGATGGCGACGTACATCCGGCGGGGGTTGGCCGGATCGAGCAGGATCGTGTGGAGGCACATGCCGCCGGCGCCCGGCTGCCATTTCGGCCCCGTGCCGTGACCGCGCAGCCCGGCGAGCTCCTGCCACGTCTTGCCGCCGTCGCTCGTTCGAAACAACCCCGCGTCTTCCACCCCGGCGTAGACCGTGTCCGGGTCGCTGAGAGACGGCTCGAGATGCCAGACTCGCTTAAACTCCCAGGGGTGCTGCGTGCCGTCGTACCACTGGTGCGTGGTGAGCGGTTTGCCCGTTTCCGGCGAGGCGTCGTAGACGAACTTATTGCTCTCGCCGGCCTGCATCCCGTCCGGCGAGGTCGTCATGCCGCCGCCGGGCGTCTCCCACGTCTTGCCGCCGTCGCACGAGCGTTGGATGACCTGTCCGAACCACCCGCTCGACTGCGACGCGTACAGGCGATTCGGATCGGCCGGTGATCCCTTCACGTGATAGATCTCCCAGCCCGCGAAGTGGGGGCCGCTCACGTCCCAGCGGCTGCGCTTGGCGTCCGACGTCAGGATGAACGCGCCCTTGCGCGTGCCTGCCAGCACCCGTACGCCCTTCATTTCGTGCTCCTTTCGGTCACTGTGTCGCGATCCCGTTGCTCGTATGCCTTCTTCAGTCCCGCAATGTCAATCTTCTTCATCTCGAGCATCGCTTCCATGACGCGTTTTTCCCAGAACTCGTCTACTTCTTTCTGCGTCTTGCAGTTCACGGAGAACGATATGGCCTCCGTGAATCTGAACTGGGGCCCACCGTTTAGCGCTATGAATTCCTGCCCCTCAAGCTCGGTCATCACGCTACCCTTGCGCCCAGGTCCTGCTTCTCCGTAACGAGCAATGGTCACGATCCTCGAATTCCTAAAGATGGAGACATAGCCAGAATTCAGGGTCGGCGCCTACTTCGTCTGTTTTCCAGGTTCAATCTTCCGGAAGCGCTCCACCGCCTCGCTGGGACCGAAGTCGTCCAGCTCGAACAGCTGGCGAACCTCGATCTCGCCTTCCTTGCCGTCCAGGGCGGGATTGGGGAAGCGCCGCGCCCACTCCATCGCCTCTTCCCTGGACTTGACCTGGATGAGTGTGTAGCCGGCGATGAGCTCCTTCGCCTCGGTGAAGGGCCCGTCGATCACGGTGCGCTTCTCTCCGGAGTAATTGATGCGCCAGCCCTTCGAGCTCGACTGGAGTCCGGTGGCATCGAGCAAGACGCCGGCCTTCTGCAGCTCCTCATGGTACTTCGCCATCTCGGCGAGGATCTTCTCGTGCGGCATGACGCCCGCTTCCGAGTCCTTGGTGGCCTTCACGATGAGCATGAATCGCATCGTCCGAGTCTCCCTATTGGTCGTGCTGCAGCCCGCGCAGCGGAATCAGTGCGCGCAGCCGCTCATCGCGCAAGTAGAGCCCTCCCCAGGTCAGCACGCCGACGTAGATCGGAAAGAGCACGTGACTGAAGAGGGGACTGCCGATGCGCACGTGGGTAGCGACTGCGCCACCCAGATAGCCGGTCAGCAGGATCGCGCCAAGAATCGAGGTACGGGGAATCAGGTAGACGACGAGACAGAGAAGCTCGACGGTCCCGATACCGAGAAGAACGCTGGCGGGATATCCGAGCTGAGTCGTGCCCTCCACAACCGGCGCCAGCCGCATCACTTTCCCGAAGCTGTCGAACAGCAGGAACAGTACAGCGACGCCGCTCATGATGCGTCCGGCCCAGAGTCTCTTCTCCATGAATGCTTCCTCCAATGACGTCGTGATGGAGCCGACTACCGCTTCTTGGCCGCCTGCGCGCGCACGCGCCCCTCTTGCTCCCTGAACTCCGGCCTGAGCGCGGGACCGAAGTCCTCCACCTCGAACACCTGCCGAATCTCGATCTCGGCGCCCTCGCCGAAGGGCGCCCGCTTGACCCACTCGATCGCCTCTTCTTTCGACTTTACCTGCCACATCCAGAAGCCCGCGATCAGCTCCTTCGCCTCGGTGAAGGGCCCGTCGGTCACGGCCTGCTTCCCGCGCGAGAACTTGACGCGCGCGCCCTTCGAGCTCGCCTGGAGCCCCTCGGCCGCGAGCAGCATGCCGGCTTTCTCCAGCTGGATGTTGAACTTGCCCATCTCGGTCAGGATCTTCTCGTCCGGCACGACGCCCGCCTCGGAGCTCCTGTCGGCCTTCACCAGAATCATGAATCGCATCGCCCTGGTCTCCTCGTGGTTTCGGGTTCGGAGCCCGCTTGGGCCTCGGCTCCACCTACACGACGAGCGAGGGGTCCGGTAATCGACATGCCGGCCAAGTGCTTGACATCCCGGTGGATCCCATCACCCCTCCTGGAGCACCGACGGGACATTGCCGGCAGGGTCCGCTCCGCGTTGTCTCGGTAGGTTGCCGATTGGCACGTGGGATCACCCCGCGCGTCGTCTACTCTAAGGTAGCCGCCGGCGGCGCCCTCGGTGTCGAAATCGTCGGCCACCGTTCGTCGCGGTCATAGGGCGAGGCATCGAAGACACCCCAAGGAGACGACGGGCAATTAATCATGACAAGACTCATCATGTGGAACCTGGTGACCGTGGACGGCTGCTTCGAGGGGCCCAACTTCATGAACGACGTGCCCAAGGGTCGTCTTCTCGAGAACGCTGGAGAGGGCTGACGCTCCTTGAGGCGACGCCGCTCAAGTCGGGTTGCGTGATTGTTCGCTACGAGTCGCGGCGGGATGGCCGCGGCGCAGTACCGTAACGCGCGGACCATCGCCAACTTTGGGGGGCCGCCACCGTAGCTCAGTGCTAGAGCTCTCGATTCGTAATCCGGCACGGCCAGCGCACGTGAGCGCTGGCCGTTGCGCTTCAAGAACTTCGGCGACGCCGGAGCTGGCCCCAAGCTCGAGCGCGACGCTACCCGGCCGGCGTTCCTCGTCACCGAACCTGGGGTGGGGTATCGGCTCAACCTTGAGTGAGCGCACCAAGGAGGCACCACGAAGAAGCGCACCTGGTCCCGCCGCGAGTTCTTGGAAGTGAGCACCGCCGCGGCCGGCGCCTCGCTGGCCACGAAGCCGCTCGGCACGCTCCAGGTCCCGCCAGCGACCGGGTCCGGTTCGGCATGGTCGGCGTCGGCATGCAGGGGTCGTGGCTGTTGCCGCAATCCATCGCGCTACCGGGCGTCGAATGCGCCGCCGCCTGCGACCTGTACGACGGCCGGCACACCCTGGCGCGGGAGATCGTGCGCGCAGACCTGCCCGTCACGCGCCGCTATCAGGCGCTGCTCGACGACAAGAGCATCTACTGCATCGTGGCGGCGGTGCCCGATCACTGGCACAAGCAGATCGTGGCGGATGCGGTGAGCGCGGGGAAGGATATCTACTGCGAGAAGCCGATGTCGCACAGCGCCGCCGACGGCGTGGCGATGGTGGACGCGCAGAAGAGGAGCGGACGCATCGTCCAGATCGGTTCGCAGCGCGTCAGCTCCCAGATTTGCGCGAAGACGAAGGAAATGATCTCGCAGGGGATGCTCGGGGACCTGATGCTCGTCGAGGGTTGGCTCGGCCGCAACGATCCCACCGGCGCGTGGCAGTACCCGCCGGGGCCTGACCTGTCGCCGCGCACGCGCGCCATGGGCGTCGTCGCATGACGGGATGCCGTTCGACGCCGTGGTCTGGCCCATGGAGGAGTTCGAGGCCGACGACGCGCTCGCCTCGGCCGCCCGGTTGGCGGCGCTGGACGCCGGGAGCTAGGGTGCGGACGCCCGAGGCCCGGATCAAGAATACGCCGGTGAACGCAAAGATCTCGCTGACGGCTGATGGCTGACGGCTTTATTTCACAGCGTAGTTCAACAACACCGTTCCCGTCTTCTCGTAGACTCTATGCTTCGTGAGCCTGAGCATCGTGAGCTTGGCCGGGTTCGCCAGCATCGGCACCCCGCCACCGAGCAGCACCGGGACGAGCCCAATCTCAACCGCGTCGACCAGTCCGAGGTCAAGCAGGCTACGGAACAACTCGCCGCCGCCGAACAGCCAGACGTCCTTTCCCTTCTGCTGCTTCAGTGCGGTGACTGTTTCCTTGGGGTTGTCGGAAACGGTCGCGTCGGGGCAATCTTGCTGGCGGAGCGCGCGCGAGAAGACGTAGGCCTTCATGCCCGGCATTCCGCCGCCCCCCTGCTTGCGCGCTGCCTCGTAGGACTTTCGGCCCATCAGGACCGTATCGAAGTCCTTGAACATCGCGCCGAAGTCGATGTCCGGATCCATGGGGATCCAGTCGTACTCGCCTTTCGGCCCGGCGATGTAGCCGTCGAGGCTCATCGCCACCGAGTAGCGGACGCGTCGCATGTGGGTCTCCTGGGAGAAGCACCCAACCTACACGTAAAAGACGGCGGACAACAGACGGGCCGAGTCGGGCGGCACACGGAGGCGGGCTCGCTGCGGGTCAGGACCGTTAGAATGAGACACACCTGTACGCCCCAGGAGACAGCGACGCCACCGGCACGGATCGGGCCAGTGCGACACCGGCGCACATCGTGACGGCCCGGCCGAGCACGGTTCTTGACCAGTCAGTGGACGACGCTGTGCGAGCGGATGCACCATGGACCGCTAACGCCTACGCCTTCGTGACGTCCAATCCGCGTACTCGTTTCGGCCGTACCTACGCCAGGGTAACTTTGAGGTGTCAACGCTCATGACCTACCCCCTTCGGTTGCTGCTCGTGGCTGCCGCGGTCCTCCTCGCCGCGCCGACGGCCGACGCCCAGTACTTCGGCCGTAACAAGGTGCAGTACGAGACATTCGACTTCCAACTGCTCACGACCGAGCATTTCAAGGTCTACTTCTATCCGGCGGAGCGGGACGCCGCCGAGCCGGCGGCGCGGATGGCGGAGCGGTGGTATGCCCGCTTGTCGACGCTGTTGCAGCATCAGCTGCGGGGCAAGCAGCCGCTCATTCTCTACGCCGATCATCCGGACTTCGAGCAGACGAACGTCATCTCTGATCAGCCGAGCGAGGCGACCGGGGGTGTGACGGAAAGCCTCAAACGCAGGATCATCCTGCCGCTCGGCGCGTCGCTCGCCGAGACCGACCACGTACTGGGGCACGAGCTGGTGCACGCGTTCCAGTACGACATCACGGGACAGGGGGGCGGCGGGAGCGCGGTCGTGCCGGGTGTGACCCGGCTCCCGCTCTGGTTCGTCGAGGGCATGGCGGAGTACCTGTCGCTCGGACCTGAGGACCCACACACCGCCATGTGGATGCGGGACGCGGTGCGTCGGAACAAGCTGCCCAGCCTGTCGGACCTCGCGGGCCGCGCGTATTTCCCCTACCGCTACGGCCACGCGTTCTGGGCATACCTCGGCGGCACGTACGGCGACGATATCGTGGGGAAGGCGCTCCGCGTCGCGGGGAAGTCGGGCGACGTGCGGCTCGCCCTGCGGCAGGTGACGGGGCGCGCGGCGGACAGCCTCGTCACCGACTGGCACGGCGCGCTCCGCAGCGCGGCGGAGCCCGTGGCGCAGGCGACGGGTGTGCGGCTCACCTCACCCGCCGCCCGGGAACACGCGGCCCGCGCTCCCGATTCCTCCGTCACGGCGGCGCGGCGCATCGTGGGTGGGTCCGGCGACACGCGCCTGAACCTCGCGCCCGCGCTCAGCCCCGACGGTCGCCGCATGGTGTATCTGTCCGAGGCGAGCCTGCTCTCGATCGACGTCTACCTCGCCGACGCCGAGACGGGTGAGACGATCCGAAAGCTCTTCTCGCAAACGCGCGATCCGCACTACGAGAGCCTCCAGTTCATCAACTCGGCAGGCGCGTGGGACGCCGCGGGCCGGCGGTTCGCGTTCGGCGCGGTCGCACGCGGGCAGCCGGTCCTCACGATCATCGACGCGGCGACGGGACGCGTGGAGCGCGAGGTCCCGTTCCCCGACCTCGGCGAGATCTTCAATCCTACGTGGGCGCCGGACGGCCGCGCTGTCGCGTTCAGCGCTCAGGTGGGTGGCTTTACCGACCTCTTCGTCTATGACCTGGAGCCCGGCCGCCTGCGCCGCCTGACCGAAGATGCCTTCGCTGACCTTCAGCCCGCGTGGTCAGCGGAGGGCGGTGAGATCGCGTTCGTGACCGACCGGTTCGGCACGTCGCTCGCGACCCTGGCCCACGGCAACTACCAGCTTGCCGTCGCTGACGCCGAGACGGGCCGCGTGCGGGCCCTGCCCGCGCTGGGCGACGCCAAGCACATCAATCCGCAGTGGAGCCCCGACGGGCGCAGCCTCGACTTCCTGGCGGACCGCGGCGGCGTCACCAACGTGTACCGGCTCTCGCTCGCCGACGGTGGGTTCACGCAGCTGACCAACCTGTACACCGGCGTCAGCGGCATCACCGCCCTGAGCCCCGCGCTCTCGGTGGCACAGGGCAGCGGACGCGTCGTGTTCGGCGTGTACGCGGATGATGGCTACGAGCTCCACGTCATGGACGACCGGACGGCACTCGCCGGCGGCCTGCTCGCCGCGCCTGTCGTGGAGGCGGCCGTGCTGCCGCCGGCGACGCGTGCCGCCGGGAGCGGCCTAGCGGCGGTGCTGCGGGACCCCCGCACGGGCCTGCCACCCGACGTCGGGGACACGGTCGCGCCGTACCGCTCCCGCTTCTCGCTCGACTTCATCGCGCAGCCGAGCCTGGCGATCGCGGCTGACCGGTTCGGCACCTACGTCGGCGGCGGCGCCACGCTGTACTGGAGCGACATGCTGGGCGACCACAACCTGATCACGATGGCTCAGGTGACGGCCGGTCGCTTCGACAATTTCGCCGGCCTCCTGGCGTACGAGAACCGCAAGAGCCGGTGGAACTGGGGCGTCGCCGCGCAGCAGGTCCCGTACCTGGCCGGCGCGTTCGGCGCGTACTTCACCCAGCTGAACAACCAGCAAGTGTATGTGGAAGAGACCGAGATCTTCCGCCAGACGAACCGCGAGCTGGTCGGGATCGTGGCCTACCCGTGGAACCGCTCGCAGCGAGTGGAGTTCTCGGCTGGCCTGCGCCGCGTCAGCTTCGCTCACGAGCTCGAGCGGCGCGGGATCTTCTCGGATGGCAGCGTCGCCATCGACGAGAAGATCGCTCTTCCGGTGGCGGACCCGCTGACGCTCGGGTTCGGGAGCGCGGCGCTCGTGTACGACAACTCGTACTTCGGCGCGACCAGCCCGATCCTGGGGCAACGCTGGCGGCTGGAGGTGGCGCCGACGTTCGGGACCCTGGGCTTCACCACGGCGCTCGCCGATTACCGGCGCTACGTGATGCCGCTGCGGCCGTTCACGCTGGCGGGGCGGATCCTCCACATCGGCCGCTACGGCCCCGATGCGGACGACGACCTGCTCGCCCCACTGTACCTCGGATACCCGAGCTTGGTGCGCGGGTACGACGTAGGCTCGTTCGATCCGGGGGAGTGTCCGACCACCGCCGGCGCGGGGTGCCCGGTGTTTGACCAGCTGCTCGGCAGCCGGCTGCTCGTCGGCAACGTCGAGCTGCGCTTCCCCCTGTTCGGCCTGCTGGGCGTGGGTGACGGCTACTACGGGATCCTGCCGGTCGAAGCGGCCCTGTTCTACGACGCGGGGGTCGCGTGGACCGGCGCGGAGGGGGCGAGGCTGTTCGGCGACGGGCCCCGCCGCTTCGTCACGAGCACGGGCGTGTCGCTGCGCATGAATCTGTTCGGCTTTGCAATCGGACAGCTCGACTACGTGCGACCGTTCGAGCGGCCGACGCGGGACTGGATGATCCGCTTGAGCCTCACGTCGGGGTTCTGACCTCAGTCGAGGGCGCGGCCTCCGCGCTTCCGCGCGGCACCGCCGAGGGAGCGGAGTACCACCCGGGCCAGCGGGTGGCTAACTTAGGAGCCGTCGCCACCGTAGCTCAGTGGTAGAGCTCTCGATTCGTAATCCCGCACGGCCAGCGCCCGCCAGCGCTGGCCGTTGCACTTCAGCGGTGGGAGGTGACGGGCGCGACCGCTTGCGACGATGAGCGACGAATCTATTGGCACCACCATTGGCACCACGAATCCGGCTTGTCGCCGGCGCGCGCTACGCCCAGGCCCGACGATGGTGCCGCAAACAGGTGCTGCTCCGAGTCCAGAGATCCACCCGGTGGCCGGCAGGCGTCAACCGAATATCAACGCGGGAGGCGAAGTTCGATTGTCACGCCACGATTAAGGAGGGCGCGTTGATATGCCAACATGTTTACCACGTAGACCAGCTGGACCTCCATGACTCCCAGCGGGCCTTACTTCGTCCCGACGCCCAGCTTGCGAAAGCGGTCGACCGCTTCGCTCGAGCCGAAGTCGTCCAGCTCGAAGACCTGCCGGACCTCGATCTCAGCTTCCTTGCCGTCCACGGCAGGATTGGGAAACCGCCTGGCCCATTCCATCGCCTCTTCCTTCGACTTCACCTGGATGAGCGTGTAGCCGGCTATCAACTCCTTCGCCTCGGTGAAAGGCCCGTCGACAACGGAACGCTTCTCGCCGGAGTACGTGATGCGCCAGCCCTTCGAGCTCGCCTGGAGCCCGGAGGCATCGAGCAACGAGGGGCACCGAAATCGACACGTCGAAACGACAGGGGATGTCGGAGGGTCCATGGGGCGGCGCTCCTCTAGCCGAACCGCCGGGCGGCGCGTTCGCGCGCCTTGCGGGCCTCCTCCTCACGGTTCCGCGGCGGCGCGCTGGTCGTGAGCGAGCGGACTAGCTGAGTGGCGGCCGCGGTGACCTTGCGGAGCTGCGCCAGCGCGGCGCGCGCGTCTTTCGGCACCGCGGCGAGGTAGCCTTCTACGGTCGCCGCCGTGCCTTTCTCATGACATGCCTCCGAGGTACTCGGCGAGACGGTCTCAGGTTTCGGCCGCTCCCGCGGCACACGGGGCCGTCGGGGTGAGATCACAGCATGAGCCATCGTTTTCAGCTTCATGGCATGCGGTCTGGAAGCGTCGGTGCGGGCAGGGCCGTGGGTGCTCCGGGCAGCCCACTGTGAAGGTGCTGCCCGTTCCCACAATGCTTTCCACTTCGACACGGCCGCCTTGAAGCTCCGCGAGTAGCCGTGCGATGGCGAGCCCAAGGCCCGCGCCGCCGTGGGCGCGGCTCCGCGACTGGTCGATCCGGAAGAAGCGGTCGAAGATCCGCTCCAGCTGCTCGGGGGCGATGCCGGGCCCGGTGTCGCGCACGCTCACGCCGACCATAGCCCCGTTCGTACCGTGCGGTTGGCGTTGCGCATGAGGAACTCGAGCAGCGAGAACTCGCGTGGGCTCAAGTCGATCACTCGTCCATCCTGAGTGACACGGTGCGTCAGCGGATCGAGAACGAGGGTTCCTACCTTCAGCGTGGCGTCCATATGTCGCAGTTCCGCCCGGCGAATGAGGGCGTGAACGCGAGCGATTAACTCGGAGAGATCGAATGGCTTCGTCAGATAGTCGTCGGCGCCGCCTTCCAGACCGCGCACCCGCGCCTCGATCTCGTCCCGGGCAGTGAGCATCAGCACCGGCGTGAACACGCCTCGCTGACGTAACTCCTCGACCACACTGAATCCATTCATTCCCGGGAGCATGACCTCGAGGATGATGCAGGAAAGGGGGCCGCCGAGCGCCCGCTCCAGCGCTCGATCACCCGAGTCGGCTTCGGTGACCGCGTAGCCTTCTTCGCGGAACGCCTTGCTAAGGAACCGCCGCAGATCGCGGTCGTCCTCGACGAGAAGTATCTGCACGCCCAAACCTACGACGGGCTGCGTAGCATCTGTAATGATTGGCGGCCAGGATGAGATAATTCTCATGCAAGTGCGGTCGACCGCGATGGGAACGGATTAGAGCAGTATGACAATGCTCTAATATCGGCCATTCCGCCTTTTCCCCGGCGCGTTACCCGTGGCACATTGCGCACTTGCCGCCCGACCACTGCGGGTCGGCGCGGCGGCGCCACCCACCACACAGAACAAGAAGGAGTCACACAGATGCGCGGCACCCTTGCACCCCTTGCGTCGGCCGCTCTCGCGCTGGTCGCCGCCCTGTGCTTCACGCGGCCGCTCGCCGCGCAGGCAGACACTGCCAAAGCGATGGCTCACGACTCCATGGGCCACGACGCGATGGCAATGCCGAAGACCCTCCACAGCAGTTTCACCGGCGTCGGTGATCACAAGGCCTCGGGCGGATTCGAGGTCGTCACGGAGCACGGCAAGCAGGTGCTCAGGTTCACCCAGGACTTTTCGCTCAGCCGGGCGCCGGACGCGTACGTGGTGCTCAGCAGCACGACGGGTGTCGATCAGCGGTCCTTATACCTTGGCCGGGTGAAGCGCTTTTCCGGGGTCTCGGCCTTCGCGATCCCCGCGAGCACCGATCTCGCGGGCTTCAGCCACGTGGTGATCTGGTGCAAGAAGTTCAAGGTGGCCCTGGCCGATGCGCCGCTCGCGTCCGGCGAGGGGATGATGCAGCGCGATCAGATGAAGCCCTAAAGGGAGCACCCATGCGCTTTGCGAGGTCGTTCGCCGCCGCCTGCGTTCTCATGACGAGCCTTGGGGCCGCGACGAACGCCGCCCTGCCCCGGCCGGGTGCTCCGCGGCCGGCCGTGCCCACCGGCGGGACGCCCGCACCGGAGCTGACCAACACGAGCTGGCTCAACGCGGACCATCCGCTGCGGCTCGCCGCGCTCCGCGGCCGGGTCGTGCTGCTCAACTTTTGGGTGTTCACCTGCGGCAACTGCACGCGCACCGTGCCGTCGCTCGTGGAGTTCGACCGCCGCTACCGCGAGCGCGGCTTGACGCTCATCGGCATCCATACCCC
>JBOHSI010000002.1:0-6424 GCA_050733055.1 Gemmatimonadales bacterium
CTTCGAGGCTGCCGAACAGCTTCTGCTTGGCGACCAGATCCTCGTTGATCGCCTCGATCACCCAGTCTGCCTCTTGGACCGCCTGCAGCAGGCTGCGCCCGGGGTGGAACTCGAGCAGCCCGCGCTCCACGATGCCCTGCGTCGCGCGTTCCAGCGCCACCAGGGCGCGGGCGCGCCGCGGCACCTCCGTCACCGCGCGTTCCAGCCCGCTCGCGTTCGAGTCGAAGATCGTGACCGGCCAACCGGCTGCGGCGCACAGCGCGGCCCAACCGCAGCCGATGTCGCCAGCCCCGATCACGGCTACCTTGCGCGGCAGGTTCGTCACGCCTGCGCACCTTCCGGCTGTACTTGGGCCGCCCCCGCCCCCGCCCCCCCCGGCGTCCCCGGCGTCCCCGCTCCTCCCTGCGTCGCCCAGCGGAACACTCGCTCCGACAGGAGGTAGCGAACCTGCCCCATGTCGACGCGCGTCGCAACGCGCACCAGCGCCCCCGCGGGATCGACCCGTGTGTGGCCGCGGTGGTCGCCGTCGTCCAGATCCACCACCAGGCGGCGCTCCTCGAACACCAGCGCCCTCGGGCGGATCAGCGCGGCGATCGGCAGCACGTCGTTCACGATGCACCCGTCCAGCCGTTCGTATTGCTTGTGGAACTCGACGTAGAACCGCAGGGCGTCCCCGATCCAGTGTGCCGGCGCTGCGCCCGAGGGCTCGAGTCTCGCGATCTCCCGCGTGCCGAGCACCGCCTCGCGGGTCACGTCGAGCCCGACCAGCTCCGTCGGCAGCTCGGCCTTGAGCACCGTGTCGAGCGCTTCCGGGTCGCACCAGGCGTTGAATTCCGAGAAGCGGGTCGTGTTGCCCTTGGCGGCGATGTTCCCCGCCATCGCGATGTGCCGCGAGATCTTGGCGCGCACCAGGTCGGGCTCACGCCGCAGCGCGAGCGCGAGGCTCGTGACGGGGCCGAGCGTCACCAGCGTCACCGGCGCCGGTTGCTCGGCGAGCAGGCGCTCGAGCGACTTCACCCAGTCGAGGATTACTCCCGTCGGCGGCAGCGCCGCGTAGCCCAGCCCCGACTCCCCGTGGGTCTCCCGCGCCGGCGCGAGCGGCCGTTTGACCGGGCGGCGGGCGCCCACGCCCAACGTGATACGCTTGCCCGCCCAGCGCATGATCTCGACGGTGTTCCGGTAGGCGTTCTCCACGACCGTGTTGCCGTAGGAGACGGAGATGCCCCGCACGTCGAGCTCCGGCGATCCGACGGCGAGGAACAGCGCCAGCATGTCGTCGATGCCGGGATCGGTATCGATCACTATGGGGAGCGGGGGGCGGGGGGGGTGGGGGGGGGAAGCGGTCTCGGGGTGCACGGCTCAACGCTAGGGAGCGCGAACCTCCTTTGCAATAGTCTCGTGCAGGTTCCGGAACTCCGCCGCGCCGCCGAACCCGAAGATCCGCTCAATGACCCGCCCGTTGCGGTCCAGCAACACGGAATAGGGGAGACCGCGGTAGTGATACGTCTCCTTCATGCGACCCCCGCCGACCAGGATCGGGAACGACGGGCGGTACTGCCGCACGAAGGCGAGCATCTTGCCGCAGTCCACGTCGTCCGAGATCGCGGCGATCTCGAAGTCGCGGCGGTCGAACTCCCGGTACAGCCGCGCCATGTGCGGGAACTCCTCGCGGCAGGGGTCGCACCACGACGCCCAGAAGTTCACGAGCGTCACTGTCCCGGCGAACCGCGCGAGCCTGACGGTGTCGCCGGTCAGGTCGGGCAGCGCGAAGGCGGGGGCGAACGCGTCGCGCTGGGGCGACGCCCCGCGGGCGAGCAGGGACTCGGCGTCGAAGCTGACGACCTCGCCCGTTGCCCCCACGGCGATCGCGGTCTCGCGCCGCCCGAGACGAAGGGTCGCCACGATCGCCCCGGTGGCCGTGTCGAGAACGTCCAGGCGCAGCGCGGTCGCCGCGGAGTCGTCCGCGCCCAGCGCGTACAGCCGCCCGTCGGGACCGAGCGCGAGCGCGATGTTCACGACCGCCTTGCGCACGTCAAGCCCCCTCCCCCTCCCTCTCCCCCTCTCCGTTCCCGGCGCAGGCCGGAGCTCCGGGTCTGACTCCTGCTTGATCACGCCACGCTTCGCGGTCCAGCGCAGCGCTCCGGTGGGCGCGTACTTGCGGATCTCGTCCCACACCAGCGGCGCGAAGTACACCGAGCCGTCGGGGCCCGCGGCGACCGCGCCAGCGTTGACGAGCGAGGTCAGGAATGCCGGGTCCGGCACCCGCACCGTGGCCAGCCCTTCTACCGGATGACCCAGAGTGTCGAGAATGCGGATCAGCGGCGCCGTGTCCGGCTCGGCGCCGAACGCCGGAACGCGATACGGGGAACGGACCGCGACCACCCGGGCTCCGGCGGCCGCGTACAGCGACGCGTAGTCGGGGCTCGCCCACTCGCGGATAGCATGCCCCGCGGTGTCAAACACGATTGCTTCGCCCGTCTCCTCGGTGACCAAAACGTTCCGGCCGACGATCGCCACGGCCACCGGCAGCGCCAGCCGCGGGCTCGTGAAGCTCGTGGCGACGCGAAGCCGGCCATCGAAGGCGACGATCCTGCTGTGTTCGCGGTCGGGCGCCCAGGAGAGACCGCCCGCGGGAGCGGCTGGGGAGCGTCCCAGGAAGAGGAGGGTGAAGCCGCCGGGCGCGGGGGGCGGGGGGTGGCAGGTGGAGAGCGCCGCGACGATCAGCGCGACGCCTCCCCCTCCCCCGAGCGCGCGGTGCATCAACTCGCGGCGGCGATCGTCTTGATCGTGATCATGTTCACGCCGTGACTCTCCAGCACCGAACCCGTCACTTTCACCTTCTGCTCGGCGAACGGGAGCAGGCGCGAGTTCTGGGAGTCGGCCGGCTTCGAGCTTGCGGGCAGGTAGATCTTGCCGTCTTCGCCCAGAATCGCGAGCGGCATGCCCGACTTGGCGCACCCGACGGCGCATGCCTTGTGGCCCGCGCCCGACGCACCCGACGTGGTGAAGCAGCTCAGGTCGATCACCTGGCCCGTCATCGACACGTCCTTGCCCATGTGTTTCATCCCGCCCATCTCTTGAGCGGCAAGCGGCACACTACAGAATGCGAGTACCGCAGTCGCGGCGAGAATTCGTTTCAGCATGTGCGTTTCCTCCGTTGGGGGTTGGCCTTGATTACCATACGCCGCGGGCGTGGGTTCCAGATTGGGGTATATTGGCGCCATGAACGAGGGCTATCGTCAGTTGCTAGAGACGTTTGGCCGCGGCTGGGAGGGCGGGGGCGTGGACCAGATCGTGTCCGTGTTCGCGCCCGGGGCCGTCTTCCTCGAGGCCCCGTTCAGCGAGAAATGCGTCGGAGGCGACGCCATCCGCGCATACTGGAAGGACGTCCCGGTCAACCAGGCCGAGGTCACGTTCAAGGCGGGCGAGGTCTACGTGGCGGGACCATGGTTCGCGACGGAGTTCCGCTGCACCTACCGGCGGCGCCGCACGGGGGAATGGGTGGATGCGCGCGGGGCGATGTTCTGCGAGACGAAGGACGGCAAGATCACGGAAATGAGGATGTACTGGCATCGACACCCATAAACGCAGGAAAGCGTCGAGCTAAAGGCGTAGCACGAGTACGATGCACAGAACCGTAGGGGCGGGGGCCCGCGTCCTCATCGGGACCCAGGGCTGGAATCATCCTGCCTGGGTTGGCCCCTTCTACCCGCCCGCAACGAAGCCGCACGACTTTCTCTCGTTGTACAGCCGCGCGTTCGACACGGTCGAGGTGGACTCCACCTATCACGGCACACCGCTGGAGCACGTGGTGCGGGGCTGGGCGGAGCGGGTGCCCGCCGGATTCACGTTCGCGCTGAAGCTGCCGCAGGACCTCACCCCCGAGGGGCGCGCCGCCGGAACCGCACAGCTCGGGATGTTCTGCGAGCGTGCGCTCCTGCTCGGCGCGAAGCTCGGCCCCGTGCTGGTGCAGCTCGGCCCCGAATTCGGGCCGGAGCGGTGGGACGCTGTCGAAAAATTCCTCGAGCGGCTGCCCGCCGGACCGCGCTGGGCGATCGAGTTCCGCCAGCGCGGCTGGGTGGGGCCGAAGCTGCTCGAGCTGCTGCGCCGCCACCGCGTGGCGCTGGCGCTCGTGGAGGGGCGCTGGGTTCGGCGCGAGGAGATGATCGACCTCGCGATCCACCCGACCGCTGACTTCGCCTACGTGCGCTGGATGGGCACGGGAAAGCGGATCGAGGATTTCTCCACGGTGCAGGTGAACCGTGACCGAGAGCTTTCGGTATGGGCGATGGCGCTCGCCGCCCTCGCGGCGCGCGTGCCCGCGGTGTTCGGATACTTCAGCAATCACTTTCAGGGACACGCGCCCGCGAGTGCGCGGGAGATGCAGCGGCTGATCGGGGGGAGGCCGGTGGAGCCCGAGAAGCTCCGGTCGCAGACCACGCTGTTCTAAGCCTGAACTCGTCTCACGTATTCCAGCGCTTCTTGCAGGAGCCCGGCATTGCGCATTCCCACCCGCAGGGCCTCGGTCACCGCAGCTTCTTCGCTCAAGCCCAGATCGAGCATCAAATAGGGGATCAGCGTGACCCCGACTCTGCTGCCGCTCGCGCAGTGGAAGAAGACGCGCTTGGTGCCCGCCAGCGCGCGCACCGTCTGGCGCACGCGATCGAACGTCTCGTCGGCGAGCGGGCCGTGACTCACCGGGATGCTGATGTACTCGAGGCCCGCCGCGACCACCGTGTCGCGTGGGCGGTAGGGCCGCGGCTCCATCGGCTCGCGGATGTCGAGGATCACCTCGCACCCGGCGCGCTTCAGGGCGGCGAGCTGCTCCGTGGTGGGCTGGCCGCCGGTCACGATACCCGGGATCGGCTCGCACGCGTTCGGGATGCCCGTCGCGGCGTCGAGGAGTTTGCTCAAGGGCCGGCTCGGCGTAGCTTACGCGGCACAATCTAGCCGATTCGCTCCGACATGCCTCGTCGCCCGTCGCTGCGCGCGCACCTCGTCCCGCGACAAAAGCTGTGGCTCGACTGGGACGGAGTGTTCCTGATGGGCCCCCGGTATCTGCGTCTGCTCGACGCGGTCCAGCGCACCGGAACGATCCGGGCCGCTGGCCGGTTGGTGGGCTGGAGCTATCGGACCTGCCTCAATCGCATTCGCGAGATGGAGCGCGCCCTGGGTGCGAAGGTGCTGGACACGACGCGGGGCGGCCGGCGCGGTGGCGGGGCGCGGCTCACGCCGGAGGCGCGGCGGCTGGTCCGGGTCTTCACCCGGTGGCAGCGGGAGGTCGACCGCCTGAGCCGCGTGACGTTTCGAAAGAGTCTTCCTCGATAGGCACACCATTGCCTATCGACCACGCGCGCCGTACTTTCCCCGCCATGCGCAGGTCACCCGTCACGTCAACCCAAAGGCACGCGCGTGCGCTGCAGCCCGGCGGGCTCTCTCGTGCTCGGCATCCTCGGCTTCACCACTCCCCTCGCTGCCCAGTCCACCAAGCCGAGCCCGCCCAAAGTCGCGGGCTATGTCCAGGCGCGCTTCGAGGGCGTAGGTGATTCGACGCTTTTCAAGCTGCGCCGCGTGCGGCTCGGCGCGCAGGGCGAGCTGACGCCGTGGGCCACCTACAAGGTGCAAGCGGAGCTGCGCTCGGGTGGGACGGGCGCCGGCGCGGCGACGCTGAGCGCCACGGATCTGTACGTCGCGCTTACGCACGGTCCGTGGGTCGCCACCATCGGGCAATCCAAGACCCCGCTCTCCGTCGAGTTCATCAGCTCGTCCACGGTGATCGAGTTGCCGGAGCGCTCGGTGGCGGTCGACTCGCTCCCACCCAGTCGAGACATCGGTGTGAAGGTCGAGTGGAACACCGCCGGGACGGTGGCGCTGCAAGGCGGAGTGTTCGACGGCGACGGCATCAACCGCGCGGCGAACCGGGACAAGCGCTTCCTCTATATGGGACGCGCGGTCGTCAGAGCGGCGAGGGGCACCTACCTGGGAGTCTCCGCGGCGACGAAGCCCGATACCACGACATGGGGCCTTGAGGGGTGGGCGGGGCGGGGGCGGGCGGCGGTACGCGGCGAGTTTCTGGCGCGGCATCGCTCCGCCGCCGACGTCACGACCCTGGGGTGGTACGCCCTGGGGGCCTACGGCGTGATTCCGAAGCGGCTTCAGCTCGTCGGGCGCGTGCAGCAGTTCGACCCGAATGACCGGACAGGTGGCGATCGCGTCACGGGGTACAGCGGCGGCGCGCAGTACTTCTTCACGGGCGACGATCTGAAGCTCCAGCTCGAGTACACCATCTTTGACGAGCAGGGGCCCGCGGCCAGCAACAACCGGCTCGTCGTGCAGCTGCAGGTGAGGTGGTGAGGGCGGTAAGAGGCGGTATGGGGCGGTATGGGGCGGTAGCGGCGTGTGCCGCGGGGATGGCCCTTACCGC
>JBOHSI010000003.1:0-10123 GCA_050733055.1 Gemmatimonadales bacterium
CCCCGTCCAGCCCGGAGTTCGCGTTTGTCCCGAATCCTCGCTCACAGCATCGTTGTGGGCCTCGCCGTGTCTTCGGCTAGCCCGGCAACCGCCCAGACTCCGGAGACGGTCCCCGACACCATAGCCCAGCGCGAGCCGCCGGCAATACCCCTTCCTGCGGTGGAGGTGATTGGGTCCGCCGCGAGTCTGAGCCGCGTGCCGGGCTCAGCCGCGATCCTGACCCGGTCGACGCTGGACCGCGTCCGGGCGTTCACGGTGACCGAGGTCCTCCGCAACGTGACGGGAGTCCACGTCCGGGACGAAGAAGGTCTGGCGCTGCGGCCGAACATCGGCATCCGGGGCCTCATGCCGACCCGCTCGACCACGGTGCTCCTGTTGGAGGACGGGATCCCGTTCACGCTCGCGCCGTATGGCGACAATGCGAGCTACTACCACCCAGCGTTCGAGCGCTTCGACCGCATCGAGATTCTCAAGGGCTCAGGCCAGATTCTGTTCGGGCCGCGGACTGTCGGGGGCGTGATCAACTACGTCACCCCCGAGATTCCGGGTCGGCCTGCTGGGCGAGTCGAGGTTGCGGGCGGAAGTCGAGGCTATCTCAGCGGCCGGGTGCGCTTCGGTGGGACCTGGGCTGGCGCCGGCCTGCTGGTTGATGTCGGGCGGAAAGCGAGCGACGGCGCTCGGGACAACGTCGGTACCACCCTGCTCGACGGCACGCTGAAGACCTCCATCGCCCTGGGCGCCCGCCAATCCCTGGTGCTGAAGGGCGCGTTTCATCGCGAGCGGTCGCAAGTGACCTACTCCGGGTTGACCGAGGCCGAGTGGGCCGCGGCGCCGCGGCAGAATCCGTTTCGCAACGACTCGATGTTCCTCGACCGATACGGGTTCTCGGCGACGCACCGGATCCCCTTCGGGTCGGCGCTGACGCTGACGACGGCCGGTTATGCCTATCGCGTTTCCCGCCACTGGTGGCGCCAGTCGAGCAACTCCGCCGAGCGGCCGAACGACGCCTCTGATCCGCAATGCGGCGGGATGGCCAATCTCAACACGAGCTGCGGGAACCAGGGACGGCTACGGGCGTACGAGGTCGTGGGCATCGAGCCTCGCCTTCGGGCGGACTTCGCGGGCGGCGTCCATCAGCTCGATGTCGGTCTGCGCCTGCACCATGAGACCCAGGACCGGCAGCAGGTGAACGGCGCACTTCCCACCGCGCGGACGCCCGGACCAGCGAGCGACGTGAACTCCGGTGTCACCGAAGACAACTTCCGGAGCAATACGGCCGTGTCGGCCTTCGCCCAGCACCGGGTCTTCGTGAGCCGATGGGCGATCACGGGGGGGCTCCGACTCGAGCAGGTCGACTTCGAGCGAATCAACCGCCGTCCGACGCCGACCCAGCCACAGGGCGTGCGCGGCACGACCTCGCTCACGCAGCTGATCCCGGGGCTGGGCATGACCTTCCTTGCCGGCGAAATGGTGACCGTGTTCGCGGGCGTGCATCGCGGCTTCGCGCCGCCCCGCACGGAGGACATCATCAGCAACAACACGGGTGAGGTGGTCGAGCTTGATGCCGAGCGCAGCTGGAATTACGAGTTCGGGATGAAGACGGGTGCCGGCTCAGGTTTCTCGATCGAGGCCACGGCCTTTGCGATGAACTTCGAGAATCAGATCATTCCCGCCAGCGTGGCCGGAGGCACGGGGGCGACGCTCACCAGCGCGGGGCGCACGCTCCACGAAGGGCTCGAGCTCGCCGTTCGCGCGAGTGCTCGCGAGCGCTGGCGCTGGCGCCACGACGTGACTGTGAGCCTGGCTTTCACGTGGCTGCCGGTGGCCGAGTTCCAGGGTGAGCGTTACGCGTTCGTGGGACAGGCCGCCCCGGACGTCCCCGGCAAGGTCTACGCCGATCAGAACGCGAACGGCACGCGTCAGCGCGTCTCGGTGACCGGCCGGCGACTGCCCTATGCACCGCGCCATCTCGTTACGGCGGCCGTGGGCTGGAGGGCCCCCCGCGGCCTCGACGTCCAGGTCGAAGCGGTTCATGTCGCCGAGCAGTTCGGCGATCCCGTGAACACCCGCGTGACAGTTCCCGACGGCCAGCAGGGACCAGTGCCGGCCGTGACCTTGTGGAACGTGACGGCCAATTGGGTCGTGCCTGGGCTCGACGTCACGCTGTTCGGCACGGTCAAGAACCTGTTCGACGAACTGTACATCGGGGATCGGACGCGGGGATTGCTGCCGGGCGCGCCTCGCATGGCCCAGTTCGGCGCGAGTCGCAGCTTCTGAGCGGAGCGGTTTGCCAGGCCGGCCGGCGCCCGCTACGGATTGGGCGGCACGCTCGCCCGGGCCCGCACGCGCGCCCACTCGCGCTGGAGCGTCGGCAGCACGCTCGTCCAGGAGTCGTTCGAGAGTCCCTGATAGCTGACCGTCAGACCCTCCCGGAACGCGATTCCGTCCTCGAAGAGATAGATCGCCACCGCCTGCTCGCGTGCTTCCAGCTGATAGGAACTCGATGTCGGCGACAGCGGCACGATCCCCACGGGTCGGAACAACCGGCCCTGGCTGGTGATGTTCACGTCCTCGGGGCTGAAGCGCGCCCCGGGCACGACCCCGAAGAACGTCACCATCACGAGAGCGGGGCGGTCGACGCCGGCGCGCAGCGCCGCGTCCCGGATCTCCTTGTCTTTCGACTTGAGCAGCCCTGCAAGCGAGCGGTAGGTGTCGGGGGCGAGCACTCGGATGACGCCTTCGACGAGCGGCAGGACCTGGATCTCAATCTGCTGGGTGGCGAACCGCACGACGATGTCGTCGCGCTTCAGTGTGCCGAAGCCGACGGGAAGCGAATCTTGTGCGATGCACGGGCGGGCGGTCGCGCTGACGGCCAATGCAATCGCCGCGACGCCGACGCCGATGCCGTGCTTGCCCAGTCCGCTCACGCCCGCGCCTCTCCTCCCCGAAGCTCGACGCCCCCGCTCACCGGCGCAGGGGTCGCGCCAGCTCCCGATAGAATGCCTCCACGCCGCGCGCGTGCAACCGGATGTCGAATGTCTCCTGGGCCCGGCGCAGGCCGTGCGCGCGCCGCGCCGCCAGCTGGTCCGGGTGCATCAACAGGGACGTCACGGCGCGGGCGAGGTCCGCTGGCGACTGCTCGGGCACCAGCAGGCCGGTGTCCGGCGTGAGGGCATCGCGGTTGCCGCGAATGTCGGTGGCGATGGGCACCGCGCCGCACGCCATCGCCTCGTACAATACCCGCGACATGCCCTCAGTGTCCTGGTGGGAGCCGCTCACGAGCACATCGGCCGCCTGCATCCAACGGTAGATGTCGTGCTGCTGGGGGAGGATGCGCACGTTGTCCCACGCGCCGCCCGCGCGCGCCCGCGCCTCGATCTCGCAGACAATCGTGGGGCTGTCCGGCGTCCCGATGACCAGCAGCAGCGGCCGGGGTCCGGATGGCCCGGCCGCGCGCAGCAGCCCCATGGCGTCCACGATGTCGAGGACCCCCTTCGCCCGCTTCACTTGCCCGACATACAGGAGCAGGAAGCGGTCCGGTGGGAGTCCCAGCTCGGCACGCCGCGCGGCACGGTCAGCGGCCGGGTGAAACAGCTGCAGGTCCACGCCGCCTACGATGGTTCGGTACCGGGCCGAGATCCGGGGCGAGTTGGAGAAGCGTCGGCGCACGGCATCGGAGTCGCCGATAAAGCCGTCGGCGAGCCGCTCGACGATCCGATCGAGGGGGTCGCGTGCCGTGAGCCGCACAAACCAGATCAGCTTCGTCGCCGTGCCCAGTTTGGCGATGCCGCACGTGAGCGCGTCGCGTGCCGCGTCGGGTGCGATGATGTCGATCGCCCGCTCCCTGAGGAGCGCGCGAATGCGGCGGCTGGAGAGCCACACCTTGGGCAGGGTGCGCGGCTTGATGCGGTGAAGCGGAATGTGCATCACCGGGCAGCCGAGGGCGGTCAGGTGGTCCGTGAGCTCGCCGGGACCCGGACAGATGGCGAGCGGCTCGACGACGCGCCGATCGAGGTGCGCGATGAGCAGCGCCATGCTCCGCTGGCCGCCCATGCGCAGATGCGCGTGATGGCTGACGAACGCCACCCGCTGCGGTCGGTCGGCGGTCACGCGTGGTCGGAGCGCACTAACGCCGCGATCGCCTCGCGCAGCGCGGTGACGCCCTCACCGGTGCGCGCGCTCGTGGCGATCACCTGATCCTCGTCGAGCGCCAGCGCCTCCCGCAGCGCGCGGCCCCGGTGCATCCGCTGCCCCCGTGGCAGCTTGTCGCTCTTGGTGACCGCCGCGAGGACGCGGGTGCCTCGCGCCGTGAGCACGTCCTGCATGGCGAGGTCGTCGTCCGATGGCTCGCGGCGAATGTCGAGCAGCCAGAGAACTCCGGCCACCCGCGGACGCTCCAGCGTGTGGGCGACGAGTCCCCGGAGGGCGGCTCGCTCTTGTTTGCCCGCGCGGGCGTAGCCGTACCCGGGGAGATCGAGAACATACAGGGAGCCGGCAGCAGGGAGCGGTACCCTCCGGTCCGAACAGGGCGACCGCTCCGCACCGCCAGGAACCGCTCCCTGCTCCCCGCTCCCAAGGGTCATTCGGAAGACGTTCAAGGCTCTGGTCTTACCCGGCGTCGCCGAGACCCGAGCGATCTTCCGGCCCGCCAGGGCGTTCAGCAAACTCGATTTGCCGACGTTGGAGCGGCCGATCAGGGCGATTTCGGGGAGCGGGGGAGCGAGCAGGACGTCGGCCCGGGGGAACGAGCCGACGAAGCGGGAGTCGGGGGGGCTCAGGCTTCTTTCTTCTGGCGGACGCGCTCGGTGACGAGCAGCGGGGGCCGCCCGTCGGTGACGCATTCCGCGGTGACGGCCACCTCACGGACGTCGTCCCGGCTGGGCAGGTCGAACATGATGTCGGTCATCATTTCCTCGAGGATGGCGCGCAGGCCGCGGGCGCCGGTGCCCCGCTTGACGGCCTTCTGGGCGATCGCCTTGAGCGCCTCCTTCTCGATCGTGAGCCGCACGTCCTCCAGCTCGAACAGCTTCTGGTACTGCTTCGAGAGCGCGTTCTTCGGCTCGATCAGGATGCGGATCAGCGCCTCCTCGTCGAGCGCGTCGAGCGGCACGACTACGGGAAGTCGTCCCACCAGCTCGGGGATCAGCCCGTAGCGTAGCAGGTCGTCCGGCTCGACGTCGATGAAGGGGTTGCGCTTGACCTTCTGGGGCGTCCCCTGCGCGACCTCCTCCTTCGTAAAGCCGATCTGCCGCCGTCCGGTGCGCGACTCGATGATCTTCTCGAGGCCGTCGAAGGCGCCGCCGCAGACGAAGAGGATGTCCTTGGTGTTGACCTGGATGTACTCCTGCTGCGGGTGCTTGCGGCCACCCTGGGGCGGCACGCTCGCGACCGTGCCCTCGAGGATCTTCAGGAGCGCCTGCTGCACCCCCTCGCCCGACACGTCGCGGGTGATGCTCGGGTTCTCGGACTTGCGGGCGATCTTGTCGATCTCGTCGATGTAGACGATGCCCCGCTCGGCCTCGGAGACGTTGAAGTCCGCGGCCTGGAGCAGGCGGACGAGAATGTTCTCCACGTCCTCGCCGACATAGCCGGCCTCCGTGAGGGTCGTCGCGTCGGCGATGGTAAAGGGGACATCGAGGATGCGCGCCAGCGTCTGCGCGAGCAACGTCTTCCCGACGCCCGTCGGCCCGATCAGCATGATGTTGCTCTTGTCGAGCTCGACGTCCGGCTCGCGGCCCTGGTGCGAGTTGATGCGCTTGTAGTGGTTGTAGACGGCGACGGCGAGGGTCTTCTTCGCCTTCTCCTGGCCGATCACGTACTGGTCCAGCACCTCTTTGATCTCGCCCGGGATGGGGACCTGGGTGATGGCCTCGGAGACCTCTCGCTCCTCGTCCTCCGCCAGGATCTCGTTGCACAGGGCGATGCACTCGTTACAGATGTAGACCGACGGTCCCGAGATGAACTTCCGGACCGAATCCTTCGACTTGCCGCAGAAGGAGCAGCGGAGGTGCTTGTCGTGGGACATTAGGGCCCTAGTATGGGAAGGACGGCCGGTCGGCGCAAGTCGTCACTTCTTCTTGCCGTCGTCGATCTGCTGGTAATTCGCAATGACATGGTCGACTAGGCCGTATTCCTTGGCCTCTTCCGCGGACATGAAGCGGTCGCGGTCCATGTCCTTCTCGATCAGCTCGAGCGCCTTCCCGGTGTGCTTGGCGTACAGCTCGTTGAGCTTGCCCCGGAGGTACAGGATTTCCCGCGCCTGGATCTCGATGTCGGACGCAGTGCCCTGGGCGCCGCCCGAGGGCTGGTGCATCATGATGCGCGCGTGGGGCAGCGCCGAGCGCTTGCCCTTGCGGCCGGCGGCGAGCAGGAAGGAGCCCATAGACGCCGCCATCCCCATGCAGATGGTGTTCACCGGGGCGCGCAAGAACTGCATCGTGTCGTAGATCGCCATGCCGGAGGACACGAGGCCGCCGGGCGAGTTGACATAGAGATAGATGTCCCGCTCGGGGTTATCGGCATCGAGAAACAGCAGCTGGGCGATGATGATATTGGCGACTTCGTCGTTGATCGTCGTGCCCAGGAACACGATGCGATCCATCAGCAGGCGGCTAAAGATGTCGTAGGTTCGCTCGCCGCGGCTCGACCGCTCGATGATGTAGGGCGGGTAGATCTGGTTCGTCGTCACGCTTGCTCCACGGTTGAAAGCGAGAGAAGGTGGTTGAACACTTTCTCCTCGGTGATGCTGCGCTGGACGTCGCGCAGCCGCTTCGCCTTCTCGAGCGAGGCGTAGAGCTGCTCCGGCGGCACGCCCCGGCGCCCGGCCAGCTCCTTGATGCGCTGATCGAGCTCCGCTTCGGTCGCCTGCAGCCGTTCCTTATCCACGACGTAGTCCAGCACCAGGTCGCGCCGCACCTGCGCCTCGGCGATCGGCCGGAACTCCTGCGCGAACTGGCCCATCCGTTCTTCCGGGATGCCGTACGCTTGGGTGTACGCCCACAGCGCCCGCTCGACCAGCGGCCGGGGCGCTACGACTCGGTTCGCGGCGACGATCTGCTCGATCAGTTCGGCCCGGAGCTTGGCATCCGCCTCCCGCTCGGCGTCCCGCTCCAGGTCTTCGCGGATGCCCCGCTTCAGGGCGTCGAGCGACTCGAAGTCCCCGGCCTCGCGCGCGAACGCGTCGTCGAGCTCGGCAAGCTGCTGCCGCTTGACCTCGTGCAGCGTCAGCCGGATATCGCGCGTCTGGCCACGCTTCGCCTCGTCGGCGAAGTCGGCCGGGAATCGCACGGTTGTGTCGATCGTCTCGCCCGGGAGGAGGCCCATGACACGCTCCTCCACCTCGGGGATGGCCCGCCCCTCGCCCAGCACGAATTGGTGGGGCTGCGGGTCCTTCGCCGTATCTCCCTCGCGCGCCGCGATGGTGACGTGCACGAGATCCTTGGGCATCGGCCTCTCGCCCGCGACCGGCGTCCACGGCGCCTTCTGCGCTCGCAGCTCGTTCAGCTGGGCGAGCACCTGGTCCTCCGTGACCTTCGCCACCGTGCGCTTCAAGTGGAACTTCCCCAGCCGCTCGAGCTTCAGGTTCGGCTTCACCTCGACGTGGAACTCGAACGTGACTGCGGCGTCCACGTCCCACTTGAGGTTGTGGATGTGTGGGTCGGCGATCGGCTTCAGCGACTCCTGCTCGATGGCGACCTTCCAGCTCTCGCGAATCAGCTCTTCGAGCACCTGCTGGCGGATGTCGTCGGCGAAGTGCTTCTTCACGATCGCTGGCGGGGCCTTCCCCTTGCGGAAACCGGGGAGCCGCGCCCGCCGCTGATAGGCGGTCGTGGCGCGCGCCTCGGCCTCACGCACGTGCTCGAGCGGCACGGTCACGGCGAGCGCGGCGGCGCCGGGCTCCTCGCTGGTCTTGCGGACCTGGATGGTGGCGGCCATGCGACCGTAAATCTAATAGGACGCGGCTGCCGGGGTCTCCCTCCGCGACCGGACCGCACAGTCGCTGCGTTGGCGTCCCGGCACAGACACGGCGACATTGTGGGGCGGCCGGACGCGCTGGTCGCACGGGAGGAATGTCTCGATGACGCTCGTTAAGGCCGCCCCACCGCTCGCACGGGATGTCGACCTGTCCCGAACCTACGACGCCGTGGTCGTGGGATCCGGCGCGGCCGGGGGGATGGCCGCCCACGTTCTCACGTCGCACGGCATGCAGGTGCTCCTGCTCGAGGCCGGGAAGAAGCTTCCCATCGAGCGGGAGCTGCGCTCGATGGAGTGGCCGTACGATCACCCGCGCCGGGGCGACCTCCCGCCGGGATCGCACGGCCTCTCGTTCAACGAGTACACCATTCGACAGCCTCCCTACGCCAAGGCCGCCGCGTTCAAGCACGTGTACTCGTATGTCGGGGGATGGTCGGGCGGGGACTACGTCAAGAACATCCTCGTCGACGAGAAGGATCACCCCTATACCGGAACCCGTTACGCCTGGGTGCGAGCCCGCTGCCTGGGGGGGAAAACCAACATCTGGGGCCGTCTGGCTCTTCGCCTGTCCGACTACGACTTCAAGGCCAAATCCCACGATGGCTACGGTGAGGACTGGCCCATCTCCTATGCCGACCTGGCCCCCTATTACGACAAAGTGGACCTCTATCTTGGCATCGCCGGTGTCAAGGAGAACCTGCCCCACCTGCCGGATAGCTTGTTCCAACGCCCTACAAAGCTCAACGTCGCCGAGGTGAAGCTGCGGGAACGGCTGGTGCAGATGGGTCGGGTCTTGACGCCGTATCGTGCCGGCGTCACTACCGACGGCCTCAAACACAACCGGTACCGGAGCAAATGCTTCGGCCGGGGTGCCTGCAACCGGCGGCCGGGAGGGTGCGACATCCACGCCGCGTTCGACTCGCCCACCGGGCTCATCTACCCCGCCACGGATACCGGCAACCTCACCCTGCGCACGAACGCCATCGCGCACGAGGTGCTGGTCGACCGGAACAGCGGCCGGGCACGCGGGGTCGCCTTCCTCGATAGCGAGACTCGAAGGTCCTACGAAGCCAAGGCCAAGGTCGTGGTCTTGGCCGCCTCCACCCTTGAATCCGCCCGGCTCCTGCTGCTGTCGCGCTCCCTGCAACACCCCAACGGCCTCGGCAACTTGAGCGGTCACGTCGGCCACAATTTCTGCGAGCACGTCATGGGGCCGGGCGTCACCGGCGTCGTGCGGGAGCTGGTCGGGAAGCCGCACACCCTTGACGATGGCCGCCCCGGGGGGTTCTACATTCCCCGGTTTCGGAACCTGAGGGACCGCCAGCCCGGGTTCATTCGGGGCTACGGGTTCGAGGGCAGCAGCGGCCACGCCATCTTCCCGCCGGGCGCCTTCGAGACGCCGGGCTTCGGCGCATCCTACAAGAAAGCCGTACGGGATCACGCGGGGGCCTTCATCAGCATGGGCGGCTTCGGCGAGGTTCTGCCCCGCTACGAGAGCTACGTCGACATCGATCCCGAGGTGAAAGACCGCTGGGGGATCCCGGTGCTGCGCTTCCATTACCACTTCGGCGACAACGAACGGAAGATGGCCGAGGACATGGTCGCGACGGCCCGCGAGATGTTCGAGGCCGCGGGGATCGACGTCGTGGGACTCGACCGCGAGATCCTTACCGAAGGGTGGTCCATCCACGAGCTGGGTACCGCGCGGATGGGCCTTAACTCCAAGACTTCGGTGCTGAACCGGTTTCAGCAGTCCCACGACGTCCGGAACCTGTTTGTGGTGGATGGCTCGAGCCACGTGAGCGCGTCGTGTCAGAATCCCACGTGGACCATCATGGCGCTCGCGTGGCGCTCCTGTGATTTTCTCGCGGACGAACTGAGGAAGGGGAACCTATGACCGATTCGCCGGAATCGCTGTCGCGTCGCGAGATGCTTCAGGCCACGGCGGCGGCGCTCGCCACGCCGCTCTTGACCGCCGGCGTGGCGACGGCGTGCTCCAGGGGTCCGATGCCGGAGCGATTCCTGGCCCCGGCGGAGTTTGCGCTCCTGGACGAGCTCACAGAGCTGATCAGCCCCGCCGACGACCGTTCGCCCGGAGCGCGTGCCGCCGGAGTGGCGGGCTATATCGACCACCGTTTGGCCGAATCGC
>JBOHSI010000004.1:0-4896 GCA_050733055.1 Gemmatimonadales bacterium
TCCTCGAGCAGCGGGACCGGCAGACGAATCGAGATGGCCGCCGTGGACGGTCGGAGGTCTGGCAACGTGGGTCGGACCGCCCTGCTCCAGTCGAAGTAGTCACCGGTGTCGTGCCTCGCCCAGAAGCGGCGTTCCTGGTCCTCGTTCGTGAAGCGCGGCAACGGTTTCCTAGCCGCTCGCTTGGCCTTGCTCATAGATCCTCCGCTCTAGTCGGCTCATGCCTCGCGCCGGCGTGTTAGGCCTCGCGCGCAGCCTCAGCTGGCCTTGCGCAGGATCTTCACTTCTCTCGGGAGTCGCGTCCGGAGCCGATCTCGCTCGACCTCAAGGTCGTAGCCCGTCTGGAGGTTGAGCCAAAAACGCTCGGAGGTGCCGAAGAACCGCGCCAAGCGCAACGCCGTGTCCGCCGTGATCGCCCGCTTCCCGTGGACAATCTCATTGATCCGGCGCGGGGGCACACTCAGTCCCTTCGCGAGGCGGTACTGCGTCAACCCCAGAGGACCAAGAAAGTCCTCGTTCAGCACTTCTCCGGGGTGGACCGGCGGGAGTCGCCTCACCCTCATACGTGACTCCTAGTGGTAATCGACAATTGCGACATCGTAGGCATCTCCCCGCTCCCAACGAAAGCAGACCCGCCATTGGTCGTTGATGCGGATGCTGTGTTGCCCTGCCCTGCTCCCGCCAAGCTTCTCGAGGCGGTTCCCTGGTGGCACTCGCAAGTCGTCCAAGGTGGTCGCGGCGTCGAGCTGCACGAGTTTGCGCAGCGCGACTCGATGCACCGTGTGCGACAGCTTCCGGATGGGCTCCCGGTGGTAGAGTCGTGCCGTGTCCTTGTCCCGGAAGCTGCGGATCACAGCGAGATAATAACGCGGTGCGTTACTATTGTCAACTGCCGGAGGTCGTGCGAGGGGTGAGTTGCATCAGACTGCGGGCCGATGCCCCTCCTCGCCCACCTTGCCGTTACTTTGCCGCTTCGTGGACGCCGATGGGGCCGACGGGGCCCGAAAGTGCCGATGCGGGAGCACAAAACGGCCGACCCGCATGGGGCCGGCCGTCCTATGATTCCGCTGCCCTAACCAGCTGAGCTACGCCGCCGAGCTGGCAGGAGGAGAACTTAGCGCGTCCACCGGCGCGGTGGGAGTGGCGAGTGAGCACACAGAGTCTCGGGGCGCGCCGCGCGCCATCCGCCCGGCACGACCTCAGGGACGCCTGGGTGCCGGAGTCACGTTCGTGGACGCGTCCGCCGGTGGCACCAGCCGGTAGAGGATCTCCCCCTTGCGGATCATCCCGAACTCCTCCCGCGCCGCGCGTTCTTGCGCCACGGAGTCGCTCTCGAGCGCGTGGGCCTGTCGGGCCAGCGAATCCACCTCGAGCTCGAGCTCGCGCACCGCCTGACGCTCTGCAGCCAGCTGGCGCCGCAGCGTGAGCCAGTCGAGCGTGCCGTACTCTCCCGCCTGGAAGGCGAGCGCCGCGAGCACGACCGCGCCGACGAGGGCGGCGATGCGCGCGCGTGTCACAGGCCGTACAGCTCGCGGCCCGGATAGAAGGCCACGTCACCGAGCTCCTCGGCAATGCGGACGAGCTGGTTGTACTTCGCGACGCGGTCGGTGCGCGACGCGCTGCCGGTCTTGATCTGCCCCACGCCGGTCGCCACAGCGAGATCCGCGATGAACGTATCCTCGGTCTCTCCCGAGCGGTGCGAGATGACCGCGCCATAGGCGTTCGACCGCGCGTGCTCGATACACTGCAGCGTTTCCGTGAGCGTGCCGATCTGATTCAGCTTGATGAGGATCGCGTTGGCGCACCCTTCCTCGATGCCGCGGTCGAGTCGCTCCACGTTGGTGCAAAAGAGGTCGTCGCCCACGAGCTGGACGCGCGCGCCGAGCGCCTCCGTGAGCTTCGCCCACCCGGACCAGTCGTCCTCGGCGAGGCCGTCCTCGACCGACACGATCGGATAGCGGTCGATCCAGCTCTTGTAGAGCGCGATCATCTCCTCGGCCGACTTGGTGCCTGCCCCGCTCTTCTTGAAGACGTACGCGCCATCCTGATACAGCTCCGACGCCGCGACGTCGAGCGCGATCGCCAGGTGCTTCCCCGGCTCGTAGCCCGCGGCCTCGATCGCCGCCATGACCGCTTCGAGCGCGGCCTCGTCGCTTGGGAGATCGGGCGCGAAGCCCCCTTCGTCGCCGACCGCCGTCGAGAGGCTTCGCTTGGCGAGGACCTTTTTGAGCGCGTGGAACACCTCCACGCCGATCCGCAGCCCCTCCGTGAAGCTGTCCGCGCCGATCGGCACGATCATGAACTCCTGGAAGTCCACGGTGTTCGCGGCGTGGGCACCGCCGTTCAGGATGTTCATCATCGGGACCGGCAAGACGTTGGTGACCGGGCCGCCGAGGTAGCGATACAGCGGCAGCCCGGCGTCCTGCGCCGCGGCCCGGGCGACCGCCATCGACGCCGAGAGAATCGCGTTGGCCCCGAGATGGCTCTTGTTGGGAGTTCCGTCGAGCTCGAGCATCGCGTAATCGACGGCGATCTGGTCCTCGGCCGACAGTCCCTCCAGCCGCGGCCCGATGATTTCGTTCACGTTCTTCACGGCCTCGAGCACGCCCTTTCCGAGAAAGCGCTTCTGATCGCCGTCGCGCAGCTCGACGGCCTCGTGCTCCCCGGTGGACGCTCCGCTGGGCACGGCGGCGCGGCCCGCAGCGCCGCTCGCCAGGGTGACGTCGGTCTCGATGGTCGGATTGCCGCGGCTGTCGAGGATTTCGCGCGCGTGTACGGAAATGATCGTGCTCATGGTGGCCCCTACCCTAGTGCCGTTCCAACTGAAAGGCAACCGGTTCGAGCAATCGCTGCGCGGAGTTGGAACGGCACTAGCGGGCGCCGGCGCCGGAGTCAACGCGGGCCCTGAGGTCGAGCACCGCGGCCCGGGTGCGCTCGGCGAGCTGCTGGCGGTCGCCGATGGAGAGCCCCGTCGTGGGGATCGGCTCGCCGATGAAGACGCGGATCGGTCGCGGCCGGAAGCGAAACCGCCCCTTGGGCAGGATCTCGAAGGTGTTGTGGACGTATACCGGCACGACCGGCACGCCCGCGACGATGGCGAGGCCGAATGGCGCGTTCTTGAACGGCAGCAGCTCCCCGGTGCGGCTGCGGGTGCCCTCCGGAAAGACCACGGCCGAGATGCCACTCTTGATCACTGCGGCCGCGCGCTCGTATGCCGCGAAGGCGCGGGCGCGATTGAAGCGATCGATCGCCACGTGGCCCGCCGCGAGCATCGCGCGGCCCACCAGCGGGACCTTCACGAGCTCCTGCTTCGCCACAAAGCGCACCGAGCCGGGGAGCGTCGCCGCGAGCGCCCAGATGTCGAACATCGAGGAGTGGTTCGATGCGTACACGACCGGCACGCCCCGCGGGATCCGCTCGAGCCCCTGCACGTGCACGGGGGTGCCCGCCGCCTTGATCAAGTCTTTGCCCCAATCGGCCGCGCCCCAGTCGTAGATGCCGCCCGGCCGGCGCCGCACGCCGAGCAGCGCCGCCACGAGCACCCCCCCTGCGTGGATGACGCTCGAGACCACGAGCACGAGGTAGAACCAGGCCGTGCGGATCATGCCGACGGAAAATGATCGAAGCCGGGAGGCGGCGTAATTGGCCGTCCGTTGTCCGTCAACCGCAATCCGCGGCCCGCCGTGCAGGTGCCAATGCGCGTGAGCGCGAGCCCGGTTGCTCGGCGGAACGCACGGGCGCCGGCCGCTCCGAACCGCGGCGGCAGCGCGACGAGCAGCTCGAACTCCTCCCCGCTCGCTGCGGCGACCCTGGGGCCGACGCCGGGCCAGCAGGGGATGCGCTCGAGCTCGATCTCGATCCGCGTCCGCGAGGCCGCCGCGAGATGTCCGGCGTCGGCGGCGAGCCCGTCCGAAACGTCGATCATCGCCGTCGCCCCGTGACGCGCGAGCCAGCGTCCCGCCGCGACGCGCGGGCTCGGGCGTGCGTAGCGCCCGAACAACCGCGGGGAGATCCCGCGCCGGGCGCGCAGGGCCGCGAGCGCGAGCGCCGCCCCACCGAGCGTGCCCGTCACCCACACGCCGTGACCGGCCCGTGCGCCCGACCGGCGCACCGGCCGGTCGGCGGTCCCGAGCACGCACACGTCGACCAGGTAGCGAGCCGAGCGCGCTAGGTCACCGCCCAGGACCGCGGCGCCGACGCTCCGGGCAGCGGCCGCCACGCCGACCATGATCTCCGGGGCGGCCCGTTCCCCCATCCGCCTTCCCCGGACGGCTTTCGGCAGTCCCAGGGAGACGAGCACTCCGACCGGGGTCGCTCCCTCCGCCGCGAGGTCCGAGAGCGCCGCCGCCGCCGCGCGCCAGCCGATCTCCTCGAACGACAGCCAGTCGGTGCGGAAATGGACGCCCTCGACGCTGAGATCGATGCTAGCGGCGAGCGTCGTCCGCCCGAGCCGGATGAGGGCGCAGTCGTCGCCGAGATCGCGGCCCCCCCCTCCCCCGGTGCCGAGCCGCGCGAAGATCCTCCGGAGGAGGCCGAACTCGCCCCCCTGCCCGCCTCCGAGGCGCAGGTTGGGACTCATCGCAGCGCCGCGTCGCGCGCGAACCGCACGAGCCCGCTGTCGGTGGCCACCCAGAGATACGGCGGGTCCACCACCAGGTCCCGCACAGGGCCCGGCACGTCGAGCGGGACCTGGAGGGTTCGGAAGACTCCGCGCGCGATGTCCCAGAGCGCGAGGCCGTTCGTCCCGCCGATCCACACGCCGCCCTCGTCTGCTCCGAGCACGGTGACCCGCCCCAGCTCGGGGCGCGCGGGCGTCAGGGTCCAGCGCCGGGTCGCGGGATCGCGCCAGGCGAGCCGGTCCGCGGTGACCGCCACGAGCGTGTCGCGCACCAGGGCGAG
>JBOHSI010000005.1:0-7057 GCA_050733055.1 Gemmatimonadales bacterium
TACGCGTAGACCATGTAGTCCATCGCGTGGAGCTGATCGGCGTTGAGCGCGTGACCTTCCGGTGCCCCTTCCTGCACGGCGCGGTAGGATGCCCGGTTCGAGCGCACGGTTTCATCCCAGTAGCCCAGGCGCACGAAGATGTGCGACGGCATGTGCTGCGCGTGCGGGGCCGTCGGCGCGATCTCGGCGTAGCGCCGCGCGGCCTCGAGCCCGAGGCGCGCGAGCCGGGGCGAGTCGTTCGCGTGAATGATGTAATGCGCGAGGCCGGGATGTTCGGGTTGCGCCCGGAACAGGGGGTTGAGAATCTCGGCCGCCCGCTTTTGTTGCGCGAAGGTCGTGTCGCCCGCTGGCGCCGCGGCCGTGAGCGCGATCGCGAACAGCATCCCCGCCTCCGGATCGCCGGCGTTGCGCCGGTAGACGCCTTCCATCGCGTCAACGTACCTGCGGAGGCGCACGATGTTCGGGATCATGGCCGTGTCGCCGTACAAGGCATCGACCGCGGCGATGTAATCCCGCTCCCGCGACGTGCGGCCCCCGAGCACGACCGCCCGTCGGGCGGCCTCCTGCCCCGCCCTCAGGTCGGCTGGCCCCGGCCCGCCGGCGATCGGATTGCGCCAATACGTCAGCGCCAGTCCCCAGTAGGGCATGGCGCACGCCGCATCCACCGTTGCGACATCGCGGAACGCTCGTTGCGCCGACTCCCACCAGAAGGAATGGAGCAGCGCCATGGCGCGCCCGAACCGCTGCGTGGCCTCGGCGCTGCAGGACACGGGGAATTCCACGCGCCCGAGCTGCTCCGCCGACCGCCCGTGGTCGTGCTCCTGGGCGGCGAGGGACGTCAGTGCGACGACAATCGGCGTTAGCGAGGCGCCACAGCGCATGAGCCGTGACATGGGCCCTCCTCTCTCCTAATATCTTACGCGCGGCTGGCCGGAAAGCAACCGCGCGCCCGCCACGCTGGCACTTTGCGTTTCCCGTGCAGGTAACGAGATTGTCCAGTGTGTGCAACGGCTTCGACGCCGCGGCGCTCGCCTCCATTCGACTCGAGGGGTCCTATGCCGTCAGGTACGAGAGTTCTGCTCACACTGGCCGCCGTCGCCGCGTCTCTGGCGGCCTGCGCGCGCCAGGCCGACACGTCCGCGGAAGAGCGCATCATCCGCGAGCTGGACAGAAAGTGGGTCCAGGCCGTGGCGGCCAGAGACACGATGACGATCGGCGACTTCTACGCCGATGATGGGGAGTTTTTGCCGCAAGGCGGCCCCCGCGTCACGGGTCGCGCCGCCATCCGGTCGGCGTGGGCCCAGCTGCTCCAGGCGCCGAACATCGCACTCACCTTCGAGCCGTCGCAGATCACCGTGGCGAGCGCGGGCGACGTCGCTTACGAGACCGGCGGATACACGCTCGGTTTCGACGGCCCCAAGGGGCGGATCGAGGACACGGGGAAGTTCGTCGTGGTGTGGAAGCGGGTGAACGGGGAATGGAAAGCGCACTACGACATCTTCAACAGCGATAAGCCCGCGATGTAGCGCGGCCACCGCACCCGGCATGAGCTATCGTCCGATCAGCGATTACGGCGTCATCGGCGACCTGCACACGGCGGCGCTGGTCGGGCGCACCGGCTCGATAGACTGGTTCTGCGCACCCCGTTTTGATTCGCCCAGCCTGTTCGGCGCCTTGCTGGACGACGCCCGTGGGGGCCGGTGGCGGATGGCGCCGGCGGGTCCCGCGTAGCACCATGTGTTCAGCAAGGTCATGGCGTGGGTCGCCCTCGACCGGGGGGCGCGGATCGCGTCCGAGCTCGGGCTCGCGGGAGACGCCGACGGCTGGCGGCGAGAGTTCCCAAGGTGCGTTTCCTCCATCGGTCGGACCCGCGGGTGCGCAGCACGCTCGAGGCGGTCCGCCGGGAGCTGGCCACGCGCTGCGAGGAGCTGATTCACCGTTACCGCGCGCCCGACGGCCTGTCCGGCGACGAGGGCGCCTTCGTCCCCTGCTCCTTCTGGCTGGTGCAAAACCTCGCCATGGCGGGTGATTTCCACGAAGCGGAACGGCTGTTTCGCAATCTGTTGCGGCGGGGCAATCATCTGGGTCTGTTCGCCGAGGAGATCGATCCCGCCACCGGCGAGCAGCTGGGCAACTCCCCGCAGGGACTTTCCCACGCGGCGCTGATCAACACCGCGTACATTCTCGAGCGGCGGCGCCCGAAGGCGGACTAATGCCAGTTCCAACGTCCGGAAGCGTGCGATGGTCCGTCGAAGCCAGAGGGCGTGGGTCCTTTCTCCGTGAGCAAGATTTCGGGGCACCAGTGTCGTTGCGTATAAGGGCCTGACGTCCCAGAGCGGGGTTCTCGAGCACCACCGTCGTCGCGTATGACGGACTGAAGTCCCCGCTCGGCGGGAGGGCGTCCTGAAGGACGCTCCGGCGGAGAAAAATGCGTTGGTGCGCGGCGATTTGATCCTCGCCTCCCGCGCCGCGCGCTTATGTTCGGTGCATGCCGGTACGTCTCTACACCCACCTCACGTGGACTACCCTGCAGCGCCAGCCGCTCATTAATCCCCAGGCGGCTCGCTTTCTGCGACGCTTCCTCCCGCGGGAGGCCGACCGCCACGGGGCGCGTGTGCTCGGGGTTGGCATCGTCGCAGATCACGTGCACATCGTGCTGCGACTCCCACCGACCATCAACATCCCGCGGCTGGTGCAGAGCCTGAAAGGGGCGAGCGCTCGGCTCGCAAACCGGGAGGGGCTGATGCCCCGGGCACCTTTGCGCTGGGCCGAGGGTTACGACTTGCGGAGTGTTGGGGTACGGCAGCTCCGCGCGGTGATCCAATATGTGGGGAACCAGGCGATGCGGCACCCCGCCCTCGCGTTGGACGAGCGTCCTTGAGGACGCCCCGCGGCCGAGCAGGGACTTCAGTCCCTTATATACCCATCGAGGGGGCCAGATAAGCGATCGAGTGGGCCCACATCAGCGATCAGGAGGTCTCACAGAAGCCATCAAAGGATCCCACATAAGCGATCGAGTGGGCCCACATCAGCGTCCAGGAGGTCTCACAGAAGCCATCAAAGGATCCCACATAAGCGATCGAGTAGGCCCACATCAGCGATCAGGAGGTCTCACAGAAGCGATCAAGAGATCCCGCATAAGCGATCGAGGGTCCCACATGAGCGTCGAGCGGCCCATATCACCGATCAAGAGGTCACACATCAGTGATCGAGGGGGCCCGCCTAACCCGTGTTCGAGCGCTCCGAAGGCGGACTAACGCGGCAGGGTGCCCGTCCGCTGCTGCGCGGCGAGAGCCAGCGCAACGCCGTTGGTCCAGCCGAACCCGTCCTGCGTCGGGTACTCTCCCCCGCCGGCTCGCCGCTTCAGGTTCGCGACGTCGTACTTCTCCGTCATCTTCCCCGTCGAGCGGTAGGTTTGCCGGTTCAGGGCGAGCCAGCGTTCGCGGGCGGCATCAGCCAGGTCCGCGCGCGCGTAACGGCGAACCCCCTCGATCGCCAGCCACTGCAAGGGCGGCCATCCGTTGGGCGCGTCCCACTGCTGACCTGAGGCGATCAGGGTCGTGACGAACCCGCCGGGCTTCAAGAAGTCCCGCTCGAGGCGCGCGGCCACGCGACGGCCCTGCTCGTCGGTGGCCAGCCCGAAATAGAGCGGAGCGGCAGCCGCGAGCGTGGGGCGGTCCCTCACGCGCTCGCCGCTCTTCCAGCGGACGTCGTAGAAGAACCCGCCGACAGGATCGTACGCGATCGAGAGCAGCGCCTGACGACGGTCCTCGGCCTGCCGAGTGAACTGCAGCGCGACCTCCGCGTCGCCGGCGCGCCCACGGAACGCTCGGAGCGCCGCGATCGTCCGCTCAGCGTGATAGAGGAGACTATTGAGATCCACCGGGATCAACGCCGTCGTTTCCAGCGTCCGGAGATCGGACGGGTCACGCATCCACCGACTCGAGAAGTCCCAGCCGCTTTCGGCCGAGGCTCGCACGTTCCGATAGAACACCTCGCGGCGCGCCTCGGGGAGCGTCTGACCCAGTTGGTAGTCCGGGCGGTACGACTCCGGCCTGGGCTCGGGCCGGTCGTCCCAGTAGCGGTTGAGCAACGATCCGTCAGGCTGCCTCACAACGCGGCGGTACGTTTGGCCCGGCGCGACGCGCTCCGCTCCATTCATCCAGAAGGCGTGCTCCGCCTCCAACGCATCGAGGTAGTGCAACGCCTGCAGGGTATCCGTGGCCCGAGCGTAGAGCCCGACCATGGCGGCGAAGAACGGCGGCTGGCTTCGATAGAGGTAGTACGTGCGGTTGCCGTTCGGAATGTGCCCGACCGTTTTGATCAGGTGAGCGAAATTGTCGAGCATGCTCCGCGCGAGATCCGTGCGGCCGCTTTCAATGAGCCCAAGCATCGTGAAGTACGAGTCCCAGTAGTAGACCTCGCGGAAGCGGCCGCCCGGGACGACGTACGCCCGCGGGAGCGGGATCAGCGACGAGCCCCGTTCCCCGACGGAACGGGGCGAGCGCGCGTCCGGGGTGTCGGGTGGGCGCGTCAGCACCGGCCAGAGCGCGCGAATATGCTCCTCCATGCTCCGGGAAGGGTCCGTGCGGAAGCCTTCTCCGACCGGCCGGGGCAGCTCGAAGTGCTGCTCCACGAAAGCCCTCAGGTTACCACCCCCCGCCGGAATGCCCGAGGCGGCGTACCGCGCGGCGATCTCGGCCGGAGCGCCGAGCGGCCGGGCGTCGACGAACGTCTTGGAGTCCTCGAAGATCCCCGAAAGCTGCACGTCCTGGAACAGGGCCCCGAGGTCGCGCGCGGGGTCGTAGCGCGCCGCGGGCGTGCCGGTCCGGCATCCGGCCGCCAGAGCAAGCGCTGTGACGAGCCCGATGACGGGCGCCGGCACATGGCGAGCGACGCGAACCATGGGACCGACCAACGTCACCTCACCGGAACAGGATCCACAACACGCCGATGGCGGCGGCGAGCGCGACGGACAGCCAGAGGTTGAGGTATCGTGGGCCCGCGGGGACCGGGATCGCGGCCGCCTCCCGCATTCCATACGTCAGCCCGGTGATCCGAGCGGGCGCGGGCGGGGCGGTCACGAGGCTGACACCGACGAGAATCGCGGTGCATACGACGAACAGGAGCACGGCGAAGTGCAGGAAGTTGATCCCGGCGATCCACGCCCACACGCTCCCGGGCGCGAGGCCGGATCGCGTCAGCTCGAGCACCAGGCGCAGCGCGCCGAGCACGAACCCGGTACACAGCGAGGCCATGGCGCCCGTTCCGTTGAGCCGCCGAATGAACAGGCCGAGCAGGAAGCAGGCCGCGATCGGCGGGGCGATGTAGGCCTGCACGCTCTGGAGATAGATGTAGAGCTGCGGCGAGATGTACTTCATGAATGGGATCCAGAGGAGGCCGAGCACCACCAAAACGCCCGTGGTAAGCCGCCCCACGGTCACGAGCTGCCGCTCGCTGGCGCCGGGCCGGAGCTTCCGGTACACGTCCCAGGTGAGCAACGTCGAGCAGGAGTTGAAGACGGAGGCGAGGGAGCTCATCAGCGCCGCCAGCATCCCGGCGAGCACGAGGCCCTTGAGCCCCGCGGGCAGCAGGCGTGTGACGAGCGCGGGATACGCCTGGTCCGCCGCGCCGCCGCGGATGTCGTCGTACAGCGCCGCCGCGATCACCCCGGGGAGCACGAAGATGAAGACCGGCAGGATCTTCAAGAAGCCCGCCACGATCGTGCCCCGCTGGGCCTCGGCCAGGTTCCGCGCCGCGAGCACCCGCTGCACGATGTACTGGTCGGTGCACCAATACCACACGCCCAGGATCGGCGCGCCGAACACAATGCCGGTCCAGGGGAACTGGGGATGGTTCGCGGGCTTCCACATCGAGAAGAAGCCCGGAGGCACGCGCGCTTCCAGTCCGCTCCAGCCGCCCACGGCCCCCAACCCCACGACCACGAGCGCGGCCGAGCCGATGATGAGCACGAATGTCTGCATCAGCTCGGTATAGATCACCGCGCGCAGGCCGCCGGCCACCGTGTACAGGCCGGTCACGATCACCAACACCGCGGCGCCCGTCCAGATGTCGAGCCCGGTGACGGCCTTCACGACGATGGCCCCCGCGAACAGCGTCACGCTGATCTTGGTGAGCACGTAGCCGATGACCGACACCGTCGTGAGGTACCAGCGCGTAGCCGCGTTGTAGCGCCGCTCGAGAAACTCGGGCATGGTGTAGACGCCGCTCCGCAGGTAGAACGGCGCGAACACCCAAGCCAGGAGCAGCAGGATCAGGCACGCCAGCCACTCGAAGTGCCCGACGGCGAGCCCGCTCGCCGCCCCTGTGCCGGCGAGACCCACCAGGTGCTCGCTGCCGATGTTGGAGGCGAACAGGCTGCCCGCGATGGCGAGCCAGCCCACGTCGCGGCTCGCCAGGAAGAAGTCGGCGCTTTCGAGCTTCTCGCGCCGCGCCGCCCAGTACCCGATCCCGAGCAGCACGAGGAAGTAGGCGGCGATGACGAGGATGTCGACAGCGTGCAGGTTGGTCATGGTTTTCGGCCGTTGAGGAGGTATTGGACGGCGAGGTCGGTCAGGCTCCACAGCTGCACGTCCGAGCCGGTGCCGTAGCGCGACGGGACCAGTCGTCCGTGCTCGATTCGGTAGCTCCACAGTTCGGCGTGCCGGAACCCGGACCGCTCCACGGCATCGGTCGTCCGGCGCAACGCGTCCTCAAGTAGGGGCGCAGCAGGCTGCGCCCCTACATCGGCGCCTCGGAGCTGCAGCGCCAGGCCGGCGAGCAGCACATTCACTTCCCGCCCCCACACGACGGTCGGCGCGTGATAGGCGTCGCGGCGGAAGCTCTCCCACACCTCGGGAACGGCATAGGCATCGTTGGCCACCACTGGGCCCAAGTTCTCGACCAGCAGCCCGATCGGATAGGGGCGCATGACGGGATCCACGAGGGCGCGGGTCCGCTCGGGATCGAGCGACTCGAGCAGCAGCAGAGTCGCCGGATCGGTGTTCACGATCGGAATCGGCCGCCCCTCGCCGTCGAGCGACAGCGCCAGGAACCG
>JBOHSI010000006.1:0-4393 GCA_050733055.1 Gemmatimonadales bacterium
CGGCACGCCGGGCACGTGTCGGCATGCCGCTTCGCCCACACGGACCCTTCGTTGGCCTGCAACGCCAGCAGATCGTCCATCGTGCAGTGCATCATGGTGCCGCCCCTTCCTTGCCCAGCATCCGCCGCAGCCGCGTGTGCGCGCGCGCCAGCCGCGACTTCGAAAAGCTCACCGTCCTACCCATCAGTTCCGCGATCTCCTCATGCGTGTAACCCTCAACATCGTGCAACCACACCACGGCCCGCGAAGTCTCACTCAGCTGCTCGAATGCGCGCTCCAGGTCGATGCGCGCGGGCACCGCGCCGTCCCGTCCGGAGTCACCAGCCGCCTCCTCGTGGAGTTCCTCGGTCGCCCGCACCTGGTTGCGGCGGATCCGCATCAGCGCTTTCGAGGCGGCGATGCGCCGGACCCAGCCCCACAGGTGTCCCTCCCCCCGGTACTGTTGGATGCTGCGCACAACTTCGAGGAACGTTTCCTGGAGCACATCCTCGGCGTCTTCGGGATTCCGGAGGATGTGGAGCGCGAGGTGGTATACCGGCGTCTCGAACGCCCGGTACAGGGCTTCCAGCGCTTCCAGGTCACCCGACCGGGCGCGCGCGACCACGACGTCGGGAACGGCGAGCGAGATGGTCATCTCCTGAACCTAAGATGCGAATCGCGGGCAAAGCGTCGCCGCTCTCGGGAGCAGGGAGCAGGGAGCAGGGGGCCGCACGTGACAGTGCTGCTGAGGGTTCCGCTTCCCGTTCCCATAACCGATTGGTGCCTAGTAACTTGCCACCTCACCCCATATCTTTGAACCCTATGGCCGCCGTGGACAACGCCACGCTCCGCTCCTGGCTGCACCACTGGCAGGACGAATGCGACGCCGCCTACCTGTACCTGGTCCTAGCGGGCCAGGAACCCGACCCGAAGAAGAAGGAGATCTACGTCAAGCTCGCGGGTGTGGAGGAGCGCCACACGCAGATGTGGGAGAAGCTCCTCGCCGAGCGCGGGCACCCTGTGACCCGGCGGCCGCGGCCCTCTCTGAACGCGCGTCTACGGGCATGGGTCGGGCGCCGGTTCGGACCCGGTTACCTGCTGCCGCTCTTGCTGCGGGAGGAAGGGCAAGAGGTCAAGGGCTATATGGACCTCCACAAGCAGTCCCGCCTCGACGACGCGCGCGCAGTGTCGCTGCAGCTGGCCAAGGAATCCGCGGCGCACGCCGAGACCCTGGCGGACCTCGCGGGCGAGCGAAGCGAGCCCTGGCACAAAACCGGGTCCGGGGGCTTTCTGCGCAACGTCGTGTACGGGTTCAACGACGGCCTTACGGCGAACTTCGGGCTCGTGGCAGGAGTGCTCGGCGCCGAAGTGACACCGCAGATCGTGATGGTGTCGGGGTTCGCCGGGATGATTGCCGACGCGCTCTCGATGGGGGCTTCGGGGTATCTCGCGGCGAAGAGCGAGCAGGACGTGAACGCCCACGAGATCGCGATGGAGCAGGAAGAGATCCGCCTGATGCCGGAGGTGGAGCAGGACGAGCTCGCGCTGGTCTATCAGGCGAAGGGAATCGAGCCGGGGATGGCGCGCCAGCTGGCGGCAGAGGTGATGCGCGACCCGCAGCGGGCCCTGGGCGAGCAGGTGCGCGAGGAGCTGAAGATCGGCCAAGCGCACGCCACGCCGTTCAAGGAGGGGTGGGTGACCGGAACCGCCACGGCCATCGGGGCGTTCATCCCCGTGGCGCCGTTCTTCGTGGTCACCGGGCCCGCGGCTGCTTGGGCGTCCTTCACGATCGCCATGTTGTCCCACTTCGCGGTCGGCGCGGCGCGCAGCTTCTTCACCGGCCGGGGCGTGATTCGCAGCGGGATCGACATGTTCGTCGTCGGACTCGGGGTGGCCGTCGTGGGGTACTTCGTCGGCGACCGATTGCAGAAGATCCTCTAAAGGCGGGAGCGGGGAGCGGGAGCGGTACCTTGGGGTGCATCGGAAGGTACCGCTCCCCGCTCCCTACTCCCGTCACTTACACCACGAGGTTCAGTAACCTGTCCTGCACATAGACGGTCTTCCGGACCGGCTGGCCGTCGACGAACTTCCTCACCGATTCGTCCTTCAGGGCCAGCTCGAGGACTTGAGCCTCGGTGGCCCCAGGCGACACCGTGAGCCGACCGCGTACCTTGCCGTTCACCTGCACCACGATCTCCACGTCGCCCGTGGCGGCGAGCCGCGCGTCGAAGCTGGGCCAGGCGGCCGTGAAGATCGTGCGGTCGTGGCCGAGCGCCTCCCACAGCTCCTCGCTCACGTGCGGCGCGTACGGCGCGAGCATGACGAGCAAGGGCTCGGCGGCCTGCCTGCCCCCTGCTCCGTGCTCCCGCACCAGGTTTACGTACTCCATCATCGCCGCGATCGCGGTGTTGTAGTCGAGGCTCTCGGTGTCCGCGGTGACCTTGCGGATCGTCTGGTGGAGCTTCCGCGCGACGGCGGCGGGGAGACCGGGGCTCGGACCCGGGGTCAGCGCCGCCTCGTGCGCGAGCTGCCACACCTTGTCGAGAAAGCGCCGGATCCCCGTGATGCCCTCCTCCCGGAAGTCGCCGCCCTCCTGGAAGGGGCCGAGGAACATGAGGTACATCCGGAACGTATCCGCGCCCCACTTCTGGATGTAGGCATCGGGGATCACCACGTTGCCGCGTGACTTGGACATCTTGGCGCCGTCCTTGATGATCAGCCCGTGGGCCCGGAGTTTGGGGAATGGCTCCTCGAAATGCACGTGCCCGAGCTGCTGCAGCGCCATCGTCACGAATCTGGAGTACAGGAGGTGGAGCACGGCGTGCTCGTTCCCGCCGATGTAGGTCGTCACGGGGAGCCAAGTCTTCGTGCGCTGCTCGTCCCAGGGCCGGTCGTCGAACTCGGTGGACGGGTAGCGCAGGAAGTACCACGCTGAGTCGAGGAACGTGTCGGACACGTCCGTCTCGCGCCGCCCCTGCGCTCCGCACTGGGGGCACTTCACGAAGTACCACTCCTGGTGGCGGGCGAGGGGGCTCACACCGGAAGCGTCCGGGCGGAAGTCCTCGATGAGCGGGAGCACTACCGGGAGGTCGCGCTCCGGCACACCGACGGGCCCGCAGCGGTCGCAGTGGATGATCGGGATCGGCGGCCCCCAGTAGCGCTGGCGCGAGATGCACCAGTCGTGCAGGCGGTACTGCACCTGCGGCGTGGCGAGCCCCCGCTCCCGGAGCCACGCCACGATCTTCTTCTGCGCCTCACAGCACGGCAGGCCGTCGAACTGCCCGGAGTTGACCATCACGCCGCCCTCGGTGACGCTGGGGAGCGCTTCGTCCGAGTGCACCACCCGGCGGATCGGGAGCTGGAAAGCCGTCGCGAACTCGAAGTCGCGCTTGTCGTGCGCCGGCACGGCCATGATGGCTCCCGTGCCGTATTCCATGAGCACGTAGTCGGCGATCCAGAGGGGAATCGCCTCGCCGGTCGCGGGGTTGCGGGCGTAGGAGCCGAGGAACACGCCGGTCTTCGCCTTGTCGCCCACCTTGCGCGATACGATGTCCTTTTCCTGCACCTCGCGCCGGTAGGCATTGACGGCGGGGCGCTGCTCCTCCGCGATGAGGGTATCGACAAGCGGATGCTCGGGGGCGAGCACCATGTAGGTCGCGCCGAACACCGTGTCGGGCCGGGTCGTGAACACGGGGATTTTCGCGCCGCTGGGCGTCTCGAACACGAGCTCCGTTCCCTCGCTCCGGCCGATCCAATTCCGCTGTAGCGTCCGCGTCGAGTCGGACCAGTCGAGCCGATCGAGGTTCTTGAGCAGCCGCTCGGCGTACTGCGTGATCGCGAAAAACCACTGCTCGAGGAAGCGCTGCTCGACCTTCGTGTCGGGGTGGCGCTCGCAGTAGCCATTGATCACCTGCTCGTTCGCGACGACGCTCATGTCCTTCGGGCACCAGTTGACGGCCCCCTGCTTCCGGAACGCGAGCCCCGCCTTGAAGAGCTGGAGGAAGATCCACTGCGTCCACTTGTAGTACGAGGGGTCGGTCGTGGACAGCTCGTGGCGCCAGTCGTACATGCCGCCGAAGCGCCGCAGCTGGCGCCGGAAGTTCTCGATGTTCTGGGGAATCAGGGTGGCCGGATGCGTCCCCACCTTGAGCGCGTAATTCTCCGAGTGGATCCCGAAGGCGTCGAAGCCGATCGGCTCGAACACCGCGAACCCCTGGAGGCGCTTGAAGCGTCCGTAGATGTCCGCGCCGGTGAAGGCGAACATGTTCCCCACGTGCAGCCCTTCGGCCGAGGGGTAGGGGAACATCATGAGGTTGTAGAACGGGCGCGCCGGCTGGTCCAGGTCCGGCTCATTCGTGCGGCGCTCGGCCCAGAGCTTTTGCCACCGGGTCTCGACCGCTTCGGGATCGTACAC
>JBOHSI010000007.1:0-7530 GCA_050733055.1 Gemmatimonadales bacterium
CGGCCGCCCGGCAGCTCACGCCCGCGACGGCGGCGAGCCCGGCGCCGGCGCCCAGCTCCAGGAACGCCCGACGAGTGATCTCAGAACCGTGCGGCATGCGGTCCTCTCGGGATGGACGCAGGCCAAAGGTGCAGCGCATGATGAAGGCTGGCAAACATGCACCCGCTGCGCGTTCTCATCGCATCCGCAGAGCAACCCTTCCGCACGCTGCTACGCGCCGAACTGCGCGAGGCGGGTTACGACGCGACCGGGGCGAGCAGCCTCGCCAGCGGGCTGCACCAGCCAGCCGTGGCGGGAGACCGCGGTCCGGTGCGACTGGTGATTGTGGACGACTGCACGGCGGCCGTGCCGGCGCTGCTCGAGGCGGCACGGGCTCAGTACCCCGGGAGCCGCTTCCTCCTCGTCCAGGCCGGAGCGGGCGCGCCGCCCCCCGGTGGTTGGGACAGAGTGTTGCGCCGCCCGGTTACGATCGGCGAGATCGTGGCCGCGGTGCGCGAGCTCGCACCACTACCCCCCGAGCTGCGAAGGCCAATCGATGAGTGACGGCAACCGGCCAGGCTAGCCCACTGCTCGGGAGGCGAGGCCGCGTGGACACGCCCGTCCCGACGTGTCCACCCGGGCCAGCGTCATGCGGGTTAACGCGGATCGATCACGAGGTCGAGGGGATCGTTGAGCCTGCCCGCGATCGCACGGTAGCTTCGACCCTGCTCGGGAATGTCAAGAACCGAGGATTGAAAGGACGCAGGGGCCCGTGCGGCCCCCTCGTTTTGTGCTCCGGCGCTGGCACTTAGTCACCGCATTTGACCACATCGGCGGGCGCTGACCGGCAAACAGAACGGCAAACACCGAGCGCCCGCGGACGTCTCCATGTCCGCTGCTTCGAGGGTCAGGCCGCTTCTTCTGCCCGGCGTCCGGCTCGCCCTGGCCGAAGCTCGGCATGTCCGTACCGCCGGGCCGCTCCGCGATCGGCCCGCGCAAGGGTGTTGATCGCGCGTCTCTACCGAGCCCGGATAGGCACGCGGATCGTCCCGATCGTCCTGTCGCGCGACCGGATCGTCGCCACGAGCGAGAAATCCGCAGCGACGCTCGGCGTGAACTCGAAGTCGTAGGTTTCGCCCGGGCCCAGAAGCACTCCGGCGCGCCGGACGGTGGCCTGCTGGGCGGCCAGGTCGGCGCCGTCCTTGGCGAACGCGCGCCACGCCTGCACCGTCGAGTCCCGCAGCAGCGCGATGTGCTCCACGTCGTTCGGCGTGATGTTGATGAAGCGGAGCCGGTAGGTCGCACCCACCTTCCAATCGAGCGGCCCCGGCGCCGTGCTGCCGTTGAGGAGCGGCGGCGCCTCGAGGCCCGGGCCACCGCGCCCCACCAGGAAGACGAGATCGGTCGCCGCGTCGTACGACGCCCCGGGCGCCAGCACCACCAGGGGCCCGTAGAGTCCCGACGAGAGCTGGAGGCTCTCGTCCTGGTGAGTGTGATAGATGAAGGTCCCGGCCCGGTCGGGCGTGAACCGGACCACGAAGGAGTCCCCAGGCGCGATCAGCGGCGCGGTGCGGCCCGGGCTCCCGCTCCAGTCCGCCACGCCGTCGTAGTAGCTCTCGACCTCGACTCCGTGCCAGTGCACGGAGACCGGTTCATCGGTGCGGTTCACGACGGTGATGTCCACGGGCTCGCCGCGCTGCAGCACGATCGGCGACCCCGGAATCCGGATCGAGTCGGCTGCCGGGGGCGAGGGACCTTCCTGGAGCACGTATCCATAGCCCGCCGCCTCGCCGAAGTACCGGGCGCGCTTGTGGGCGAACAGCCGCAGCGTGCGGCGCGCCTGGGCCAAGCTCTCGGTGACCCGCTCGCCCCGGGGGACGACCTCGATCCCCATGACGAGCCCCGCCATACCCTCGAATGCGTGGCTGGTCGTCCCCATGCGGCCGTGGGCGCCCGCACCAGCCGGCGTCCCAGGGCGTGCGTGGGGCAGGCGTATCTGCGGCGCGATGTGAGCCAACAGGTGGCAGTGGAACAGCCAGTTGCCCGGTCGCGTCGGCACCCAGAGAAGGGACATCGTCGTGCCGGCGGCCATGAATTCGGTGACGGCGAGCCGCCGCTCGCCCGCGCCGTAAACCGTGTCGCGCTCGGAGGTCCCGCGGCTCTCGACCCAGAAGTAGAATCCGTGCAGGTGCATCGTGTGGAGCCGGACGCTCCCGTTGAGCACCCGCCACCGCACGGAGTCGCCGACGCCGTGAATCAGCCGCTCGGTGTGCGGCCAGGAGCCGCCATTGATCGCCAACACCTCACGGCGGCGACCGAGCGGGAGCGCCGTGTCGGCAGGGTGCACCCATGAGCTGATGAGGAGAATGCGGTCCTGGGCGGGCGCGGCCGCGGCCGGGTCCACGATCAGCGCGCCGATGAGCTGGCTGTCGTCGGTCCGGGCGAGGCCGCGGCGGTCGCCAACCGTGCGGCCCCAGTAGTAGTAGGTCCCGGGCATCGTCACGCGGAACCGGAGGTCGCGGACCTCCCCGGGGCCGAGGTCCACCGAGTCGGCGCTCGCTCCCGATCGGTCGTGAAGCCCGCGCACGAGGAGCGGCCGTTCCAGCGCGTTGCGAAGCAAGACCCGGACTTCCGTGCCCGCGCGGACGCGGATCAGCGGACCCGGGATCTGGAGCGCGCCGCCCGCTTCGCCGAACGCCTCGAGCTCGAGCCTGGGGCCCGCCTCGCCTTCAGGGTGCCACGTTCCCTTGCGTGCCTCGAGGGCCACGGTGAGGACGCCGTGGCGCAACTGGCCCGCCGACCGACGGTTGTCATTGGGCTGGATGGAGGCGGCCGACGGGACGCTATCGGGTGGCAACGAGATCAGAGCGAAGACGACGAGGGCGGCGGGCGACGGCGTAAGACCTCCCTTTGTCGGACGCCCACTATAGATCCGGCTCTCGCCGACGGCAAGCCAGATCCTGGCCGCCTCGCGGTCCATACCTGACGACAAGTCTCGCCGGCCCTGAAAAGCTCGATGCGCGTGTGGTCCGATGGATTCCCTCGTCTGGCTCCGTAGACGTCGCCTGAGCGGGCGTGCCCACCGGCGCGCCGACCCTTTCACCGTTACGATTTGTCCCCTCCACTGCCGTGCCGTATCGCGGGCTCTTCTGGCAAGCGCCCCGGAACCCCAGGCACTGCCCGTCCAATCCCCGTAGCCGAAGCTTGCCGCTGGGTGCAGGGCGCCGACCGCTCAGAGGATTGGTCATCCTCCGCGCGGAGGCTAACCTTGGCGCCCACTTGAGATTGGAGCGCGCTTTGCCGCAACGTTTGCCACAAGGACTAATGGCGCGGCCAGCTCCGGCTCCCCGGCGCGCTGAAGCGTCTGGTCAAGCGCTGGACACGTCCGTTCGGGCGTGTCCACCCAGCCAGGGGCTCCGGTCGGCCTCTCCCTCAAGGGCTGTCATCGTGGTGGAGACCCTCCTCTGGTTCGGCAACGATCGCGCCCGAGCTACACGGTTCCGCTCAATCGCGTGACGGGTGAAGGGGTCGCACGGCGTCTCCCCCTCGTGTAGAGAGCAGATTTGTGATGTGACGCGGATCCCACTGGGGAACGCTGACGAGGTGTCGACCGGGCGTCCAAAAAAGGGCGCTGGCGCTGCGCGCTCCCGCTACTCAGCCTCGCGAGAGTCCCAATTCTCGACGCGCCATCCGGTTGAATACCAACAGTGCTCGGGGCTGGCTTGCCCGTTTGGTGCGCGCGTAGCGGGCGTCGTGCCGATCGAACTCCACGCCGTACTACCGGGCCTCATCGGCCCACCACGACGACACCAGTTGAGCGTGAGCCGCCCCCGGCTGAGGTGGTCGATATTCGCCGCCTGCTTGGCGCAGAGCGCCGGCGGATGGAGTCGGCGCAGCATCACAGACCATCAGAGACTACTCGCAGGTATTCCAACGACTTCCACTCCTCCGGACGACCGCCAACTCGCGGTTGGATTCAGTCATCGTTGTTCCTCAGGGGGAAAGTCGGAAGACCCCGCGTATGAAGAATCGCCCGCAGAGTTAGTCGGTCCCCAGCATCCCCTTCATGCTGGGTGAAGGTCCATCAGCAGGCGCTTATGCTCCTCCGGATGAACGGAGACCACAAGCTCCTGCGCATCAATGTTCCCGCCTGAGATTTGAAGACGGACACGCCATTCCTCGTCGTCGTCCATCGAAAGCCGCCACTTTCCGGGCGACTGCCTCGGCGGCCCGTGTTCTGGCCCGTCCAGGCCTTCGACGATGCGGCGCCCGTCACCGCTTGGCCAGGAAGCCGCGAGATCGAAGTACTCGGTCTGGCCTTTGTTGATGGTCCAGGCCCCAACGTCCCCCGCGCTGTTCGGGACCCGATACGGGAAGGCGCACCGAGCAGTGGCGTCCTTGGGGCGCGGCTCGATTCCGAGCAGCAAGACCTGGACGTTTTGAGCACTCCCCGGGCCATCGTTGCGAACTTCAATGCGATGGTGCCTGATCTGGGCACGGTCCCAGTGACTAAGGCCCACACGAAGCTGGGGCTTCGCAGTGAGTTCCGTGGCCTTCTTGTACTCATCACGCCAAGCAAGGAATCCAGCCCACGGAACGGCAATGCCTAGGGCCACCTGCCAGGCCCACGGAGGCACCCGGATGCCCGAAACCTCCGGCAAGATGCCCAGCGCAAGCGTAATGGCCGCCCCGGTCACAAGTGCCGACCAGTGGCGGGCCACGGCTTTGAGATACTCCCACAGGTCGCGCAGCATTTCCCCGCCTGGTGCGATTCTGGCAAATCTAGCACCCGAAACTCGCAAGCCTGGCAAGGCAAGCCTCGCAGACGAGACGGCGCTCGCTCACCGGTGACGGCCTTTGATTCTTCTAACGAGTTACGCGACGTGAGCCCCGGCCGACGCCAGCCAGTAAAGCCGGCGTTGGCACGAGCGATGTGACTACGCGGTCACCTCGTCATCGGCCTCGGCGCAGACGATCCCAGAAGCCCCGCGGACGCACGATGAGCCCCGCGGACGCACGATGGGCGCCGGCGCCGGCACCCTCCTCACACGCGTTTTCCCCGGAGTCGCACAGTGGCTCATGACCCGCTCGGAAGCGGGGGCGGCACTGATCTCGATCGGCGTGCTCACCCACTCGGCGCCCGCACGCCCGTGCGCTGCGGCACCGCGTTGCCGGAGTGAAGGTCGGGCGCGGCGACGGTGGCGACGCGCGCGAGCAACGGACGAGCAGGCCTTCGACCTTTACGCACAGGCGCTGGCCAAAGTCGAGTGCGGTCACGCTCAGGACGTGACCGAAGTTCGGGCTCATAGAGTCGCAAGACCACCCCCTGGTGCCGCAAAGGCCCCCTAGCCGTTCACAGTCCTTGATGGCAACTTATCAGTGAGCCCTTGGTGCCGGCCCGCTCCCCGAAGGGGAGCTAGGGTAGTGCAGAGCGAACAGTAGTAGGGGAGCGGATGCGCCTCCCACCTCGGCTTGTAATCCCACCGTTTCCGCGCGGTCCCCCCGACCGCGCGAGCTTGCGTCATTCCCTGCCACACTATTCGGTACGCGAGCTGTCCCCGTGTGCCTGCCGCCTGCAGCAGTTTCGGGCCGCAAGTGACAGACGCGGAGGTTGCTAGCGGCTTGAAAGGAGCGCACTATGCGAGCCGTCGACCTTTACCCGCGCACTCATGTCCCGCCCTGGCGGCGCCGGGAAGACCCGGAAGGGGCGGATTTCTCCTACCTGCGGCGCTTCCCAGTGGGAAGAACAGCCGTGCTTGAACCGTTTGCACCGGAGCCGACTGCGGAGTTCGTCGAAACGCTGAGAGCCCGGCGAGCAGTTCCCCTGCCGACACTGATTCCAGTCCCGAAGCCGATCCCGCCCATTGCTGGGTCCCGGTTCTTCATTTGGAAGCAGGACCCGTCCGTGGGAGAACTTGGGCGCCGGCTGACGTTCATTCCCTCGCTGGTGGTCAACGGACCGAGGGACGCCCGAGTGGACACCAACTTGCCAGGCACCACACCCGTCACCCGCAATTTGGATGGCGATTTCCTCTTCCCGGCGGACACGCCTGAGGGAGACTGCGCCCATACGTTCGCCGTCGTCCGGCAGACGCTGACCATGTTCGAGCGGGCAGAAGGAGGAGTGGCGATCCCGTGGGCCTGGAACGCGAACGGCAACACCGAGGTCCTCACGGCTTATCCCCGGGCGGGGGTCACTCCGAACGCCTACTATAGCAGGAACCAGAAGGCGCTCAAGTTCTTCTACTTTACGCCGAGCGGCGCGCCGGAACCGGTGTTTACGTGTCGCTCCCTCGACATCGTGGCCCACGAAACGGGGCACGCGATTCTCGACGGCTTGAAGCCTGGCTGGTTGGGCACCAACAACCCGCCGCAAACCGGGGGTCTCCACGAGTCCTTCGGCGACCTGGCGGCCGTGTTCCTCGCACTGTCGCAACTCGACCAGGCCGAGGCCGTGATCGCTATCACGAAGGCCGATCTCCACGCGAAGAACTTCCTCGCCGCGCTGGCCGAGCAGTTCGGCGCGGTGCTGGGGAGGAGCACGGGCCTGCGCAATGCGGACAACGACCTGAAGCTCAGCCAGGTGAGTAACGAGGTGCACGCGATCTCGCAGGTCTTCACCGGCGCGATCTACGATATCCTGGCCGACATCTTCAGGTTCGAGAGAATCCGCCAGGGCAGGACGAAGGATCCGGCCCGGGTGTTACTCGAGGTCAGCCAGCACCTCTCGAGCCTCCTCATGAATGCGCTGGTCAAGGCGCCGCTGGTGGGGGCCACGTATGTGGACGTGGTGAACGCGATGCTGAGGATCTCCAAGGAGCAGAACGACCCCCGGATCTATCGCACGTTCATTTACGACCGGTTCGCAGTGCGGGAGGTCGTCGCGGCGGAGACTCCGCTCGCGATCGCGATGGGCAAGATCGACTGGCAGAACCCTGGCTTCGCCGATCGGAAGGAGGATAAGGCCGAGCTCACCCCGGCGCACGCCGATCACCCGTCGCTCATGGGCGCGCAGGATCGCGCAGGCTGCTGCGGTACCATGCAGCTACCGGAGTACGCCCGGGATCAGAAGAAGCTCGATGCGGACCGGCAGAAACTCTCCGAGGAAGGCGTCACGATCCCCGATGTAGAGCTGCTCGCCGATGAGGTCGTCGAGCTGAAGAACGCGTTCAAGTAAAAGCACGGGGAGCCGCGCCGCGGGCCTGCGGCGCGGCTCTCACCTCGCCCGTTGAAGAGGGACGGAATCGTGATCATCAAGATCACCCGCTCGGGCGGGTTTGCAGGCGCCATCGAGGAGCTCGGCACCATAGATACGAGCAGCCTCGGCGCGGACGCGGCTGCGCAGGTGCGAGATCGGGTGGCGAACCTCGAGCGCCTTGAGGCCGCAGCGCGAGATCAGCCCATCGGGGCGGACATGTTCCGGTACGAAATCGAGATCGAGGACGAGCAGGGACGGCATCGCAGGGTCGTTCTCACGCATGAAGGGGATCCGAGCGTGCCGTTGCCGGAACCCCTCGCCCAGCTACTGGGCACGATTGCAGGGTATCGGTA
>JBOHSI010000008.1:0-3545 GCA_050733055.1 Gemmatimonadales bacterium
CCCACATCCCGCGCCCATGATGATTGATCCATTCACGATCCAGTTGCCGTTCTGCCTCGGCATCCCCGGCCTGTTCTGCCTGCGCGAGATCACTGGATACGGGCTGATGATGATGGTCGGGTTCATCATGGCGGGGTGGACCATCCAGGTCGACCTGCGGCACCGACGGCTCAACGAGGAGTACGCGACGGACATCGTCTTCGCCGCGGTGATCGGCGGGATCATCGGTGCGAAGCTCTGGTACGTGGCCCTCACGGGGGGCCCGCTGTTCCAGCGCGGCGGGTTTGTGTGGTACGGCGGATTCCTGGGCGGCGTCGTGGCCGTGCTGCTGAACGGTTGGCGCAAGGGCGTGCCGGCGCGCTGGACGATGGAGCTCACCGCTGCCCCGCTCGCGGTCGGCTACGCCCTCGGACGGGTGGGCTGCTTCCTCGTGAACGACGACTACGGCATCCCGTCCACGCTCCCCTGGGCGATGAAGTTCCCGGACGGGCAGCCCCCCTCGACGGTGGCGAGCCTGGAACACATGGGCGTCGCGTTCCCGGCCGGGACGGACCCGCTCGACGTCGTCGCCGTGCACCCCACGCAGATCTACGAGACCGTGCTGATGCTGGCCGCCTTCTGGTGGCTGTGGCGGCTGCGCGACCGCCCGCGCGGCATGGGCTGGCGCTTCGGCGTTTACCTCGTACTGGCGGGCGCCGAGCGGTTCCTCATCGAGTTCGTGCGCGCCAAGGACGACCGCTTGCTGGGCCCGCTCACCCTGGCCCAGGCAACGAGCCTCGGGCTCATCCTCGTGGGGCTCGTCATCATGCAGCAGCTCCGCGCGCCGGACCCCAGCGCCGCGGCGGCCCCGGTTGCCCTCGAGGTCGACCGCAAGGCCCAGCCGTCGTGAAGGAACCGCTAGGGAAAGGACGGTCGGCGGCGCTGCTCGCCGGCAGAGAGCCGGCTGCGTTGCAGCCACACCACCGCGACGATCAGCAGGACAATCAGCAGGAGCTGCAAGGACAAGGATTGCACGGTGGGGTAGATCCCGAAGACCGGAATCCGCGGCGCCCATTCGACGACCCTCGTGTGCACGATCCCCGCCTCCTGCAGGGCGGCGATCCCTTTGCCCGCGAACACGAAAGCCAAGTAATAGAGCATCGCGCTCGTGATCGCGAAGAACGGCTTGAGCGGAACCCTCACGCCGAAGCGCTTGATGGCCACGTAGAGGACCACGAGCGCCAGCGCGCCCACCAGCATCCCGCCGACCACCGCGGCCGTCCCACCCGCGCCGGCCGCAGTGAACAGCGCCATGTAGAACAGGATCGTTTCGAAGCCTTCGCGATACACCGCGAGGAACGCCACTGACGACAACGCGAACCCGGAGCCAGCCGACAGCGCCCCCGCCATCCGATTCTCCACGAAGGCGTTCCACTTGGCCGCCTCGATCTTTGACAGCAACCAGTAGCTCACGTAGAAGAGCACAGCAGTCGCGAGCAGCAGGGTGATTCCTTCGAGCGCCTCACGCTGGCCGGGCGTGATCTGGAACAGCACCTTGATGATCACGGCTGTCACGGCGCTCGCCGCGAGGGCGGCCCAGGTGCCCTGCGCCACGTGACGGCGTCGCTCGGTTGCGCCCGCCTTCGCCAGGAAGGTCGTCAGTGCCGCGATGATGAGGATCGCCTCGAAGCCCTCGCGCAAGAGCAGCACGAACGACGACATGAACAGGTTCGCCGGAGAGCCCCGGTCGGCCACGAGCCGCTCAGCGCGCTCGAGACTCGAGAGCAGGCGCGCGTAGATCGCGCCCAGCTCTCTCGTGTCCGCGCCTGCAGCGGCGCGCGCGCGCAGGGCGGCGAACGCATCCTCCACCTCGCCCGCCAGCGCCGCGTTCTTCGCACGAACCTCCGTCTCCACCTGCTCAAAAGTGAGATACGCATCGAACGCCAGCTTGTCCGAGCGGAGCGCCACGGCGGAGTCGAGCTGGCGGCGCACGGCCGAGAAGGTCGCCGCAGCTGGCGACGCCTGGTACTGCTGCCGCTCGGCGCTCGGCAGGACGCGCAGGAAGGCGATCAACCGTTGCAGGTCGTCACCGTCGAGGGTGCGCGCCACCCCGGGCATGGGTGTTCCCGGGCGGCCATGCAAAATCAACTCCTCGAGCTCCCCGTCGGTGAACCGTCCCTGTACCGCGAGATCCCGCAGCGCGGGTGGTCGGACCGACAGCGAGGCGGCAAACGACCCGTCGCCTCCTCCCATGGGACCGTGGCAGGCCGCGCAGTGGACGGCGTAGAGTCCCTCCCCCTCGCGCACGATCCGGTCGTCGGCCCGGAGCGTCGCGACGTAGGTCGCGACCGCCCAGCGATCCTCGGGCGTGAGCGTCTCCTCAAACTCGGGCATCGCGGTGCCGGCGACGCCGATCGTGACCTTGCGATACACGTCCACCGGCGAGACCCCGCTCATCGCGTCCCGGTCCGCGAGGCTCGCGGGCGGCGGGCCCTCGAGGTGCTGGGACTTCGGGCCATCCCCGCGTCCCGCAGCACCGTGGCACTGGGCACACTGCTCCTGGTAGACGACCGCGCCGCGTGTGAGCGCAGGCGGCCGGGTGGGAAGCGGGTCGAGGACGCCGCCGGTAGTGGCAGCGATCCGGGCGATTAGCGCACCGGCCCGCTGCGTCACGGAATCCGGCGCCGCCGCCCGCTCGACCATCGCCCGCAGCGCGCCGAGCTCCGAGTCGGCGAACGCCCGGACCGCGGCAGGGAGCGCGGGCGCGTCGAGGCGCGCCTGGTCGAGGAACTGTTTCGCCTCCTCTACCTCCTCTGGAGCGGTGATCTTCCCGCCCCGGGCTACGACCCCAGTCGCGTACTCCTTGGCGGCCAAGGAAGTGGCGGCGACGATGCGCCGGGCAACGGCGAGCGAGTCGCTTGCCTGCGCCGCGGCTACGGCCGCGACTCCGGCGGTCAACAACAAACCCACGAACAGCTTACGGTAGATGAGAATGATTATCAGTGAAGGAGTCCGGAATACTAGTAGCGAACGTATCGGGAATTCAAGCCGACGCCTTGACGCAGGTCACGCACTCTCCAGCACCGCCACGGCCACCGCCGCCAGGTGCGTATGGGTGAGTGACAGCAGCACCCGCGCCACGCCGAGCTCCCGCGCCCGCGCAGCGGCCAGGCCCGAGAGTGTGACATCGGGCCGCCCGTCTGGTGCTCGAGTGACCTCGATCTCCCGCCACCCGATTCCGCGCGCCGCCTCACTTCCCTGGAGCGCCTTGTAGACCGCCTCCTTCGCGGCGAGTCGCACCGCGACATGCGTCGCCGGGTCAGGACGGCTCTCGCAGTACGCGCGCTCGGCCGGGGTCAGCAAGCGCTCGAACACGCGCGCGCCCTTGCCTGTAATGATCGCCTGGACCCGCGCGACCTCCACCAGGTCGACGCCGACGCCGACGGCGCTCACGGGGGCGGGCGCGTGAGGAACAGTCGGCGCCGGTACACCTGGCCGCCTGCTTCGACGACTACAATGTAGGCACCGTTCGGAGCGCGCCGGCCCCCGATCGCCAGGTCCCACAC
>JBOHSI010000009.1:0-7126 GCA_050733055.1 Gemmatimonadales bacterium
ACGCGCGCCCCCGCGTGATCCAGGTCGGCGAGAATCTCGGCCAGCTCCAGCTCACGCTCGCGGCCCACCACGGACAGCTCCACAGCCCGCTCGAGCGCGTCGCGAGCGCGGAACAACAGTTGCAGCACCTCGTCCGTCGCCGGATGAGCGCCCCGGCGCAGGTGGTCGAGCAGGTTCTCCATGCGGTGGGCTAGGTCGGTCACGCGGGCGTAGCCCATCGTCGCCGCCATGCCCTTCACCGTGTGGACCGCGCGGAACAGCCCGCCCACCGGGGCGAGCCCGGCGGGGTCCCGCTCCCACTCCAGCAGCAGCTGGTTACAGGCGCTCAGGTGCTCCCGGCTCTCGGCGAGGAACAACTCGGCGTACTGCGACAGGTCCACGCGGCTAGCCCAGCACGCGCTGCACGGCCTCGAGCACGCGCGACGGCTGAAACGGCTTGACCACGAAGTCCTTCGCGCCCGCCTGAATCGCTTCTACCACCAGCGCCTGTTGCCCCATCGCGCTGCACATGAGGATCTTGGCATCGGGATCCTGTTTCACGATCTCGCGAACGGCATCAATGCCCCCCATGTCCGGCATCACGATGTCCATCGTGACGAGGTCGGGCTTGAGCTGCCTGTACTTCTCGACCGCCTGGGAGCCGGTCTCGGCCTCGCCCACGATCTCGAAGCCGGCCTGCGCCAGGATGTCGCTGATCATCGTCCGCATGAAGATGGCGTCGTCGCAGACGAGGACAGTGTGGCTCACACACCCTCCCTAGGAAGACAGAATGGGGGTTAGCAGCGCGTCGATATCGAGAACCACGAAGAGTTGGCCGGCGCGGCGCCCGACGGCGCGCACCAGCGTCGGATCGATGCCAGGCAGCGCCTGCCGGCGGTCCAGCGCCTCGGCGCTCACCGAGAGGAGGTCCACGACTTCATCCACCGTGAAGCCCAAGACCTTCCGCCCCCCGCCTACCTCGAGGAGCACGGTCGGGCCGTCCTGGGCCCCGTCAGATGCGGGGGGCCCGGAGGGAGGGGGCTCCGGCTGGCGCAACGCCCGCCAACCCTCCACCACCGTGACCAGCGTACCCCGCACGTTGATCACACCGGCCACCACCGGCGGGGCCCCCGGAATCCGCGTCGCCTCAAGGCGCGGCAGAATCGCCCGCACCCGCTCCGCCTCGGCGGCACAGACGAGGTTGCCCACCCGAAACAGCAGTAGTCGGACGACCCCGACGTCATTCATCCGATGCGAAGAACCCAAGATACTGCAACGGGTTGCGCTGAGCAAGCAAATTCGCGTCACGCGCCGCTTCCGCCAGCGCGGGCACCAGATCGCCGGGCCATTCGGCACGCAACGCGAGCCGCGCCCCCGTCACCGGGTGCTCGAAGCCGAGCTGCGCGGCGTGCAACAGCTGGCGCGGCGCAAGCGCCTCGAGCCGCTCGGCCGCCTGCCGCTCGGGGGGTGTGACGCGACGGCTGCCGCCGAACGCGTACTCGCGGTCTCCCACCACCGGGTGGCCGACGTGGGCCAGGTGCACGCGTATCTGATGCGTGCGCCCGGTGCCGAGCTTGGTCCGCAGCAGGTCGGTCTGAGCGAAGCGCGCGACGACCTGCACATGCGTGACCGCGTGACGGCCGCCGGCGAGCACGGTCATCCGCTTGCGGTCGGCGGGGTGCCGGGTGATCGGCGCCTCGATATCCACCGGACTGTTCGCGAAGTGCCCCCACGTGAGCGCGGCGTAGATGCGCTCGATTTTCCGCTGCTCCATCATCCGGGCGAGTCGCCGGTGGGCGAGGTCGGTCTTCGCGACGAGCAAGAGCCCCGACGTGTCGCGATCGAGCCGGTGCACGATGCCCGGCCGCCCCGCGGCGGACCCGCGGGACAGCTCGGTGCCGCGGCCTACCAAGACGTTCACGAGCGTGTCGTCCCAGTGGCCGGGACCGGGATGCACCACCAGCCCAGCGGGCTTGTCGAGTACGGCGAGGTGTTCGTCCTCATACGCAAACGTCAGGTCGCGGTGCGCCGGGGAGTACGTGCGGGGAGGTTCGTCCTCGGGGAGGTCGACGGTCACGATCGAGCCGCGCTCGAGCTGGGTCGAGGCGCGGAGCGACTTGCCGTCGCGCGTGACACGTTTCTCGGCGATAAGGCGGGCGGCGACGGTGCGGGAGAGCGCCAGCTGGTCGGCGAGGAAGCGGTCGAGGCGCTCCGTTTCGGGGGTAACGACGCAGAACGTTACGGCAGCCATCAGGGCTCGGCCGCCCTGGCCTCCTTCGCCCGCTCCGGGTCCCGGCCCTCGAGCCAGAGGGAGACCGCGAGCGCGATCGCCCCGACCGTGATGGCGGAATCGGCGACGTTGAAGGTCGGCCAGCGCACGGAGCCGATCCCGATGTCCAAGAAGTCCACGACGCCCTGGGCGCTGCGGATGCGGTCCACGACGTTCCCCACGGCGCCCGCGCACACGAGCGCCAGCGAGAAGATGCGGAAGCGGTCGCCGGGGCGCGCCGACAGCACCATCGAGCGCAGCACGAACAGCGCGGCGAGCGCCAGCGCGAGGAAGGTGAAGCGCGGATAGGGAAGGCACAGCCCGAACGCCGCACACCCGTTGTAGACCAGGCGCAACTGCACGTAGTCGCCGACCAGCTGGATCGGCACGTGCCGCGCGAGCAGCGACTCGGCGAGCAGCTTGGTGACGATGTCGGCCACGAAAATCGTGGCGGCCGTGCCCCAGAACAGCCGGCGGTCAACGCCGCTTGCCATCTTCTTCCTTCGCCTTGCACTTGATGCAAAGCCGCGCGTGGGGCAGCGCGTCGAGGCGGTCGAACCCGATCTCCTCCCCGCACTGCTCGCACCGGCCGAATTTTTCCGGCGTCTGGTACAGCCGGCGCAGCGCCTGGTTCACGTGCCAGAGGTAGCGTCCCTCCTGGGAGGCGAACAGGAACGCCTTTTCGCGCTCCATGGCGTCGGTGCCCTGGTCCGCCATGTGGAACGAGTAACTCGAAAGGTCGCCGTCCGACGCCTGGAGACTCGAATTGAAGGACTCATCGTAGTGACCGAGCTCCTTCATGACCCGGGCGCGCTCTTCCAGCAGCCGCTTCTCGAGGTGGGCGAGCTGCTTCTTGCTCAGGCTGCCTTTGGAGGACTTCGCTTTGGATTTCGTCGGCATTATCGGGTTCCGCCCTTTCGTCCGTCATGGCGCCGCAGCGCGATAGTCACCCGGCGCGCTTCAATGTCAACTTCACGTGTAACGTCGGCTTCGTCCAGCACCACCCCGAGCATGATCCTGCGGGCCAGCGTTTCACCTTCCACGTAATTTTGGAAGGCGCCCACGGCGGAGACGACGTCCTCCGCCCCGGCGACGCTCAACTCGATGCGGGTGGTATACTCATACCCCGCTTCCTTGCGCAGCCGCTGCACCCGGTTCACCAGCTCCCGGGCGAGCCCTTCCTGCACCAGGTCCTCGGTGAGGCGGGGATCGACGGCCGCGACGTAGGGCCCCTCCGCCTGCACGGCCCAGTCGCTGATCACCTCGCGCGTCACCGTCACGTCCGCGGGCTGGAACTCGAACTCCCCCGCCCGCACGGGGTCCCCATGTTCAAGCGTCTGGAGCGCTTCCGCCGTGAGCTGGGACACGGCGGCGGCGGCGCGGGGGGTGTCCTTGCCATACCGCCGCCCCAAGCTCCGAAAATCCGCCTTCCCGCGCAACCGCACCAGCTCGTGGTCGGAGCCGGTCACCTCCACCGCCTTTGCGTTCACCTCGTCGGCGAGGATGTCGAGCAGCTCGGCAAAGGCCGGCCCCTTCACGGCGGTGGGAACGGCCACCTGCAATTTGGCCACCGGCTGGCGCACGTGGAGCTTGCGCGACTCCCGCGCGGCGCGGGCCAGCGAGGCGAGCTTCCGCACCGCGGCCATGGCCGCGAGCAGCTCCGGTGCGCGCCGGCCTTTGTCGGTCGGAAACGACGCCAGGTGCACGGAGCTTCCGGTGAGCGCGCGATGCACCCAGTCGGAGACGAAGGGCGCGGCCGGCGTGAGCATCCGGGCCGAGGCGACCAGCACCTCGTGCAGCGTTTCCAGCGCGACCGGGTCCGTCGCGCGGTCGGGAGCCCAGAAGCGGGGGCGATTGCGGCGGACATACCAGCGCGACACGTCGTCCACCACGAAATCGATGAGGGCCCGCACGCCAGCGGTGACGTCGTAGTCCGACCACGCCTGCCGCACCGCCGTCACCACCTCGTCCAGCCGCGCGAGCAACCACCGGTCCGACAGCGGCCGCTGCTCGAACGGCGTCGCGTCCGCCTCGGCCGGCGCCCGCCAATCCTCGGCGTAGCGCGCGAAAAAATCGTACGTGTTCCGGAGGATGTTCAGGAACCCCCCGGCCACGTCCGGAATCTGGGCCTTGTCGAACCGCTTCGGGAGCCACACCTGGCTCTGGCCCAGCAGGTACAGCCGGACGGCGTCCGCGCCGAACTCCTCGATCACCTGCCACGGGTTCACGACGTTGCCGCGACTCTTCGACATCTTCTGTCCCTGGGCGTCGAGCACCAGCTCGTTCACGATCACGTTCTTGTACACGAGCGCGTCGAACCCCGCCACGCCGATGGCCAGCAGCGAATAAAACCAGCCGCGGGTCTGGTCCACCCCCTCGCAGATGAAGTCGGCCGGGAAGTGGGCCTTGAAGTCCGCCTGGTGCTCGAACGGGTAATGCCACTGGGCGTACGGCATGGCGCCGGAGTCGAACCACGCGTCGATCACCTCGGGGACGCGCCGCATGGTGCCGCCGCACTGCCGGCACGGCCACGTGTATTCGTCGATGTACGGCTTGTGGGGATCGAACTCTCCCCGCTTCAGCTTGTCCACGACGTGCATGTGCGGCGCATGCTCCGCCAGCTCCGTGTACGAGCCGATCATCTCGCGGTGCTCGGCCTCCGCATCGCACTCCCACACGTTCAGCGGCGTGCCCCAGTAGCGGTCGCGCGACAGCGCCCAGTCGACGTTGTTCTCGAGCCACTCGCCGAACCGCTTGCTGCCCACCTCCGGCGGGTGCCAGCCGATCTGCCCGTTCACCTCGAGCATGCGCGCCTTGATCGCCGTGGTGCGCACGAACCACGAGGTCCGGGCGTAGTAGATGAGCGCCGCATCGCACCGCCAGCAGAAGGGGTAGGTGTGCTGGTACGGGCGCGTCTCGAGCCAGCGCCCTTCCTGCTTCAAGCGCTCGATGATCAGCCGGTTCGTGTCCTTGTCCGTGACGAGCCTGCCGGTGATCTCGTCCCAGCGCGTGTCCTGGAACGTGCCGTCGGGGGCCACCGGATTCACGAACGCGAGGCCGTACTGCTGGGCGGCGACGTAGTCCTCCGCGCCGAAGGCCGGCGCCATGTGCACGAGCCCCGTCCCCTCACCCGCCGACACGAACGACCCCGCGACCACGATCGCGCGCTGCCCCTCCTGGGGCAGCGGGACGACCTCGAGCGGCCGGACGTACTTCTGGCCCACCAGCTCGCGCCCGCGATAGCCCGCGACGCGCGGGGCCGCGGCCAGCGGCTTCCCCGCCACATGCACGTCCCCGGCGCGGGCCGCCGCGACGATAAAGCGTATGCCGTCCACCTCGTACTCGCCGTACTCGAGGTCGGGGTGCACCGCGACCGCGACGTTCGCAAGCAGGGTCCACGGCGTCGTGGTCCAGATCACGAGCTGGCGCTTCGGGTCGCTCGCGAGCGGGAACGTCACGTACACCGAGGTCGTCTGCACCTCCTCGTAGCCCAGCGCCACCTCGTGGGAAGAGAGCGCCGTGCCGCAGCGTGGGCAGTACGGCAGCACCTTGTGTCCCCGGTACAACAGCGCCTTCTCGTACAGCCGCTTGAGCAGCCACCACACCGTCTCGATGTATTCGTTGGTGTAGGTGATGTAGGGGTGCTCGTAGTCGAGCCAGTAGGCGATGCGCTCCGAGAGCGATTCCCAGTCGGTCTTGTAGGTGAACACGCTCTCGCGGCACAGCCGGTTGAACTCGGCGACGCCGTACGCCTCGATCTGGCGCTTGCCGCTGATGCGCAGCATGCGCTCGACTTCGATCTCCACCGGCAGCCCGTGCGTGTCCCAGCCGGCGATGCGCGTCACCCCGTGGCCGAGCATCGTCTGATAGCGGCACACGAGGTCCTTGATCGTGCGCGAGAAGACGTGGTGGATGCCCGGGCGGCCGTTCGCCGTGGGGGGGCCCTCGTAGAACACGAACGGGGGGCTGTAGCGCGTGGCCTCCTGGATGCGGGCGAACAGCCGCTCGTGCTTCCAGGTTGCCAGCAACTGCTTCTCCAGCGCGTCGGGCGACAGCTTTGGGTCGAGCGGCGGGTACGGCATCAGTTGAGCCGCTCCAGCACGCCGCGGATCACTGCCGTGAGGCTGGGCTCGGCGCGGCGCGCCACCGCGATGATCTGCTCCACCGTCGCAGGCTCGAGCGCGTCCGGGAGGCATTGGTCCGTGATGATCGACACCCCGAGCACCCGCATATTCATGTGCCGCGCCGTGATCACCTCCGGCACGGTGCTCATGCCCACGACGTCCGCGCCCACCGCCCGCAGCATCCGGTATTCGGCAGGGGTCTCGAGGTTCGGGCCCGTCACCGCGACGTACACCCCCTCGCGCAGCGTGATGCCCTGCTCCAGCGCCACCGCGCGGGCGAGTGCCCGCAGCTCCGCGTCATAGGGTTCCGACATGTCGGGGAAGCGCGGCCCAAGCGCGTCGTCGTTCGGTCCGACGAGCGGGTTGTCCCCGAGCAGGTTGATGTGGTCGGCGATCAGCATCAGGTCACCCGGGCGCCACAGCGGGTGCATCCCGCCGCAGGCGTTTGACACGATCAGCGTCTCCGCCCCGAGACGTTTGAGGACGCGGACAGGGACGGCGATCTGCTGTAGGGTATAGCCTTCATAGCGGTGAAATCGTCCCTGCATCGCGGCCACCCGCTGGCCCGCGAGCGTGCCGACGAGGAGTTGCCCCGTGTGGCTCTCCACCGTGGCGAGCGGGAACCCCGGGAGGTCCGCGTAGGGGATCCGCGCCTCCACCTCCAGCTCGTCGGCCAGCCCCCCGAGACCCGTGCCCAGGATGATCGCGACGTCGGGAACGAGCCTCGTCCGCGCCTGCCCGGCGCGGACCACTG
>JBOHSI010000010.1:0-27261 GCA_050733055.1 Gemmatimonadales bacterium
GGGCGGGCCCGCAGCCAGAGCCTCCGCGACCGGGAGTTCCTCGAGCCGCGTCGCTGCCGCGTCCCAGCGATACCGCGCGCCGAGCGCGCGTGGCACACAGTCCGCGAGCCAGTGCAGCGGCACGAACAGGGTGTCGCGCGCCACGTAGGGTTCGCCCACCAGCCCATACACGACGTCGCCAGCGCGCACGAACGGCGCCCCGACGTGAAATACGAAGACCACGCCGCCCAGGTCGATCGTGGCGCTCGTCCCGGCCAACGCCGCCGTGAGGCCGAGGGGTCGCTCGAGCAGCGGCGCGGCGACGGCCGGGCTGCCGCGCTCGCTGCTGGCGGGCACTCTGGTCTCGCCGCGCGGCGTCACGATCACCACCCCCCCGTCCTGGGCGGGACTCGGCGTCGCGGCCCACAAAAGCGCGACCAGTGCGATCATCCGCGCCGGCCCCGCACTCCGCGCGCCAGCTCGCGCTCCGTGGCGCGGCGCTTCAGATCCTCGCGCTTGTCGTGCAGCTTCTTCGCTTTGGCCAACGCGATCGCCACCTTCGCGATGCCATCCTTGAAGTACAGCTCGAGTGGCACGATGGTGAGGCCCTTGCGGCTCGTGCCGCCGATCAGCTTGCGAATCTCGTGGGCGTGCAGGAGCAGCTTGCGGGGGCGCGCGGGAGGCGGGTTGTTGTAGCTGCCGGGGAGGTACGGGGAGATCGTCATCCCCTCGAGCCATACTTCCTCGTTCCGGACGTGGGCGTACGCCTCACGCAAGCTTGCCTTCCCCGCGCGCAGCGACTTGACTTCCGTTCCGGTGAGCACAAGGCCGGCCTCCCACGTCTCCAGGAGATGGTAGTCATGGCGCGCTCGAGGATTGCGGGCGATCGAGACTCTGTCCACGGGGCATCGCCAAGATAGAAATCGGGTCCGAGGCGGTCAAGCCAAGAGTTGACTTGGAGTTATACCGCGGTCTATATTCGCCGTTCCGCACGCTTGCCGAAGTGGTGGAATTGGTAGACGCGCTGCGTTCAGGGCGCAGTGGGCGCAAGCCCGTGTGGGTTCGAGTCCCACCTTCGGCACTACCCCCGATCCCTCTCCTGCCAAGGGTAGCTGCGACGCCGCCGGCCGTGCGACCGTCGCATCATGTGCCTCGGCTTCGTCATATCCCCCGGGCGCGCGCCGAGGTGCGGCAGTCCGAGAAATCCAAAGGCGGCGACCAGGGCTCGCCGCCTTTGGCCGTCCGCCTGTCCAACCTCCAGCCGTTCAGTACCGCGGCATCCCCGGATCCACGTTGACCGCCCACGCGTCGATCCCGCCTCGCAGGCTCCGTACCTTCGAGAAGCCCGCCCCTTTCAGAATCTCGAGCGCCTTGAGCGAGCGCGCTCCGTGGTGGCAGTGCGTGACGATCTCGCGGTGGCCGTCGAACTCGCCCAGCCGAGTGGGCAGCTCGCTCAACGGAATGAGCACGGCGCCGTCGATGTGCACGATCTGGTACTCGTGCGGATCCCGCACGTCGATCACGAGCAGATCGGGATTCTTCTCCCACTCCGCCTCGAGCTCCTCTGCGGTAATCTCCGCACCGCTGTACGACGGCTCGGCGCCGATGCCGCAGAACGCCTGGTAATCGATCAGCTCCGTGACGGTCGGATGCGTGCCGCACACCGGGCAGTCAGGATCTTTCTGGAGCTTCAGCTCCCGGAACTGCAGCTTCAGGGCATCGAACAGGACCAGGCGCCCGATCAGCGGCTCGCCCGCGCCCAGGATCAGCTTGATCGCCTCCATCGCCTGGATCGAGCCGATGATTCCGGGCAGGACGCCGAGCACGCCGCCTTCGGCGCACGACGGGACCAGCCCGGGTGGCGGTGGCTCGGCGTACAGGCACCGGTAGCACGGGCCCTCCTTCGCATAGAACACCGACGCTTGCCCCTCGAAACGAAAGATCGAGCCATACACATTTGGTTTGCCGAGCAGCACGCAGGCGTCGTTCACGAGGTAGCGCGTCGGGAAGTTGTCGGTCCCGTCCGCGACGATGTCGAATTCGCGGATGATGTCGAGGGCGTTCTCGGAGGTGAGGCGCGTCTCGAACGTCTCCACCCGAACGTTGGGGTTCAGCTCGTGGATCCGCTCCGCGGCGGACTCGAGTTTGGGCCGACCGACGCTCGACGTGCCGTGGATGATCTGCCGCTGGAGGTTCGTTTGGTCGACGACGTCGAAATCGACGAGGCCGATCGTGCCCACGCCGGCGGCTGCGAGATACAGCGCGGCAGGGGAACCGAGGCCACCGGCACCCACGAGCAGCACGCGCGCCGCTTTGAGCTTCCGCTGGCCCTCGATCCCCACGTCCGGAAGGATCAGGTGGCGCGAGTAGCGCAGGATCTCCTCGTGCGACAGCTTGGGCCGCTCTGCGGCCACGGCCGTGCCTCCGGCGATGCTCGGAATGATTGAGACCGTGTCACCCGGCTGCACCGGTGTCTCCCTCTGGGAGAGGTGCCGGATGTCACGATCATTGACGTAGACGTTCACAAAGCTGCGCAGCCGGCCGTCCTCCGCAAAGAGGTGCGTGCGCAGGGCGGCATGCTCCCCCGCCAGCCGCTCGAGCAGTTCGCCCACGCTTGTGGCCTCGACTTGGACGGCATCGCGCCCGCCCACGTAGCCGCGCAACGGCGTCGGAATCAACACGGTCACTGCCATACCATCTTCCGTTCCTCGAAGGTGATGGACTCTTCGGCGAATGCCGCGCGATCATCCGACAAGGTCCAGCTCTTCAGCTGCGCCGCGCGCCCGCGGGCGATGCCGACGATCACGTACGAGAGCCACGGCCAGGCGTGCTCCCGGTCGAATGCCGACGGCGCTGCCGGGTGATCGGGGTGCGAGTGGTACACGCCGATCACGTCGAGCCCGTCGCGGTCGAGTTTCTCCTGCGCGCGCCGGAACGACTCGGGATCGATGAGGTAGCGGTTGCGCGCCGTGGCGGTCCGCTGGTTCGCGAGCGGCACGAGCTGCACGGCCACCTTGTGGTCGCCGTCCACCGTGCCCCCGATGAGCCCGCACGCCTCCGCCGGATAGTCCGCTTCCCCATGCCGGCAGATCGCGTTGGCGTGACGCGGCTCGAGCACGAGCGTCATACGACGTCTCCCGCCAGCCGCGCGCGCTCGCTCACGTACCGCAGCCCGGAATCGGGGGCGATCACGACGATCACGTCGGAGGGGCGGACGGGAGGATCGGCCGCCCGCAAGCGCGCGGCCGCCACCACCGCAGCGCCAGTGGACCAGCCCACGAACAGCCCCGCCTCGCGCGCGAGCCGCCGCACGGCCGCATCTGCCTCTTCCGTCGCAACGAACTCCATCCGGTCCGGCAGCGCCGGATCGTAGATCCCGGGCACGATCGCCGTCTCGAGATGCTTCAGGCCCTCGAGCCCGTGGAACGGGCTGTCGGGCTGGACCGCCACGAGCTCGATCCGCGAATTCAGCTGCTTCAACCGCCGACCCGTTCCGACCAGCGTGCCCGTCGTACCGAGACCCGCCACCAGGTGCGTGATCCGGCCCGCGGTCTGTCGCCATAGCTCCTCCGCGGTCGTGAGCTGATGCGCCAGCGCGTTCGCCGGATGGTTGTACTGGTCGGCGTACCAGTACTCGTCCGGCCCTGCGGCGCCGAGGCGGCGCGCCTCTCGGATCGCGCCGTCCGACCCTTCCAGCGGGTCGGTGAAGACCACTTCGGCGCCGTACGCCTCGAGCAACGCCTTGCGCTCCCCGCTCGCGTTCGCCGGCACGCACACCGTGACGCCGATGCCCGCCGCGGCGCCGAGCATGGCGTACGCGATCGCCGTGTTTCCGCTCGACGCGTCGAGCAGGCGCTTGCGCGGCAGCTCGCCCCGCGCGATCCCGTCACGCAGGATGAACAGCGCGGCGCGATCCTTCACGGAGCCGCCGGGGTTGAGCCACTCGGCCTTGAGAAAGACGGGCGGCAAGGGGCGGACGGAGGCGGCACGGGGCGGTAGGAGGATCAGGGGAGTGTTCCCCACAAGCCTCCACAACGCGGGCTCGACGTGCGTCGCCGTTACCGCTTTGTACCGCCCCTGACCGCCCCTGACCGCCGCCGTGCTCATTCCACTCCCTTCGCGATCGGCGCGCCCACGAGATTCCCCCACTCGGTCCACGATCCGTCGTAATTCCGGACCTTTTTCAAACCCAGCAAGTACTTGAGCGCAAACCAGGTGTGGCTCGAGCGCTCGCCGATCCGGCAGTAGGCGATGACCTCGTGCCCGCCGTCGATCACCTTCGCACCCTTGTAGAGCTGTGACAGCTCGTCGTGCGTTTTGAAGGTTCCGTCCTGGGCCACCGCCTGGCTCCACGGGACGCTCCTCGCGCCCGGGATGTGACCCGCGCGCTGCGCCGTCTCCGTCATGCCGGGCGGCGCGATGATCTCGCCTACGAACTCCGGCTTCGAGCGCACGTCGACGAGCGCGATCGTCTTCGACTTGAGGGCTTTCTCGACGTCGGGCCGTCGCGCGCGGAGCGCGCCGCTCACCTTCTTCGGCGCCGGATAGCTGGCCGGGCGAACCAGCGGGCGATCCGTGACGAGCGGGCGCCCCTCGGCCCCCCACTTCGCGCGGCCGCCGTTCATCAGCTTCGCATCGGTGTGGCCGTACAGCTGCAGCAGCCAGAAGGCGAACGCGGCGAACCAGTTGTTGTTGTCGCCGTACAGGACGACGGTGGTCCGGGGCGTCACGCCGGCCTCCTCCATCAGCTTCGCGAACGCTTTCTTGTCCGGGATGTCGCGCCGCACCGGATCGTTGAGTTGCGACTGCCAGTTCCAGCCGACCGCCCCCGCGATATGCCCCGAGTCGTACGCCGTCGTGTCCACGTCGACCTCGATGAGCCGGACGCCCCGGTCATCGCGATGCTGCGCCACCCAGTCCGTGGAGACGAGCACCTCAGGATGAGCGTAACCCATGATAACCACCTCCAAGTTCGGTAAACCCGACTGATCGAGTCGGGTTTCATGTGAAAAAAAACAGTGGCGAGGCGGGACTAGTTCCCAGCCATGACCCCGGCGATCTGGTACAGTTCGGGCTCGTCGTGCAAGAGGTCCGCGAGCGTGATGCCGCCGAGCAGTTCGTTGATGCGCTGCTCCAGCATCCGCCAGACCGGCCGGATGCTACACGACGCGTCCGGACTACATCGCTGGGGGTCGACCGGGTGTAGATCGCAGTTCACTTCGAAGGTGACGTGCTCCGAGGCCTCGATCACGTCCTTGACGGTGATCGCCTCCGGCTCACGCCCAAGGTGATAGCCGCCTTTGGCGCCCCGCACCGAGTCGACCAGCCCGGCGCGCCGCAAGCGCAGGAGGATCTGCTCAACGTAATCGTGGGGAAGCCGCTCCAGCTCGGCGAGCTCGCGCGCCGCTACAGGTCCCTGCCCCGCCCGCTTGGCGAGGTTGAGGGACACGATCAAACCGTACTCGGCCCACGTGGTGACGCGCATGGGTCGAATATGGAAGAGGAACCTCAGGGATTCAATGGGTAGGGACAGGGCGCAGGGAGCGGTGCGCCCTAAGGTACCGCACCCCGCTCCCCGCTCCCGGCGCCCTACCGCAGACCACCAATGCGGGGGCTGAGAGACACCCCGACCTGCACGCCAAATACATTCTCTCCCGAATTTCGCTGCAACCACAGCAGTCGGGAATTGACGTTCCACATCAGCCTACCGCTGTAGAAGTCGGCGCCGAAGCCCCCGTGGAGTCCCTGGGCGACACCGCGGTCGGGCCCCTGGGTGTATACGCCCGCGAGGAGCAGGCCGATTTCTCCGTAGACTCGGCCCCAGGCGGGCCGCACCGAGGCTTCGTAGCCGGGGGCGAACAGGACGGCGTTCGGCTCGCAGCCGGTGGAGCAGCTTTCGGTGACCTTGAGAGGAGCGAAGTCGATCTCGAGGCCAACGGTCCCCGCCTTCTTGGTGTCGCGCCGGAACCGCACGCCGGCGAAGGGAGCGCGCCCGCGGAGCGAGCCCGAGATCGGGATGAGGAAGCTCGCCGCCGGACCCAGCGTGCCCTCAAGGAACTCGCCCTTACGGGCGCTCCCAAACATGACTGACGCGTTCGCTACCGCTTCCAACGCCTGGATTTGGCTGCCGGGAACCTGGAGAAACCGCCCCTGCACGGTCGCTGCCGCGTGATCCCCCACGTTCAGCCGCACCCCGAGCCCGAAGGCCAGCGCGAGCTGGCTGGTCGTGGAGACGGTGTCGCTGCAGGTAATAAGCACGCAGATCGACGCGGACTCGGCGACGCGCGCGAGCCCGAGCGCTGTCCCTGCGAACGGAGCGACGATACCCGGCGTGCCGACAGGATAGTAGTACGAGTCGAGCGCGTAGAGGGTGAGGTGCCGGACCCGGCCGTCGGTCGACAGATCGTTGTACCGAGAGATCGCGAACCCGGTCTCGCCATCGTCTCCGGTGATGAGAGCGGCCGAGCCGCCGAAGGACGAGAAGCTGTGTGCGTTGCCCGACTGGTCCTCGAGCGAGATCGATGAATAGCTCGGCCCGACGCGGAGCCGCCGCTGCGCGGCGGCCGGCGACGCGAGCGCGATCGAGCCGGCGCTCGCAAGCAGCAGAAAGTGGAGGGTGCGCATGGTCTACCATCTACTAGAAACCACAGCCGTAGTTCCGTGACCGCGGCGTGGCGGCCCCCGTGATGCGTGTCACGGGAGCTACTTGATCAAGAGGGCGACGACGATCCCCGCGACGTTCATGCGAACGAGCCACGACCAGAACTGGGCCCACAGCAGCGTCCGCACCCTGTCGAACCACACTCCGCTGCCGATGGCCTCGAGCCCGATGGTCGGTAGCCAGAGCATGGTGCCGAACTCCATGCCGCCGAGGATGCCGGTGGCCCAGAGGCTGCTCTTGAAGTGCACATACAGGCCGGCGAAGATCACGCCGAACACGAGCGCCAGCGCGGCCGCCTTGGCGAGCCGAGGGCCCATCGCAATCTGCTGTCCCGGCGGGGGCGACGTGACGTACTGGTCCATCCCCTTTGTGAACACCTTGCTCCACATCACGAAATCCACCACGTACGCGACGGCGCCGGTGATCAGTCCCGCGACGATCCAGTTCATGCGTGCCCCTCCCGGCAAAGAGTGTTCACTTGCGCTGCCCTGGCACTCCCAGCTCCGTCATCGCCATCAGATTGAGCACGTCCTCGAGGTCCTTCCCCTTCAGGAGGCCCTTCTCCATCACGAGTTGGCGCACCGTCATATTCCGGGCGACGGCTTCCTTGGCGAGCTTCGCCGCCTCGGCGTACCCGATCTTCGGTGCGAGGGCGGTGACGAGCGCCGGGCTGCGCTCCAGCCAGTGCTCGCACTGCGCGCGGTTCGCATCGATCCCCTCGACGCAGCGCTCGGCGAAGACGCGGGACGCGCTCGTGAGGATCTGCATCGTGAACAACAGGTTGTGCGCGATGACCGGCATCATCACGTTCAGTTCCAGCTGCCCTGCCTCCGCGGCGGCCGCGACCGTCGCGTCGTTCCCGAGCGCCTGATAGCACACCATGTTGACCATCTCGGCGATCGACGGATTCACTTTCCCCGGCATGATGCTCGAGCCAGGCTGAACCGGCGGCAGGACGATCTCCGCGAGCCCGGTGCGCGGCCCGGACGCGAGCAACCGGATGTCGCTCGCGATCTTTCCCAGGTCGATCGCGTAGGTTCGGAGCGCGCCCGAGAAGGCCGCCGCGTCCCCCATCGACTGCATCAACTGGACGCGGTCCTTCCCCTCCCGCAGGTCGGTACCCGTGATCGCCTTGAGGTGCTGCACCATCAATCGTGGATACTCGGTCTCGGCGTTCAGACCCGTGCCGACCGCGGTGCCGCCGATCCCGAGGTCGCGGAGCCCGTCCGCCGCCGCCGCGCTGCGGTCGCGATTGCGCTCGATCGTCCGCCCGTAGGCGGTGAATTCCTGACCCAGACGAATCGGTGTCGCGTCCTGGAGATGGGTGCGCCCGGACTTGAGAATCCCGTCGAACACCTTGCCTCTCGCCAGAAAGGCGCGGGCGAGGCGCGTCATCGCTTCGAGCAGCGCCGGGAGCTGCGCCAGGGCCGCGAGCCGTATCGCGGTCGGGATCACGTCGTTCGTGGACTGCGCCATGTTGACGTGATCGTTGGGGTGCACCGGCGTGTACTCGCCGCGCTTCCCGCCGAGCAGCTCGTTCGCGCGATTGGCGAGCACCTCGTTACAGTTCATGTTGTGCGACGTCCCCGCCCCCGCCTGGTAGGGATCCACGACGAAGTGCTCGCGATGGGAGCCCGCGAGCACTTCGTCCGCTGCGCGCACGATGGCATCCGCGAGCTTCGGCTCGAGGCGTTTCGTCTGCCGGTGAGTGAGGGCGGCGGCCTTCTTGATCCAGATCACGGCGTCGACGAACGGAGCGAGGGGCGCGAGGTGGGAGATGGGGAAGTTGCGGCGCGCGCGCTCGGTCTGGACGCCGTACAGCGCACCGGCAGGAACCGGCAGCTCCCCCAGCGGATCACGCTCGATGCGGGTCGCGCTCATCGCCTCTGCCCGTTCGGTCACGGCGCCGTCCGTCTCAAACCAGGAATCGCCCATGCAAACTCAGGATCCGATCCAGCACTTGCCGGCCCGCGCCGCGTTCGCGGCCGCCCGGATGACGAAACTCGACTGTTTTCGCTCCGATCGACTGCTCGTCGGTCTCAACTGCTTCGAGCCGGGCCAAGCGCAAAAGGTTCACTCGCACGCGGGGGCCGACAAATTCTATTTCGTTGTGTCCGGAAAGGCGAGATTCGTCCTGGGCACCAGGACAATCGAGGCCCGGTCCGGCGATCTCGTCGTGGCCCCGGAGGGCCTCCCGCACGGGGTCGAACGGGCGCTCGAGCGCACGGTGCTCCTTGTGGGCATCGCTCCCTCGCCGAACCGTTAGCGCGTCGGCTCGACCCTGAGACTGTCGTTGAACCGATTGAAGTACTCGGTCATCCCAACGACCAGTGCAATCTCGATAATCTGACCGTCATCCCACGACTCCCTCAACCGGCTGTGCAGCTCATCGGCGACCTCATGCCCCGACCGGTGCACCACATCCGCGTACGCGAGCGCGGCGCGCCAGCCGGCCTCGAGCTCTTCGAGCGGCCGGCGGCTTCCGCGATCCTGCACCGCGTCGACCAGGTCCCCGCTCGCGCCCTTCTGTCTTGCCAAGACAGTGTGGGAGTTGAGTCAGTACCGGCAGCGGTTCAGGTGCGAGATGCGCACCCACAAGAGCTCCTTGAGGAGCGGCGGCACCGTGCCCTCGTTCATTACGGTGCGGAAGTGCGCGATCAAGGTCCGGAGGTGGCTCGGCCGGAGTGCGACGGTGCGGAACATGTTAGGGATATTGCCGCGCTCCCTGAGGTAGGCGTCGAAGATCGGTCGCACGTCAGGCGCGGCCTGGTCGGGCGTCAGCGGTGCGATGCGTGGATCGCTCATGTGGACCTGGCCTTTCCCCATCCGATCTTGAACAGCTGCGTGGCAGCCTGGTAGCCGAGGCTTCGGATCGACACGTACACACCGAGCGCGGTCAGCAGGACCACCGTATAGAAGCGCCACAAGAGAAGCATCCACACCTGGTGATCTCCGAAGTCTCCGGCCAATCCCGCGAGGAACGCCACGTCCACGCCCCCGCCTCCCGCCGGCAGGGGGACCACCAGGGGCGCGTGCAACAGCGCGAGCGAGCCGAAGAACGTCGCCGCGCCCGAGGGCGCCTCGCGCAGCCCGTGGGACAGCGCCGCCAAAATGAGCGCCCGAGACGCGAGGCTCACCGCGGTGAGGAGCGCGATGACGCTCAACACCCACCAGGGAGCGCGCCGCACATGAGCCCACGCCACGCGCCACTGGCGGCGCACACGGTGGCGGATCATCCCGGAGCGCGCGAGCCGCTGGAGCAGGTAGATCACGAGAAGGACCGCGAGCGCCAGCAGCTCGAGGGTCACCAGATCGGTCGCGCGGTGGCCCTGCAACCAGGCGATGGCGGCGTCCTGCCAGTCCGGGACGTAGTAGGCGAACAGTGCTCCGGCGACGAGCATGAAGACCGGCCACTCACCGGCGACCTCCACGCCGATCGCGACGAGCGCGGGCACGGCCCGAACGCCAGCTTCGGTGAGGCCCAGGAACCGGGCCGGCTCGCCGCCCAGACGGTTCGGCGTGAGCTGCGAGGCGGCCTCGCCGTAGAGATTGAGGCGGAACGCATCCCGGAAGGACAGCCGGGCCCCCGCCGTCCAGGCGGCCAACTGGATCCGCCAGGCGCGGACCACGCAGTCGACCGCGAGCAGCGCGAGGGCGAGGAGGTGACCCATCACCCTCAGTCGGAACAGTCACCCAGCGGATAGTTGAAGCCGCAGTTCCGGCACGGGCTGTTGCAGCCCCACGGCGCAGGAAGGAGTGGGGCACCGCAGCGGAGGCAGGTCGGCCGCTGCTCAGGAGAAACGGTAGACACCCGTGAGGAAGGGGTTACCGAGGCGCTCTCGTCCAATGGTCGTTTCAGGTCCATGGCCGCTGTACACGATGGTGGAATCGGGCAGCGGAAGCAACTCGCGCTCGATGCTCTTGATCAGCGTCTCGCCGTCGCCGCCCGGGAGATCGGTACGGCCGATGGACCCCGCAAACAGCACGTCCCCCGTGAACACGACGCCGTCGCCCACCAAGCACACGCTCCCGGGCGAATGGCCGGGCGTGTGGCGCACGGTGAAGGTCAGGTCGCCCACCCGGACCTCCTCCCCGGGAACGAAGTCGCGGTCGGGCGGGGGCAGCGCCGGCGTCGGGATGCCGAACGCCAACCCCTGCTGGACCGCGTGGTCGTACAGCTCCCGGTCCGCCGGATGCAGGTACACAGGCACGCCGGTCTCGCGCTGGAGCCGCGGGACGCCCAATACGTGGTCCAGATGCGCGTGGGTGATCCAGATGGCTGTGGGCCGGGCGCCCGCCGCGGTGAGCTTGTGGACGATGAGGCCCGCCTCCTCTCCCGGATCGACGATCGCGCACTCAGCGCGCCCCTCGTCGATCACGATATAAGAGTTCTCGACGAACTGGCCGTTCGGGATCTGTATGATTTTCACGTCAGTCGGCCACCTTGAGAGAGGCGAGGTACTTCTCCACCGCGATCGCGGCCGTCGTCGCGTCGCCCACGGCGGTCGTGATCTGCCGCGTGAGCTGGCTGCGCACGTCCCCCGCGGCGAACAGCCCCGGGATGGACGTCATCATTCGCTCGTCGGTGAGCAGGTACCCGCCGGCGTCGTGCCGGACGTGACCTTCCACGAGCCCCGTGTTGGGTGTGAAGCCGATGAAGATGAACACTCCGCCCACCTTGAGCGTCGCGCGCTCACCCGTCACGGTGTCCTCGAGGAGCAGGTGATCGGTGCCCTTCTCCTCGCCCTTGATCTCGAGCACGCGCTTGTTCCAGACGGTCTCGATCTTGGGGTTGGCGAAGGCGCGCTGCTGCAGGATCTTGGACGCGCGAAACTGATCGCGGCGGTGCACGATGTACACCTTGCTCGCATAGCGGGTGAGGTAATCCGCCTCCTCCACGGCCGCGTCGCCGCCGCCCACCACGGCGAGCACCTCACCCTTGAAGAACGCGCCATCGCACACGGCGCAGTACGACACGCCCCTGCCGGCGTACTCCTTCTCGCCCGGGACGCCGAGCTTCACAGGTGTTCCTCCGGCGGTGAGAATCACCGCGGGCGCGCGGTAGGTTTGGTCGCCGGCCGTCGCGACCTCGAACCACCCGTCGTCCGCCTTGCGGATCTTCGCCACCGTATCGGTGACGATATTGGCGCCGAACTTCTTCGCATGGTCGGCCATCTTCTGCGCGAGCTCCCACCCCTTGATGCTCTCGAACCCGATGTAGTCCTCGATGAGATCCGTGTTGAGCAGCTCGCCGCCAGGGGCGCCGCGCTCGATCGTCAGCGCCTTGAGCATGCTGCGCCCGGCGTACATGGCGGCGCAAAGCCCCGCGGGCCCCGCGCCGACGATGATCACATCGAATCCGTTACCGGCGTTCTGGCTCATCCGTGCGAAACTCCAGTCGCGGGGGGTCTCCCTCCCCCGCCAGGGCCCGCGCGAGCTGCGCGCGAAAGTTTACGAGCTCGAACTCGACGCCCGGCCGCTCAGGACCGCCGAGCTTCTCCAGCGCGGCCTCGCCGACGACGCGCACACCGTGCCGGTTGCCGCGCCGCAAGTGCAGCAGGGCGGCCGCTGCCTGGATCAGCCCCTGCCAGACGCGGGCCGCGTCGTCTTGACCGTCCGTAATTATAGAACGCCACACGGTTTCCAGAGCCTCGTGGGCTTCCCAATACGCGCCGGAATTGAACAGATCCCGGGCGTGCGTCAGGATCGCTTGACGCTCGTCGGTGGTCATGTCAGCCGTGGGCGGTAGGGGGCGGTAGGAGGCGGTAAGAGGCGGTAGGGTTCACGCATAGTTCTGTCTCCTACCGCCCCTTACCGCCCCTTACCGCCTCTTCCCGCCCGAGTTTCAACAGATTCAGTGCTCCGTGACAGCTTGAGACCGTCCCCACCAGCACCGCGGCGGGCTCGCCGCTCTCGCCCGCGGCCTTCACGATCTGATCCCCCGCGAGTACGGCATCGACGGCGAACGTGCCGACGCCGAATACATGATGCCGACACACGAAGAGCGCCGGGCCGAACAGCGGCTCTCCGGATTCCCGCAGCCGGTCCGCGAGCCCCCGCACCGCCTCGCTCATCTCCCACGTGCGCTCTTGCCCGATCGCGGGACAGACGACAGGCTCGACGCCGTGCGTGGGGCAGATCCAGTCGGCGAACGACACGTACCGCGTGCGGTCCGGCGCAGTGCGATCGTACGCAGTGCCCAGTCCGCCCGGCACGAGCGCCACCTCTATCACCCGACCGGGCCATTGCGCCCGCGCGCGCGCGAGCACCCACTCGAACATGAGATGCGGCATGAGCGGGGACGGCACGATGAAGTCGGGCAGCTCCCCTGGTGCCGTGGGCGCCGCCCGCCCGAGCAGCCCGGCGAAGTAGGCACGCCATTCCTGGGTCACGAAGCTGCGATCGGGCGCCTCGTCCAGCTCCACCCGGGCGCGGCACGCCGGATTCCGGTCCACCACGATCACGCGGCGATAACGGGCTTTGCCCTTCTGCTGGGCTTTCGCGAGCTGGCTCGCATAGAACGTGCCGTAGCACCCGCCGCCGATCACGATGACGTCGCGCATCGCGACCACGTCGCTAGACGTCTCCCGCGACGGGCAAGATCTCGCCCGTGATGGCCCTGGCCTCGTCACTCGCGAGGTAGAGCACGGCGCTCACCAGCTCGTCGAGCTCGACCCAGCGCACGTTTGCGTCCTTCATCTGCGCGACATTGTCGGCGGTCTTCATCATACCGGGCGCCACGGCATTCACGCGGATGCCACGGTCCCGGAACTCGCGGGCGAGGGCGCGCGTCAGTCCGGCGACAGCCGATTTGGCGGCGATGTAAGAGGCCATCTGGCTCTGCGGCTTGAGCACGGCGACCGAGGCGAAGTTCACGATGGCGCCACCACGCTCCAGCAAAGCGGGGATCGCCGCCTGGCAAGTGAGAAAGGTCGTCTTCACGTTGACTGCCAACTCGCGCTCGAACTGGTCGGGCTTCAGGTCGAGGGCCGAGCCGTAGTTGAGGAGGCCGCCCGCAACGTTGACGACCACCTCGAGCCCGCCGAAGTGTTCCTTCGCCGCGGCGACCGCCCGGCGCCCCGCGTCAGGCGTCGTGAGATCGCCCGCGACATGGCGCACCGTGAAGCCTTCGGCCGTGAACTCCTTCGCGCGCTCCGCGACCGCGACGGCGTTGACATCGACGATGACGAGCTTGGCACCGACCCGGCCGAACCCGCGGGCGACGGCGTGACCGATCTGCCCTACCCGGCCGACTCCCGTGATGAGCGCGACCTTGCCACGGAAATCGGGCGGCACGGTTTCAGCCCCTGCCCCCGTCCACCACGGCGACGATCTCGTCCACCGGCGGCGCACCGCGCTGGGCGAAGGCGATCGTCCCGTCCTGCTTCACGACGTAGACGGACCGTTGGATCCCCTTCCCATCTTCCTTCAGCGCACGGTATGCGCGCGCGATCGCGCGGTCGGGATCGGAAAGCAGCGGGAAGTTGAAGCCCATCTTCGTCGCGTATTTGTAATGGCTGTCCACGTCCGCGGGGTTGACCCCCAAGGGCTGGATGCCGGCTTGTTGGAACTTGGCCATCTCGTCGCGCACGGCGGAGAGTTGGCGGTTTCAGCCGGGGGTGTTGTTCCCCGGGTAGAACACCAGCGCGACGTGCTTCGCCTTCAGGACCTCGGCCAGGCCGTAGGTCCGGCCGTCCGACGCCTCGGCCCTGAACGCCGGCGCTTTGCTGCCGATCGGCAACGGGTCCGCCATGTGGTGTCCCCCTTACGCTGTCCGTCCTACGGTTTCCGCCTGGCGCTTCTCGAGCTCTGCCAGCCACTCCAGCGGCACCTCGATGCCGCCGAGCGGCGCATGCGCGTCTCCCAGCTCCGTGTCCCCGTGCCAGTCCGAGCCACCGCTGATCGCGAGCCGCAGACGGGTGGCGATCTTCGTGAGGCGCCGCTCGACCGCGGGCGGGTGACTCGGGTGTCGCACCTCAACGCCGTCCAGGCCCTGTTCCTGGAACTGTCGGATCTGGCCCTCGGTCCCGTGGTCGCCGAGATGCGCCGCGACGGTGAGCCCGCCGACGGCGTGGACGAGCTCCGTTACCTGACCGAGTGTCGGCAGCGGCTTCTCGACGTATCCGGGCTTGCCACGGCCGATGTAGCGCGCGAACGCCTCGCCGATGTCCGCGCTCGCGCCCAGGTCCACCAGCACCCGCGCGACGTGGGGCCGGCCCAGCGCACCGTCCCCCGCCTCACTCACGACATCCTCAAGCGCGATGTCCAGGCCCAGCCGTTGCAGCCGCGCGACCATCTGCTCGGCACGGCGGCGGCGCGCGGCGCGGGTCGTCGCGAGGAATTGCTCCAGCCGCGGATGCCCTGGCGGGAGGAAATATGCGAGCAGATGCAGCTCCCCCCACGGCGCCTTGACGCTGAACTCGCATCCGGCCACCACGCGCACCCCCAACGATTCGCCCGCGCGCGTCGCTTCGGGGACGCCGGCGGTCGTGTCGTGGTCGGTCAGCGCGATCGCCACGAGCCCCGCGGTCTTCGCCCGCTGCACCACTGCCGCCGGCGGAAGCTCTCCGTCGGACGCAGTCGAGTGGCAGTGAAGATCAACGCGCGCCGTACGCGCTCTCCGGCGCAGTCCAGGCGGGCTGCGATTGCCGGAACAACTCCACGAGCTGGCGATCGCTGAGCTCGGCGAGGGCGGCGTCGGGGCTGCGACTCCCTACCGGGGAGTAGCGCGTGAAGCGGCGCCGCCGCTCCGGGCCCGTCCCTTGCTGAAAAACCAAGCCGAACTCGTCCAGCCCGTACACGGTGACCCACCCGGACGGGTACACCTGCCACGGCTCGCCGTCCACGACGATCACGCGTCGCGCCATCTACGCCTCAGTCGGTGTCGCGAGTGACACCTCGGTCCACAGCTCCCAGGCATCCGGGGCATAAGTGCCAAGGCTCTGCAGACGCTTCTCGAGCTTGATCTCCTCGGGGAGCCGCGACGCCTGGGCGCGGTGCGACATCTCGGTCGGACTCTCCGAGAACTCGGTGAAGAGCTGCGGGTCCTTGGCATTCCGGAACAGCCAGATGCGCTGGCCCCGCGCATCGGCGAACTGACACAGCTCTCGCAAGGCGGCGAGGTAGTCGGCCTCGTGCGCCGGGGGCACCCGCACCCGGGCGACGGTGAGCACCTTCGGCATGGCTAGATCGCTCCCTCGGGAAAGTCCTCGAGCGTCTTCTTGACGTCGGCGAGGAACCGGTCGGCGTCGGCGCCGTCGACGACGCGATGGTCGTACGACATCGACAGCATACCCATCGTGCGGATCGCGATCGTGTCCGTGCCGTCGGGCAGCGTAACCACCTTGGGGCGCTTCTCGATCGTGCCCACGCCGAGGATCGCCACCTGCGGCTGGTTGATGATCGGCGCGCCGGCGTACGAGCCGAACACGCCGGGGTTCGTAATCGTGAACGTGCCGCGCTGGATCTCGTCGGGCAAGAGTTTCTTGGTCCGCGCCCGCTCGCCCAGATCGTTGATCACACGCGCGAGGCCCATCAACGACAGCTCGTCGGCGTGCTTGATGACCGGCACGATCAGACCCCACTCGAGCGCCACCGCGATCCCGACGTTGACGTCGCCGCGGTAGATGATGCTGTCGCCCGAAACGGCGGCGTTCACCACGGGGTGCTTGCGGAGATTCTCGGCCGAGGCCTTCGCGATGAAGGCGAGGTACGTAAGGCTCACACCGCGCTCGGCATAACCGGCCTTGTGTCGCTTCCGCAGCTCGGCCACGCGCGTGTAGTCGATCTCGAAGAAGCTCGTCACGTGCGCCGAGATGCGACGCGACATGATCATGTGGTCCGCCGTGATCTTGCGGATCTTGGAGAATGGTTCGACCCGGTCGCCGGGCCAGGGCTCCGCCTCAGGATGAACGACGGGTCCCGTAGGAGACGGCAGCCGGGAGCCAGGCGCCGCCGGTCGAGCCGCGGCGCCGCGCTCGATGAAGCTCAGGATGTCCTGTTTCGTGACGCGGCCCGCGAAGCCGGTGCCCGAAATCGTGGAAATGTCCACGTGATGCTCTGCAGCGATCTTGCGGACGAGCGGCGTGGAACGCTTGCGCAGGCGCTCCTCCGCGGTCTCGACTCCCCCATCCCCGCTCTTCCCCGCCGCAGGGGCGGTAGGGGGCGGTAAGGGGCGGCCAGGGGCGGCAGGAGTCGCGGGCGTGGCAGAGATGACGCCCCCCGACGCGGCGGGTGCTGGCTTGGGCGCTGCGGCAACCGGGGGCCCCGACGCGGCGGGTGCCCGCTGGGCTGCCGCGGAGGGGCCCGCGGTTGTCGCAGCGCCTTTGTCCGTCTCGATCACCGCGACGAGCGTCTGTACGGGGACCGTCTGCCCCTCCTGCACGTTGATCTCGGCGAGCACGCCCGCGGCGGGTGCCGGGATCTCCGCGTCCACCTTGTCGGTCGAGATCTCAAATAGTGGCTCGTCCCGCTTCACCTCGTCGCCGAGCTTCTTGAGCCATTTGCTCAAGGTGCCTTCGGCGATCGACTCGCCCATCTGGGGCATGAGCACATCTATGCGAGCCATGACTGCTCCTCAATAGGCGGCTAACCAGCGGGCCGCCTTCACAATGTCCTCGGTCTGCGGCAGCACGTAGTCTTCGAGCGTCGGGGCGTACGGCAGCGGCACATCATGCGCCGTCACCCTCATGATCGGGGCGTCGAGCCATTCGAACGCCTGCTCGTTGATGCGGGCCGCAATCTCTCCCGCGACGCCACCCGTGCGGGTGTCTTCGTGCACGATCAGCACCTTATTGGTCTTGCGCACCGTCCGCATGATCGCAGCGTCATCGAGCGGGAGCAGAGTCCGCAGGTCGAGGACCTCGACCGCGACGCGGTCTTCCGTCTCGAGCTGGCCGGCCGCCTCGAGCGACTTCCACAGCGTCGCCCCGTAGGTGACGATCGACAGGTCCTTCCCCTCGCGCGCGAGCCGTGCCTCGCCGATCGGCGTCAGGATCTCCTCGCCCTCCGGCAACTGCTCCTTGATGCGCCGGTACAGCCACTTGTGCTCGAGGTAGATGACCGGATCATCGTCGCGGATCGACGCCTTGATGAGCCCCTTCGCGTCGCGCGCCGTCGCGGGGTACACGATTTTCAGGCCCGGCGTGTGAAAGAACGCCGCCTCCGGGTTCTGAGAGTGAAACGGTCCGCCACGTACGTAGCCACCGCACGGGCCCCGGACCACGATCGGGGTCGAGAGCCCGGCGCGATAGCGGGCCGTCGCGACATAGTTCGTGAGCATGTCGTAGGCGCAGGAGATGAAGTCGATGAACTGCATCTCCGCAACCGGTCGCATCCCCATGTGAGCCGCGCCCGCGGCCGCGCCCACGATCGCGGCCTCGGAAATCGGAGTGTCGATGACCCGCTGCTCGCCGAACCGCTTGACGAACCCTTCCGTGACCTTGAACGCGCCGCCGTACATCCCCACGTCCTCGCCGAGGATAAACACGCGCTCGTCGCGCTCCATTTCTTCCCACAGCCCCTGGCGCAGGGCCTCAAGATAGGTGACTTCGGCCATCACAGACCCCGGAACCAGAGACGCTCCGCGGCTGGCGGATCGGCGTAGACGCCCGGGAGTGCCGACTCCGGGAGCGGGAGTGCCTCGTCGATGCAGGCGTCGGTCGCCTCGTCCACCTCGGCCCGCACGCGCTCGTCGATGTCCTTCAAGTCCTGCTGCTCCGCCCAACCCGTGTCCAGGAGCTGCCTGACGTAGCGGTCGACGGGGTCGTTCTCCTTGGCCCACCACTCGAGCTCTTCCCTTGGCACGTAGTGCTGGTCGTCGTGCTCGGCGTGTCCCTTGCGGCGGTAGGTCTTCACCTCGACGTGATGCACGCCTTTATCCCGTCGCGCGCCCTCGGCGGCGAACTTCGTCGCCTCGTATACCGCGAGCACGTCGTTCCCGTCGACCGTCACGGCGGGGACGCCGTAGCCCTTTGCCTTCTCGGCGAGGTCCTTCACGGCGAACTGCTTCTCGGGAGGCGTCGAGTACGCCCAGCGGTTGCACTCGGCCACCACGACCAGCGGACAGCGCTGCACCGCCGCGAAGTTCAACCCTTCGTGGAACGCTCCGGTGGACGTGGCGCCGTCGCCGACGTACACAAGGCCCACCCGCGGCTCGCCTCGCAGCTTGAAGGTCAGCGTGATCCCGGCCATCACGGGGACCATGTCGCCGAGATGGGAAATCTGGCCGAGGTAGCCCCGGTCCAGATCGTTGAAGTGGACGTTCAGCTCGCGGCCACGCGTCGGGCCTTCCGCCTTCGCCATGTATTGGCGGAGGATCTCGATCGGCTGCGCGCCCATGACCAGCATCGAGCCGAGGTTCCGGATCAGGGGCGACAGCAGGTCCCGGTTCGGGCCGCGCTCGAGCGCATAGGCCGAGGCGACCGATTCCCCCTCCTGCCCCAGCGAGCGGAACAGTCCGCCGATCACCTTGCTCTGCCTGTACAGGGCGGTGAGCCGCTCCTCGAGCGTGCGGGTGAGCCGCAGGTAACGGTACAGTTCGAGCAGCTGCTCGCGGGCGAGCCCCGCCGGGATGGTCGGCGAATGGGGAGTGGGAACGGTGCGGGACGCCATTGTAAATTGTAGTGGGCGTGAAACTTGGCTCAGCGGCGAACCCAAATCAAGCGCACGGAGCTCCGGCTCGGGTGGACGAACCTCGGGGCCATGCCCCGGCGCAACGCGGGAGGCCCTATGGCGACCCTCAAACTGCGCGTGCTCGGCATGACGTGTGGCCACTGCCAGGAGAAGGTTGAGAAGGCCCTGAAGCAGACCGCAGGTGTGTATTCGGCGATCGTGGACTTGGCGGACGGGGAAGCGGAAGTCGACTTCGACGACGACGCGGTAACGGTGGCGCAACTGGTCGCGGCGGTCGAGAAGGCGGGATACGGCGCGAGACTGGCGGGCTAGGGCCGTTCCAGCCTGCTGCCCCGACGCGAGCGTCTTTACGGTCTTGGGGAGACCAAACGGAACGGCATTAGTACGCCCCCCGCAGCTCGTGCGTCGGCTCCACCTGTTTGTGCACTTCCGCCAGGAATCGCTTGGCGAGCTTGTCGAGCTCCGACTCGCCTACCTGGTCGGTGCTCACCTCCACATAGGTGTAGTGCCCGCCTTCCGCGCGCGCGGCGATCGTACTCTTGCCAAGCGCCCCGGTGTACGCGCGGCGCCGCGGCGACTCCTCGGCAGGCGCCATCCGGGATCCGAAGAACGCCTTCGCCGCTTCGAGCACCTGGTTGGGGGACGCGGTCGTGCGATGGAAGTAGCGCACGTGATCAGGTCGCCCACGCCGGCCGGAAGCGCCGCAGCATGAGGCTGTTGAGGACCACGGTGAGGCTCGACCACGCCATCGCCGCGCTCGCGAGCACGGGCGAGAGCAACCATCCGGTCACCGGGTACAGCACACCAGCGGCGACCGGGATCAGCAGCACGTTGTAGCCGAAGGCCCAGACGAGGTTCCAGCGGATCGTCCGCATGGTCCGCCGGGCGAGCTGGATCGCGGCCACCACGCCACGCAGGTCACCGCGGATCAGCGTGACGTCGGACGCTTCCATCGCGATGTCCGTCCCGGTACCGATCGCCATTCCCACGTCGGCTTGGGCGAGCGCGGGGGCGTCGTTGATCCCGTCGCCCACCATCGCCACGCGCCGGCCCCGCTTCTGGAGCTTCCTCACGAGGTCGGCCTTCTGCGACGGGAGCACCTCGGGAATCACCTCGTCGATCGCCACCTCCCTAGCGACCGCCTCCGCTCCCTGCCGCGAGTCGCCGGAGACCATGATGACCGCGAGGCCCATCTTCTCGAGGTCGCGAATCGCATCCCTCGCAGTCAGCTTGATCGGGTCCGAGACCGCGATGACGGCGTGGACGGTATTGTTCACCACCACGATCACCGGCGAGCGTCCCTGCGCGCCGAGGCGATCGGCGTCCTGGCCCAGGGTGCCGAGTTCGAGGCTGCGCTCCCGCGCGTGCCGCAGCGAGATCACCTCGATGATGCGCCGGTCGACCGTGCCGCGCACGCCCCGGCCCTCCATGACCGCAAACTTCTCCACGGGGAAGACCTCTACTTGCTTGTCTTTTGCCGCCTTGAGAATGGCAAGCGCGAGCGGGTGCTCCGAGCGCTGCTCCACAGAGGCCGCCCACTTGAGCACCTCCGCCGGGGAAATCGGCGTGCCGTCGGGGCGCTTGGCGGTGACGATGTGCGTCACCGTCGGCCTGCCTTCCGTGATCGTGCCGGTCTTGTCGAGCAACACGGTACGCACCCCGGCGAGGCGCTCGAGCGCTTCCCCGCTGCGGATCAGGATCCCGTGCTCGGCCGCGCGCCCGGTGCCCACGAGGATCGCGGTCGGGGTCGCCAGGCCGAGCGCGCAGGGGCACGCGATTATCAACACCGTGACGAGCGCCACGGTCGAGAAGATCGCCGCCGGCTGTGGGCCAAAGTCGAACCACACGACGAAGGTGGCGATCGCCACCGCGATCACGATCGGCACGAACACCCCGGCCACGCGGTCCGCGAGCCCCTGGATCGGGGCCTTGGTGGACTGCGCGTCCTCGACGAGCCGCACGATCTGGCCGAGGGCCGAGTCTTTGCCCACGCGGGTGGCGCGGAAGGTGATGCTGCCCGTCGTGTTGAGCGTCGCCCCGATCACCTCGTCGCCGATCTTCTTCGCCACCGGGATCGGCTCGCCGGTGAGCATCGATTCGTCCACGGCCGACGCCCCCTCGATCACGATGCCGTCCACGGGGATCTTCTCGCCCGGTCGGACGATCACGAAGTCGCCCGGAACTACCGCCTCGACCTGCACCTCGATGGCCTTCCCGTTACGGACCACGTGCGCGGTCTTCGCGCGGAGCCCGGCGAGGCGCCGGATGGCGTCGGTGGTCCGACCCTTGGCCCGCGTTTCGAGCAGCCGTCCGAGCAGAATGAGCGCGATGATCGCCGAGACCGACTCGTAGTACACGTCAGCCGCAAGCCCGGCGCGGGTAAAGACGCGAGGGGCGGCGGTCGCGACCAGCGAGTACAAGAACGCCGCGCCCGTCCCGACGCCGATGAGGGTATTCATGTCGGCGGTGCGGTGCCCGAAGCCGCTCCAGGCGCCACGGTAGAACTGCTGGCCCGACCAGAGTACGACGGGCAAGGTGAGGAGGCCGAGCCCGACCTTGAGCCACTGCGGCTCGAGCGTCAACCATCCGGCCAGCGCTTGGTCGAGCCGCATGGCGAGCGGCATCAGCAGCCGGCCGAGGAGGTCGACCTGCTTGAACGTCCTGTCGCCGTGCTCCGCCATCAGCAGCATCGACCCGAGCATCGAGACGACCGCGACGCCGCCAGCGACGATGAACTTCCACGTGAGACTCCGGATCTCGCGCTGGCGCGCGAGGCGCTCTCGCTCGAGAGGGTCTTCGGTAGGGATCGGGTCGGCCACCCGGAAGCCCGCCTGCTCCACCGCGCGCTCGAGCTCGTCGGCGGTCGTCGCGCCCGGAACGTAGTCCACCGTGACGGTCTCGGTCGCCTGGTTGGCCGCCGCACGGATCACGCCCGGCACCCGGATCAGCCCCTGCTCGAGCGGCGCCACGCTGGGCGTGTAGTGCAGCTGCTCCACGACGAACGTGACGCTCGCGTTGCCACAATCGTATCCCGCCGTGCGGACGGTCTTGATCAGCTCGGCGACGTTGGTGTGCGCGTCGTCGTAGTCCACGGCCGCCCGCGCGGTGGCGTAATTGACGGTCGCGTTGGCCACACCACCTGCGCTCCCCAACGCCTCCTGCACGGTCGCGGCGCAGGAGGCGCAGCTCATTCCCTCGATCGGAAGGATGATCCGCGTCCTACTCATGGAACTTGTGCGGCGACGCGGACGGTCGACGGTCGGCCGTCGCGGGCTCCACGACGAGGAGTCCCTTCAGCACGTTCATGCCGCAGTGGAAGCGAAACTCGCCCGACTCCGTTGGCGTGAACTCGACCGTCGTCGTCTCGAATGCCGGCAGCGGCACGTCGATGCCGAAGTGCTCGAGCATCACGCGCTCCGAGCAATCGGCCGTCTCGTCGCGGTAGAACCGCAGCCGCACCGGCATCCCGGCCTGCACCACGACCGTGTCGGGCGTGTATCCAGCCTTCACGGTGATGTGCACTTCCTGCACCCCCTCGGTCACGTCGGCCGGTGCCGCCGGAGCGCTCGACCCGAGGAAGTACCACAGCACCCAGACGATCGCGGCCACCCCCAACGCCGTGACGACGTACTGCGCCAGGCTCACGCCGTCTCGTAGTACTCGATGCCGAGATGGGTGATCTGCTGTTCACCCATCAGCCACCGCAGCGTGTTCTTGAGCTTGGTATGCTGGATGAACAGGTCGTGCTCGGGATACAGCCCGGGGGCCGTCTGCGGGCTCTTGAAATAGAAGGACAGCCACTCCTGGATCCCGGAGAGACGCGCCCGCTGCGCCAGGTCGAAGAACAGCGCCAGGTCGAGGACGATCGGCGCGGCGAGAATCGAGTCCCGGCACAGGAAGTCGACCTTGATCTGCATCGGATAGCCGAGCCATCCGAAGATGTCGATGTTGTCCCACCCTTCCTTGTTGTCTCCACGTGGCGGATAGTAGTTGATCCGTACCTTATGGAAGACGTTGCCGTACAGCTCCGGATACTGCTCCGGCTGGAGGATGTACTCGAGCACGCCGAGCTTGGACTCTTCTTTCGTCTTGAATGACTCGGGGTCGTCGAGCACTTCGCCGTCGCGGTTGCCGAGAATGTTGGTCGAATACCAGCCGGCGAGCCCGAGCATCCGGGCCTTGAACGCAGGCGCCAGGACCGTCTTCATCATGGTCTGGCCGGTCTTGAAGTCCTTGCCTCCGATCGGGACCTTGCGCTCCTTGGCGAGGCGCTCCAACACCGGAATGTCGACCGTGAGGTTCGGCGCACCGTTCGCGAACGGGACATTCTCCATCAGCGCCGCATAGGCGTACAGCATCGACGGGGCGATGGCCGGATCGTTTTCCTCCATCGCCTGCTCGAAGGCCGCGAGATTCTGGTGCGCCGGACCCGGCGTGAGAAACACCTCCGTGGAGGCCGCCCAGATCATCACCAGCCGGTCGGCCCCCGACGACTTCTTGAATTCGCGGATGTCGAGACGGAGCTGCTCGGCCAGATCCCGCTTGGTCTTCGCGGTCTTGACGTGGGTGCCGTTGAGCCGCTTGACGTAGCTACGGTCGAACGCCGCGGGCAGTGGCTTGATGGCCTTTAGGAAGTCGGCGATCGGCTCGAGGTGCGGCGGCTCGAGCACCCCGGCCTTCCGCGCCGCGGTGTGGGCATCGTCGGGTATGGGATCCCAGGCCGCGAACACCAGGTCCTTCAGCTCGGCGAGCGGCACGAATTCCCGAATCTTGGGGCTGCGCTTCTCCGTGCGCTTGCCGAGGCGGATGGTACCCATCTGCGTGAGTGACCCGACCGGCAGGGCGGACCCGCGCCGCACGTTCTCCACGCCTGCGATGAACGTCGTCGAAACGGCCCCGAGCCCGACCAGCATGACGCCGAGCGTGCCGTTGGCGGGCGCAACGTCCCTGCCGCCCCCCCGTGACGCCACCATCAGCGTCAATGTCCTTTCCGAGATTGCAGCGCGGGCGCGTGGCCGGGGAGCGTCTCCCGCGGGCGCGGCGTACGCCGCTCGGCCGGCTCACGGGCGACGCGGGCGACGCGGGCGACGCGGGCGACGTAGATCACCCGCTGCACGACGGTGATGGAGGTGGCGAGCGCGAGAATGGCGACGATCCAGAAGAGCAACCCGCCCCCGCTCCCCGCACCGAAGAACAGCGTTGGCACGCCGAGCAGAAGCACCCGCTCGGCGCGCTGGGCGATGCCGACCCTGCAGGTCAGGCCCAACCCTTCGGCGCGGGCTCGGGTGTACGACACCAGGAGGGACGCGGCGAGCGCCACGCAGCACGCCACCACGGCCAGCGTCAAGCGCTCCGGCGGCACCCCGCCGTTGAGGAAATAAACCGCGATTCCGGTGAACAAGACCGATTCGCCGACGCGGTCGAGTGTCGAATCGTAGAACGCGCCGAAGGTGGTGATCATGTTGCCCTCGCGCGCCACACGGCCGTCCACCATGTCGAACAGGCCGGAGAACAACAGGAGGAACCCGCCCCAGTGGATCCGGCCGAGGGCGAACGTCACCGCGGACGCGATCACCACGAGCGTGCCGACCGTCGTGATGACGTTCGGGCGAACGTGGATGCGGATCAGCAGGTGGGCGAGCGGGTCGAGCGCTCGGCCAAAGGCGTCGCGGACGGCCTGGGGGATCAGGTTCATCGCCGGGGGAAGGTAACGGCCCCCCCAAGGGGGCGAAAGGGCGGCGCGTGCGGAGACTCGGTGTAAGCAGGAAGGCGCGGCAGCCCTGCCATGGGGTTGCGTGGAGTCCAATCTCCTGACGTTATGGGTTATTTCACGCCTTGGCCTTTGCATGCGTTTTCGGTCTGCTTGCGCACCGTGACGTCCGAGTCCGGCTATGGACAGTCCCGGCGGGAGAAGCCCTTGCCCCTAGTCACCCTCCGAGCAGATTCTACCGTTCTCCCATGTTGGCGGGTCGATGAGAATCACCTACTGCCTCGGATTCTTCGTAGCGCTGAGCTCCTGTGGGGACGGGCAGCCGCAAACCGGCCCAGGATCGTCGCTCCGTGACAAGCGTATTGCGTTCACGTCCGACAGGGACGGCGACCCCAACATCTTCGTGATGAACGCCGATGGCGGAGGTATGGTACGCCTAACAAGCAATCCCGCCGTCGATCAGAGCCCCGATTGGTCCCCGTCCCCCGACGGAAAGATCGCGTTCATGTCGGACCGCGATGGCGGCGACTACGATGTGTACGTCATCCTCGTCAACGGGAGGGGACTGCAGCAGCTCACGAGCAACGCGACCCCTGACGGTTTTCCCAGCTGGTCGCCGGACGGCTCGAAGATTCTGTTTACTTCGGCACGGGACGGTAATCTCGAGCTCTACGTCATGGGCGCCGATGGAACCGACCAGAGGCGACTGACCTGGAACTCGGTGGTCGACACCGGTGGGGACTGGTCGCCCGATGGGTCCCGGATTGCATTCGCTTCCGGCGGCGGTGACAACCAGGAGATCTACGTGATGCAGGCGAACGGTGCCGTTCCCGTGCGGCTCACGAACAACACGGCATTCGAGGGGGGCAGGCTGGCATGGTCGCCCGATGGCTCCAGGATCGCTTTCTACTCAAGCCGCGACGGCAATTTTGAGATCTATGTGATGAACGCCGATGGCACCAACCCGACTCGCCTGACGAGCGACCCGGCGCAGGACCGGCATCCTGCGTGGTCTGACGACGGGCTCAGGATCGTGTTCACGACCGACCGCGACGGCAACGACGAGATCTATGCGATGAACGCGGACGGCACTGGCCTGACGCGACTCACGAACGACCCGGCGCAGGACTTTCTCGCCTCCTGGCAGCGCTGAATGGCGCGCAAACACCCTCCCGCGATCTAGCGGGTTCGAGGGGATCAACTCAAACCGCGTTGTTACGATCCGACCGACAGATGGAGCGGTTAGTAGAGCAAGTACTTCGCCCTCAGGCCCCGGAAGCGCGCGAGCGCAGGCTCCCAGGACCGCCAAATCGCGCCCGAGGCGCGCCCCGCGAGGATCGCTTCCCGGAGCGCCCAACCTGCCGCCAGCCGGTCGAAACTCCGCTCCTTGAATCGCAGCGAATCCGGATGCACCGCGCGCACCGCCGCGAGGAGGGCGAGCGCCGTCCTCGTTGGATCGTACAACCGACGGTTGGTGACGCGGAGCCGGATGCCCTGCAGCGCGATGCCGTCGTACTTCCCGTCGGTTGGCGCGTGAGGCGTGAACGCCGTCGCCGAGAGCTCGACGCCCGGGGGCGGCGTGCCCCCTTCGCCGTCCCCTTGCCGCAGCTGTCGCAACACGCGCCCCGGGTCGAGCCACGGCGCGGCGACGACCTGAAACGCGAACTCGGTTCCGCGACCCACGGACAGATTGGTTCCCTCGAACAGGCACGTCCCCGGATAGTGCAGCGCGCTCTCGAGATCCGGCATATTGGGTGACGGCATCACCCAGCGGAGCCCCGTGGCGTCGAAGTACGACCCGCGGCGCCAGCCCGCCGCGGGCACGACCGTCAGCCCGGCGTCGAGCCGCAGCGTTTCGTTGGCTAGGCGGAGCAGCTCGCCCAGGGTCATCCCGTGGCGCATCGGGATGGGGAGAAATCCGACGAACTCCGAGTCGGGATCCCCCGCACTGTCGCGCACGTTGCCCTGTACCGCCTCGCCGCCGACAGGGTTGGGTCGGTCGAGCACGATGATCGGCTTCCCGCGCCGGGCGGCCTCCCGCATCAGCTGCGTCGCGCTGGAGTAGTAGGTGTAGTACCGAGCGCCGATGTCCTGGAGGTCGATCAGCACGGCGTCGATGCTGTCCAGAGCGGCGAGGCGAGACCGGGGCGTCCCGCCATAGAGGCTATAGATTGGTAGGCCGCTCGCCGAGTCCGTGTCGTCGGGGAGCCCGGGCCGATCCTCAAGGCCCCGGAAGCCGTGCTCCGGGCTGAACAACGCGGTCAGCCGATAGCCGCCG
>JBOHSI010000011.1:0-3508 GCA_050733055.1 Gemmatimonadales bacterium
CCGAACCCGAAGAAATCCTCCTGCAGGTCGTACAGGCTCGAGCGCAGCTTGACGCGAGCGCGCGCCAGCGTGGCGGAGTCCACCGCCTCGTCCCGCAGCCGCGCGACGGTCCGGTCGATGAGCGCCACGATGGAGTCGGCCGTGTGCGTCGTGTCGTGGATCAGCGACACGGTCCACAGCATCGGACCGTCATAGTTGAACATGTTGCCGAGCAGGTTGACCCCCCCGGACACGTCGCCCGCGACGCCTGCCCGCCGCACCAGCTCCTCGTACAGCCAGCTGTCGTTGCCCTGGAGCAGGATCTGGTCGATCAGTCCCATGGCGAAGTGTTCGGGCGTGTTGCGCAGCGGCATCTGGTAGCCCAGGGCGAGCGCCGGGCGCGGCGCCAGCGAGTCCACGCGGGTCGCGCGCTTCTCGCGCGCCTGGCGCGGCTCCGCCACGTCGAGCGCCGGCGGCCGGGGCGCGGACGGGATGCCGGCGAAGTATCTCCGCACCAGCGCCGACGCCTGTCGCGGCTCGAAGTCCCCCACCACGACGAGCGCCGCGTTGTTCGGCGCGTAGTAGGTGCGGAAGAAGGCGCGCGCGTCCTCCAAAGTCGCGGCGTCCAGATCGCCGAACTCGCCGTAGAAGTTGTGGGCATTGAACCAGTTCTCGAACGCGCGCTGCGGCAGGTCGAGCCAGGGGAATCCGCCGTAAGGCTGGTTGAGGACGTTGACCTTGACTTCGTTTTTCACGACCGCCTGCTGATTGGTCAGGTTCTCCTCCGTGATCGCGAGCCCCCGCATCCGGTCTGCCTCGGCCCAGAGAATGGTCTCGAGCTTGTGGGCCGGGACGATCTGGAAGTAGTTCGTGAAGTCGAAGCGGGTCGAGCCGTTCAACACGCCACCGTTTCTCTGCACGAGCTGCACGAACTCCATCTTGCCCAGGTTCCCGGAACCCTGAAACATGAGGTGCTCGAACAGATGGGCGAACCCGGTGCGGCCCCGCGGCTCGAGCCGGAAACCGACGTTGTAGTAGACGGCCACGATGACGATCGGCGCCGTGCGGTCGGGCGACAGCACCACCTTGAGGCCGTTCGAAAGCTTGTGATACTGGACGGGCACGCTGACGGGGCGCTGGGCGGCGGCGGTGACGGGCAGAACCGCGAGCGTCGTGCAGCCCAGCAGGAGTCCAATTCTCATGGGTACCTCGAGGGAAGACCGGGCAACCGTACGGCCGTCATTCTACATATACCACTCATGGCGCGTCTTGACGAGCGCACCCGCAAGGGTGCCTCACCCCTCCTCACCCGTCAACGCGGCGGCCAGCGCGCGGATCGTCGCCGGTGCGTTGCCCTCGAGCCGATTGTTGACGAGGATCAGCCCCTCGATGCGCCGCCGCAGCGCCTCGGCGATAAGCCGCAGCAGGTCCTGCCGCTGCTCGGGCTGCGGGTCGCGGATCCGGTCGTACGGCTCGAACAGCTTCACGGCATCGGCATACTTGCGCCCCGGCCGCAGCAGCGCCCGGGCCACGGTGAAGCCCGCCGTGAACGTCCACGGCAGCTCGAGCTGCTCCCCGATCGGCGTCATCTCGGTCCACGAGTTGAAGACGTGCGCCACGCCGTGGCGGGCCAGGACCTCGCCGTGCACATCACTCATGAGCTCGGCGTTCCGCAGCTCGACGGCGTAACGGAAGTCGTGCGGTAGCTGCCGCAGAAAACCGTCGAGCTCGTCCGCCCACCGCCTCGGATCCGGAAGATCCTTCCCGCGCATCGCCTGGAACTCGAACACGAAGCAACCCGCGTGGTCGCGGAACGCCCGCTCGTACGGCCCCAACACCGCATCCTTGAATAATCCGACGTTCAGGAAATCGGGGTTCAGCTGACCTGCGAGGTTGCCCCAGCGCGGGTCTTGGTTGAACCGCTTGGCAGTGATCCGGTCCCACACCTTGCTCACGCAGGGGAAGCCGGGCGGGAGCGCCCGCGCATACGCGGCGAGCACGTCCGCCTCCGGCGGCTCGTAAAACGCGCTGTCGATCCCGACCGTCCGGAACAACGGATAGCGGACGTACTCCTCGAGCCGGCGCGCCGGCTGCGCCCCCCGATAGGTCCGGTGGTACACGTCTCCAGCCCATCCGTCGTAGGTCCAGGTCGAGGTGCCAAGCCTAATGGCGGGGGGGATTCGCCGGCCCAGCTCCACGAGCTGTGGCGGGGGGGGCGGCAGCGCGGCGACGTCGTCGAAGAAGCTGGGATGATTGCGTCTATGCATTAGAAGTCAAAATATATCAATAGGTTACATCTCTCGTAACCAGTCTTGCGGCCCCCGCGACCTTCGGGATATATTCGGGTCCCTTCACCACTCTGTTAATGGCCCGGACTCCCCTGGCGAGCGTTTCCGCCGCTTGTTGCTGGACACCCCTCTTCGCCCTGCGCTGTGAGGCGGCGCGGCGGCAAGAGCTCGTCTCGCAGCCGGGCGCGCTGCTCGCGCCGGACGGTACCCGCCGGCTCTGGCAGGTCTCGCCGCTGGCCCGGCACGCCGGGGTGAAGCCCGGGATGACCGTCAGCCAGGCGATCGGCCTCTGTCCCACGCTGCGATTGTGCGAGCCCGATCCGGTCTTCTACGATGAGCAGTTCGCGCACCTGCTCTCGGCGCTCACACAGGTAAGCCCGGTGATCGAGCCGGCGGAGCTGGGACGGGTGTTTGTGGGGACCGATGGGCTCGAGGGGATCTACGGGGGACCGGAGGGGATCATCGAGGAAATCAAACGCGGAATGCGGAACGCGGAACGCGGAACCGAGGCAGAAGGTTTGCTCGCCTGTTCCGCGTTCGGCCTTCCGCGTTCCGCGTTCCGGGTGGGATGGGGCAAGGGGAAGTTTGTTGCGTGGGTCGCAGCCACTCGCGCGCGACCGAGGCAGGCCGTGATCGTGCGGCCCGGGGAGGAGGGGCAGTTTCTCGCCGCCCAGCCGCTCGCCGTGCTCCCGCTCGATCCCGACACGCACCGGCGGCTGCGCCAGCTCGGTTTGAAAACCCTCGGGCATCTCGCGGCGCTGCCGGAGGAGGCGATCGTTTCGCAGTTCGGCCGCGCCGGTCGCAGACTGTGGCGGCTCTCCGCTGGGATGACGATCGAGCGAGTGATGGGCCGCGCAGCGCCCGAGCCGATCGTCGCCACCATTGCGTTCTTCTCACCGGTCGCCGAGCGGGAGCTGCTCGCGCATGCACTCGACCAGCTGATCGAGCGGGCGCTCCGGCATCCGCGCCGCAGCGGATGGCGGGTGCAGGTGGTGCGCGTGCGGGCCGAGCTCGAGCGCGGTGCGTCGTGGCTGGTCGAGGCCACCCTCAAGGATCCGTCGGCAGACCGGGGCCGCATCGCCGCGCCGCTCAAGACCCGGCTCGAGCAGGCGCCGCCGGTTAAGGCGGTGGAGCGACTCGCCGTCGAATTCACCGTATTCGCGCCGGGCACTACCGAACTGCAGCTCTTCGCCCGCGACGCGAGCGCCGCCGCGCGGGCCGGGCGCCGGCGCGCGCTGCGC
>JBOHSI010000012.1:0-13882 GCA_050733055.1 Gemmatimonadales bacterium
CGCTCGAGTGCGGCCGCGACCACGCTGTCCCCGGGCGCGTGCAGCACGGCGACCCGCAGCTCGCCGGGCCCGCGATTCCGGAACGCGATGCCGAGGGCGAACGCCAGCACGATCGGAAACCCGAACACCCAGAAGATCGCCTCGGGCTCGCGATAGAACTCGCGCATCCGGGTGAGCGTGAGCTGGACCAGCGGATGGTCACGCATCGCGCAGCTGTCTCCCCGTGAGCGACACGAACACGTCCTCGAGCGTGGCATGGTGCGTTGCGAGCATGGACAGCTCGGCGCCACGCCGCTCCAGCAGGGCCATGAGCGCGGGCACCGCGCGGTGCACCTCGGTCACGGTGAGCGCCGTGCGGTCGGCGGCGGGCCGCACCGACCGGACCCCCGGCAGCGAGGCCAGCTGCGCCGCGTCCGGGGCCGTGCCCGCCCCGTCGGCGAGCGCAAACTCCACGACGTGCTCCGCGCCGAGCGTGGCGATCAGCTGTCGCGGCGTGCCGAGCGCGATCACCCTCCCGTGATCCATGATGGCCACCCGGTCGCACAGCCGCTCGGCTTCTTCCATGTAGTGCGTCGTAAGGAGCACCGTGCCGCCCGCAGTCCGGAACCGGGTGATCACGTCCCAGAGCTGGCGGCGTGACTGTGGGTCGAGCCCGGTCGTGGGCTCGTCGAGGAACAGCAGCTCCGGCCGGCTCACGAGCGCGCACGCCACGGCCAGCCGCTGCTTCTGGCCGCCGGACAGCTTGCCCACCCAGGCGCGCCGTTTCTCCTCGAGCTCCACGAGCGCGAGCACTTCGTCCACGGTGTGCGAGTGCCGGTAGAAGCTGCGGAACAGCCGCACGGTCTCCTCGACCGTCAGCTTGTCGGCAAGCTGGGTCTCCTGCAGCTGGATGCCGAGGCGCTCGCGCAGCGCGCGACCGGCGCCGTCGTCCCAACGCATGCCCAGGACCTCCACCGCTCCCGCATCGGGAACGGTCAGCCCCTCGAGGATCTCGATCGTGGTGGTCTTCCCGGCGCCGTTGGGCCCGAGCAGGCCGAAGCATTCACCGGTCTCGACCGTCAGGTCGACCCCGGCGACCGCGACGACGTCTGCGTAGCGCTTGACGAGGCTAGTGCAGCGAATGGCGAGCACGTCTAGGGGCGTCGCTCCGGCTCCTTCTTCTCCGGGGTCATGGCCTGCTTGAGTGCGTGCTCGAGCTGGAGGCGGAGGCTGTTCACGCCGTCCGTCAAGCCCCGGATTTTCATGTTGATCCCGCCGCCCCGCCCCGCCATCACGGACATCGCGCCCGCCACGTCGGCGATCGTCCCGACATTGGCCGTGAGCGCTCGCTGGCGCATCTGCGACAGTTCGCGCGCGAGCGACTCGCAGATGTTCTCGAGGAACTTTGCCTTCGCCGCGCGATTCGAGTCGAGCTCGGCGACGAGCTTGGCGACGTGGTCCACAGTCTTCAGAAAGCCCTCGATCTGCTCGATGCGTGCGGCCTGCTCCGCAGTGAGCTTCTGCGCCATGACGACCTCAGTTCTCCGGTTCGAGCGCCTCGAGCAACACCCGCCCGTCCAGCGGCTCGGCGGGTGTGAGGCCGAGCAGTCGCGCCAGCGTGGGCGCGATGTCCACGGTGTTGACCCGGTCGCGGTAGACGCCGGAGCGAAAGCCCCGACCCCACAGGATGACCGGCACGAGCGTGTCGTACTCATTCGGTTGGCCGTGCATGGCGATCGGGAGGTTGTCGTAGCCCCAAACGGAATACGGCGTCAGCGTCACGACGAGCTCCACCCCCGCGTCTTCCGGGACGTTGTGGCGCCAGCGGCGCACCACCGGATCGGTCGTGTCCTGGCCGGCAAGATCGGCGAACCGGGCCACGCGCGCGACGCCCGGCAGCGCAGCGAGCCGCGCCGCGACGCCCGCCACCACGCTGTCCACGTCCACGCCTCGAGCCGTGAGCGCTGCGCGCTCGGGCATGAGCAGCATCCCGGTATCGAACTCGAGCCAGTCGCCGCTGCCGACCCGGGCGTCGAGGGCGGCAGCCACGTCCCGGATGATGCTGTCGGGGTTGACCCGCGTCGCCCTCGGCCGGCCGAGCGTCCGCGAGCGCTCCGGCAGCGGCGTCACGCCGTGATCGGACGTCAGCACGATCACGACGTTCCCCTTGCCGTAGCGCAGGAACAGCTGCTGGAAGAACCAGCCGAGATAGCGGTCGAGCCGCAGCACCTGGTCGTGGATCTCCCGGGAATCGGGGCCGTACGCGTGCCCCACTGCATCCGTCGTCGACAGGCTCACGGCGAGGAGGTCGGTCGCGCCGCGACCCCCGAGCTGCAGCACGCGCACCCCTTCCAGCGCGAACGCAAGGGTGAGCGAATCCATCGTCGGGATGCCCGCGAACGCGATGGCGGCCTGCGCGCTGTCGTCGGGCAGCCGGTGCGGAAACGTGAAGTCGCGCCCGCCGCGCTCGTACGGCACGCTGTCGGGCTCCGGGTAGCTCCGCTCGGCGAGCAGGGGCGTCCAGGCGCGCCCGGCGGCGCGAAACGGAATTCGGCGCGCGTTGAACGCGCGTACCCACGATGGTAGCGAGTCGGCGTAATAGCGGCTTGTCGTGAAGACCCCCGATTGGTACCAGTACACGTGCTCGCGCGCGCGGCCGATCGGGAGGATCGCCCCGCGGTCCTTGCGCGAGACTGAGAGCGCTCGCGCGCCCGGCTGCTCCGCCTTCAGCCAGTCGAAGAAACTGGTGCCCCGAAACCGGGCCGGCGACGCTCCGGGCCCAGTCACCTCCAGAAGCGACGTCGTGTCATTCACGCCGGCGCTGTTCCGGATGATGCCCGTATGCGCGGGCCAGCGCCCCGACAGCACGGTCGCGTGCCCCGGCGCGGTCTCGGTGACGGCGTGATCCTGATAGGCCTCCGCGAAGTACGCGCCCTGCCTCAGCAGGACGGCGAAGCCGCCGATCAATTGGGACCGGTAACGGTCGAAGTAGTCGGGCCGCAGCTGGTCCACCGTGACGACGACGACGAGCCGCGGCTTCGGAGCGGGCCCGGTCCCGACGCCCGCCAGAGCGAGCAGCAGGAGACGATTCATGGCAGAAAGGTAACGACGGTCAGGCCACCTCGGCGGTGGCCCGCAGCGGCTCGCCGCGCGGGACGCGCGTCGCCATCAGCAGCGCCAGGGCGATGATCACGGCGCAGGCGAAGAACGGCACGCTCGGCCCCAGGTGCTGATAGGCGAAGCCGGCCCAAATCGGTCCAAAGACGCTGGCCACCCCGCGCAGCGCCTGCTGCACCCCCATCATGAGCCCGAACTCGTGCTGGCTGGCCCGGTGGCTCACCAGGGCCGAGTTCGCCGGAAACAGCAGCGCCGTGCCCAGGGGCAGAAACGTCTGATACACGAGGAACACGGGCACGGAGGCGGCGAACGGAAGCAGCACGTATCCTAGCCCGTAGAGCGCGGCGCCGAGCCGCATGGTGCGCACCTCGCCGAAGCGATCGTTGAACCAGCCGACGGCGAGAGCGCGCATCAGCACGCCGACGCCGCCGAAGATGAGAAAGAAGTAGCCGATGTTCTGCTCGGTGATCCCAAAGCGCCACGACAAGTACAGGGCGAACACCGGCGGCGTGGCGTTGTAGGCGAGCATCGCCACCGCGTAGATCCAGATGAGATGGGCGACCGGGCGGCGGGGATGGCTGATCACTTCCCACATGGCCTCCCGAACCGGGCGCGGCTCCAGCGGCACGTGACGGCCGCTCGCCGTCGTGACGTGGGACTGGACCACCCGCGACTCAGGCAGCCACTTCCACGCGAAGGCCGTGTTGAGCACGCACAGTCCGGCCGCGAGAAGGCCGGGACCCGCGGCGCCCCAGCCAGCGGCGATCGAGCCGAGTGCGGGGCCCACGATCACACCGAGGCTCGTTGCGGCCGAGAGCCACCCGAGCGCCTTGGCGCGCTCGTGGGGTGCCATCGTGTCGGCGACGTAGGCCTGGGCCACGCCGGTCGTGCCCCCGCCCAACCCCTGCACGAACCGCGATACGAACAGGAGCCACAGGGTGGCGGCGAATCCGAAAACGACATAGGCGACAGCCGACGCCGTCAGACCCGCGAGCAGCGCCGGCCGACGGCCGTAGCGGTCCGACACCCGACCCCACACCGGGGACGCCGCGAGCTGCGCGATCGGAAAGGACGCGCTGAGGATGCCGATCGTGGCTGGATCCGCCTGCATCCGCTGGGCGTACAGCGGAAGCAGGGGAAACACCATCATCAACCCAATCATGTCGATGAAGGCGACAGCCATGAGCACGGACAGCCGCTTCATCGCCTCGCTCCCAGCCCGAGCACCAGCGCGCTCACGACCATCAGGATCACGCCGAACGCCGCCGCCACGCCCAGTTCCGAGAGGCGCAGGCTCGACATGATCTCGATAGAGATCGGCCGATTGTCATACGTGTACAGCACGATGGACGTCACAAAGTCGCCCAGCGCGGCGACGAAGGCGAGGCTCGCCCCCGCGGCGAGCGCCGGCTTCAGGAGGGGCAGCGTCACCCGCCGCCACGTCGCCCAGCGCCCCGCCCCCAGGCTTGCCGCCGCCTCCTCGAGCGCGGGGTCGAGCTGCCGGTACCCCGCCAGCACCGCGCGGCCGGTGATCGGGAGGCTGCGCACCAGGTAGGCGAGCGGCAAGAGCGCCACGGTCCCGACGAGGACCCAGCGCAGCGTGAGCGGGGCGTGCACGCTGAACGTGGTCGCGAGCGCGACCGCGAACACGGTCCCGGGCAGCGCCCAGGGGAGCGCGATCAGCCCCTCGATCGGCCCGCGAAACTGCCACGGACGCCGATGCCGTACCAACGCTCCCGCCGCCAGCGCGAGCGCCACCGCGACGAACGTACTCGCTGCGGCCATCCAGAACGAGTTCACGAGCGGCCGCAGCCGCTCGGGCTCGCCGAACAGGCGCTGGTAGTTCACCACGGCAAGCACCGGCGGTACGGCTTCGGTCGTCCAGCTCCCGTAGGGGACGAGGGACACCAGCGCGAGCGTGAGATGCGGCAGGAGCAGCAAGGCCGCGAGCAGCCACCCCGCGGCGGTCGCGAGCGTCCGCACGCCGGCCCGGCGAATCGGGCGGCGGCGCGGCGCGGTGCCCTTCCCGAGCGCCGTGAGCGGATCGTCGCCCTCGGTGCGACGCAGCACGGCCAGGCCCACGACCGCGACGAGCGCGAGCGCGACCGTCTCGACCATGGCGAGTGGCAGCTCCCCGTTGAGCTTGGTCGCGAGAATCTGCGTCGTCATCACCCGGAACCCGCCGCCGAACACATAGGGGGCGCTGAAGGACCCGAGCGCCGTCATGAAAACGAGGAGTCCCGCGCCCGCGAGCGACGGGCGGAGCAGCGGCAACGCCACGCGGAAGAGCGTCTCCCAGCGCCCCGCGCCCAGCGCCTGCGCCGCTTCGACCAGCGACGCGTCGAGCTTCGCGAGCCCCGCCCGCGTCAACAGGTAGAAGTACACGTACATCGAGTACGCATGCACCAGCAGGATCGCGCCCGCTCCCTGGAGCCGCCACGGCGCCTGGTCCAGTCCGAACAGCGCCTGCACCGCTCGCGCCACGAACCCGGACTCGCCGTAGAGAAACAGGAACGCGATCACCCCGACGAAGGGCGGCAGCACCACCGGCAGCGCGATGAGCGAGCCGAGAGTCTTCCGGCCGGGAAACTCGAGCCATTCGAAGAGAAACGCGAGCGGCACGCCGATCACGCCCGCGAGGGCGACGCTGGCGACCGAGATCCAGACGCTCGCCCACAGCGCCGCCCACTCGCCCGGTCGCGACGCGAACGCCGCGAGCGCGTCCGGCCGCGCGGCATCCCCGACGACGATCAGGATCGGATAGAGCACAAGCCACACCAGCAGCAGCGTGAACGCGAGCGGCGCGAGCACGCGGCCCCTCACTCGCGCACCTCCGGGAACGTCAGCACACCCGCGGCCTCGACGTACACGCGGTCGCCCACGCGCGCGGCTTCGGGCCCGGCCAGGACCTCGAGTCGCTCGCCCCGCTCCGTCTCGATCTGATAGAACGCCGCCGCGCCGGTGTAGCGCCGCTCCCTGACAATCGCCGGGAGCCCGCCGTCCGCGAACCGCAGTCGCTCAGGCCGCACGACGAGCGCCTGGCCGTCGCGCCCCCCCAGGGCGCGTGCCGTCGCGCCCCGCAGCACGTTGGCGCGACCGACGAACGTGGCGACGAACAGGCTCGCTGGCCGCTCGTACAGGTCGTCCGGCGCCCCGACCTGCTCGAGTCGGCCCTGGTTCAGGACGGCGACGCGATCGCCCAGCTCGAACGCCTCCTCCTGCTCGTGGGTGACGAACACGGTCGTGATCCCCACGCGCTGGATCAGGGCGCGGAGCTCGCGACGGGTGCGCTCGCGCAGCGCCGGGTCGAGGTTCGAAAGCGGCTCGTCGAGCAGCAGCACCCGCGGCTCCGGCGCGAGCGCGCGGGCGAGCGCCACCCGTTGCTGCTGCCCGCCGGACAGCTCATGCGGCTTGCGGCGCTCGAACCCGGCCAGATCGACGAGCGTGAGGGCTTCGCCGACCTTCCGCGTCAAGCTTCCCGCATCCCGCGTCCCGCCGCTCTTCAGGCCGAAGGCGACGTTCTCGCCGACATCGAGATGCGGGAACAGCGCGTAGTGCTGAAACACCATCCCGCAGCGGCGACGCGCGGGGGGTAGCGCCGTGACGTCCTGCCCGTCGATCACCAAGCGCCCAGCGTCGGGCGTCTCGAACCCGGCGAGCAGGCGGAGGATGGTCGTCTTGCCGCTGCCCGACGGCCCGAGCAGCGCCACGATCTCCCCGCGCGCGATCTCGAGCGCGACCGGCCCCACGGACACGGTGTGCGACCACTGTTTGTGCAGGCGGTCCAGCGTTACGAAGCTCACTGCCGCCCTTTCCCCCGGACGTTCTGGTCCCAGTAGCGCATCCACTCGGCGCCGCGCTCGGCGAGCAGGTCCCAATCCACGTCGGCCGCCTGCATCACGCGCCGCACCTCGCGCGCCCACGGAGGCAGCGAGTCCGCCGGAAGATCCAGCCGCGCCGGCAGGCGATACGCCTCCCGGGTCGCGAGCAGCTGAGCCTCCGCGCCGCCGGCGTACTCGACGAAGGCGCGTGCCCGCTCCCGACGGCGCGCGCCACGCACGACGCCGATCGCGTCCTCGATGACCGGTGTGCCGCTCTTCGCAAAGAGGTATCCGAGCGGCAGGCCGTCGCGGCGACTCAGGAGGATGTCGGGGAGGTCCCAGATCGTCACGAGCCCCTCCTGACGCACGATCTTCTGGTCGAGGAGCGTGCCGGTCAGAACGTACTCCTTGGTCTGCGCGTCGAGGCGCCGCAGCCATTCGAACCCGGCGCCGGTGTCTCCCGTCTGTTTGAGGCCGCGCTCGATGATCATCCCCCACACCGCGCGCATCGTGCCGCTCGCGAGCGGGTCGCGGATCAGCACTTTTCCTTTCCACTTCGGGGCGAGCAAGTCGTCCCAATCCTGCGGCGCCTCCTCGGGCCTCACCGCCCGCTCGGCATAGACGATGACCGCCGGCGTCTCGTACACCGCGAAGTAGAGGTCGCCGGGTCCGCGCCCGTGCGGATCGATCGCCGCCACCCAGCTCGGCCGGAATCGCTCGAGCAAGGAGTCGCGCACGCCGCGCGCGAAGATCGCCGCCGGCCCTCCAAACCACACGTCCGCCTGGGGATTCGCCCGCTCCGAGCGGAGCCGGTCGTACACCTCCTGCGACCCCATGTCGAGCCAGCGGACATCGACATCGGGATGGAGCTGCTCGAAGCGACGCTCGAGTAACGTCAAGAGATCGCGGCCGTGGGGAGAGTAGATGACGAGGGGCGTGCGGTGATCGCGAGCGCAGGCAAGGGCCAGGAGGACCAGCAGGGAGCGAGGAGCGGAGAGCGGTACCCCCCGCTGCCAGCGGCCCTGCGGTCGCGCACCGTCCGGTACCGCTCCCCGCTCCCCGCTCCCCGCGTTACCGCACATCCCGTCTCTTCAGCGCGAGGAGGTTGGCGAACAGCCGATACGCCCCAGGCACCCCAGCCGGCAGTTGCCGGAAGAAGCTCAGCCCTGTGTACACGTAGGTTCCACGGCCCAGCGGGGCGACCAGCAGGCCGCCACTGAGCGGCGGGCCGCCGGGATCGTGCGTTTCGAGGAGCGGCGCGTACGCGGAGTCCCACTCGCGGGCGAAATACAGCCCGCGCTCCTGGACCCAACCCTGCCAGTCGGCGGCGCCGATCTCATTGGGCACGTGGAAGACCGGGCTCGCCGGGTCGAGCGGGGTGACGGGGGCGGTTTCGTCGGTCACGCGGTCGTGGGGCCGCGCGATCGTGAGCTTGTAGGGCGCGAAGTCACCCGTGACGAAGGGGTACTGCTGGTACTGCACGATCACGAGACCCCCTCCGCGGGCATAGTCGATCAGCCGCCCGTTCCCCGCCACGAGCGCGGGATCCGTCTCGTACGCCCGACTGCCGATCACGACGGCATCGTAGCGCGACAGGTCGCCGCGGGCGAGGCTGTCCGGGCTCAGCAGCTCGATCGGCACGCCCACCGCATTCAGGGCCTCGGGCACGCGATCCGACGCACCGCGGACGTACCCCACCCGCGTGAGCGCCGGGAGCGAGATGCGCGCGGCACGCATCTCTGCCCTGGAGGGGCGGGCCACGGGCCGCGGTCGGATGTGCGGATAGTCGATGACGATGAGAGCGCCTTCGCTCTTCCGCCCGCCGGCGAGCGCCGCCGCCCGCAGCTCGAGCACGCCCGGCGATACGCTCGCGGGCGGTGCCAGTGCGACGACGATGCTCTTCGACTCGTCCTCTCGCTGGAACGACAGGCTCTCGGGCGGCGCCGCTTGCCAGCCGGGAGGCGTGGTGAGCACGATCTGCGCGGCCGCCGGGCCGCGGTTCCGGTTCGTCACCGTGATTGTGAAGTGTCGCGGATGGCCCGTCGAGCCGTCGATAGGCCAGACGACGAGATCGGGAGTCACCGTGACGTCGAACGGCTGCGTCACGAAGATCGGCCGCCGGACTTCGCCGATCCCCTGGTCGCGGTAGCGGTACACGACTTCGCGACGCAACCTGAGGGGCGCGCCCGCGACCGTCAGCCGGAACGCGACCTCCACGAGCGGCGGTTCGAACGGCAGGCCCCGCCAGGCGGCGGGGACGCCGGTCCAGTCATACAGCTCCCCCTTCAGGGGCCGGCGGAGAAAGTAGGCTTGCGAGCGCGCCGCCCCCGCGGCGACGGTGAGCACGAAGCGGCGGGTCGCGACGGCTCCGGGCGCAACGGGCGAGCTCGCGGCCTCGAGCCGTTCGAGACTCCACCCCGGCGGCGCGCTCACGTCGACGCCGTCGAGCGCGATCGCGGAGTCGCCCGCGTTCCAGACGCTGGCCTCCACCTGGAGCCGCTCGCCCGGGATCACGATGCCGTCGTCCGCAATGCCGTCGAGTCCCACACCCGCCGCCGCGGCGAGCGCGCCTTGCAAGACGTCCCGCTGCGTCGAGTCCGAGTCGGCGAGCTCGCGCAGCGCGCGCGCGAGCAGCGGGACCACGTCAGCGGGACGGGACGGGTTTAGCCGGGCGCGCGCCGAGTCGATCAGCGCGATGTAACGCTCTCTCCCGTGAAGTACGGTGTCCACGCCGGCGAACAGAGCGTCCGCATCGCCCGTTCCCCCCCCCGTCCCCCCCGTCCCCCGTGCCGGCTCCCGCGACGCGAGGAGCGCCAAACGGAGCGGCCGCGGCCCCGGCGATTCGAGCTGCCCCATATCCTGCGAGCGGTGGCGGCTGCGCCCTGCCATGGCGATCTGATGGTAGGAGCGTCCCGCGACCGGGTCGAGAACACCCGCGTCGAGCGTGAGCGTCGTGCCCGCGGTGTCGAAGGAACTCGAGCGGTACAGTTTCACCGGTCCCCAGAGCGAGTCTCGCAGCAGGTCGAACGCCTGGCGCGCGAGGATGCCCGCGAGCTGGTGCTGACCGTGCCCGTCCCGCGGAAGCCCGGAGAAGATGGACACGACGATTTGCGGCCGTACCCGACGGATCACGTCGAGCACATCCGCGAGGAGCGAGTCCCGGGGCCAGAAGCGCAGCGTCTCCTCGGCCGTCTTGGAGAAGCCGAAGTCGTAGGCACGCGTGAAGAACTGGCGAGCGCCGTCTTCACGGCGCGCGGCGAGTAGCTCTTCCGTCCGGACGATGCCGAGCTCGGGGCCAAGCTCCGGGCCGATGAGATTCTGGCCGCCCTCGCCGCGGCTCAGCGAGAGGTAGGCGACCTGGGCCCCCAATCCGCGGGAGATGTACGCGAGGAAGTCGGAGTTCTCGTCGTCGGGGTGGGCGCCGATCACGAGCACGCGCTTGTTCGCGCCCAGCTGCTTCAGGGCGCCCGCCAATGCCGCAACGCCGCCGGTGCCGGGCGGGGCGAGCTGCCCCGTGCCGAGGCCGACGGCGCAGAACGAGAGAGCGAGAACGAGTCGGAGCGCGCGCCGCACTATGGCGAAAGGTAAACGGTTCCGCCTTTCATAACGAATCGGACCCGCTGGAGTTCCGTGATGTCCGTAAGCGGATCGCCGGCCACCGCCACGACGTCGGCCGCGATCCCCGACGCGATCGCGCCCACGTCCTGCCGGCCCAGAAGCTCGGCCGCGAGCGACGTGCCCGACTTGATCGCCTGCATCGGGGTCATCCCGTACTGCACGTAGTATGCGAACTCCTTCGCCTGATTCAGCTCCCTCCAGGGAAAGCCCCCGGCGTCCGTCCCGAGCGCGATCTTGACGCCCTTCTTCAGGGCGAACGCTCGGCGCTGATGCTCCACCATGGCCGGCCAGGCGCCGCCGCGCGGGCCCGCGACATACAGCCCCACCGTGATCGTGGGCACCCAGTACACCCCGCGCGCCACCAACACGTCCATGAGCGAATCCGTCATCCCGTGGCCGTGTTCGATCGTGTGCGCCCCCGCGCGCAGCGCCGCGGCGATCCCGTCCGAACCGATGGCATGAGCCGCGACCTTGCGGCCAAGGCGGCGCGCCTCGTCTACGATCGCCCTGGCTTCGTCGTCGGTGAAGTTCACCCAGCTGTGGAGCACCGAGTCCGGCCCGAAGTAGTAGCGGCGGTCGGCGTAGTATTTGATCCAGTCGGCGCCGCCGGCGACCTGCTGGCGCACGGCGAGGCGGGCGTTCTCGACTCCGTCCACCGGTTGCACGCCGTGCGGCAGCTCGAGCTCCCAGTTGTCCGACACGATCGGGTACATCCCGGTCGGAGCCATGGCGCGCGTCGCTGCGAAGATGCGCGGGCCCGGGACCTCGCCGCGGTCCACCGCCCGCTTCACGTCCACGTCGGCGTACATCGCCCCTTCGGCCTCGAGATCGCGGATCGTCATGAATCCGTGCTCGAGGGCGATCCGGGCGTTGCGCGCCGCGAGGATGGCACGGTACGGAATCGACTGATACAGGAGCTGTGCGTTGTAGGACTCGGCGGTCGGGTCGCCCTGGAGCAGCAGGTGTGTGTGGGTGTCGATCAAGCCTGGCAGCACGGTCATCGGCGAGAGGTCCACCACCCGCGCGCCCCCGGCCTGTGCTTGAACGCGGGCCAGCGGTCCGACCGCCCTGATGCGCTCCCCGTCGATCAGGATCCCGACGTTGGCTTGCGGGGCGTCGGAGCGGCCGTCTATCAGGCGGCCCGCCTTGATGAGCACCGGTTGGGGTGGTGGAGACGTTCCGGGCGTCTGGGCCGAGAGGGGGCGGCAGATCACGAACGTGACGGCGAGACTCAGGATCTGGCGCATGCGCGTCTCCGCGGAGGGCGAGGCGAATCTCCCCTTAACCGCTGTGCTGTCAAGCCGTGTAAGTTAGGTGAGGAGGCAGCCATGACCACCACCGCCGCTCCCGAACGCAAGGTCAGCGCCGACGAGGCGCGTGAAGTCGCCGAGGCTGCACGAGAACAGGAATGGGTCGCACCGAGCTTTGTGCGCGACCTCTTCCTCGGCAAGGTCCGCACAGACCTGATCCATCCCTACCCCGAGCAAGATCCCGACGAGGCCAACCGCGCGCAGCCGTTCCTCGACGCGCTGGGAAAGTTGCTGCGCGAGCGCGTGGACTCCGACCGGATCGACCGCGAAGGCGAGATCCCCGACGACGTGGTCGAGGGGCTGCGCGCGCTCGGCGCGTTCGGCATCAAGATCCCACGCGAGTACGGCGGACTCGGGCTGTCGCAGCTCTCGTACATGAAGGCGATGGAGCTCGTCTCGAGCGTGGACGGCTCAATCACCGCCCTACTCTCGGCCCATCAGTCGATCGGTGTGCCTCAGCCGCTCAAACTGTTCGGTAGCGAGGCGCAGAAGAAGAAGTACCTGCCGCGGCTCGCCAAGGGCGCGATCTCGGCGTTCGCGCTCACCGAGCCGGCTGTGGGGTCGGACCCGGCCGCGATGGAGGCGACCGCCATCCCGAGTGAGGACGGGCAGGCGTGGATCCTGAACGGCGAAAAGCTGTGGTGCACCAACGGGACCAAAGCCGAGCTGCTGATCGTGATCGCCCGCACGCCGTCCAAGTTCGTGAACGGGAAGGAGAAGCGGCAGATCACAGCGTTCATCATCGAGATGGACTGGCCCGGGGTGGAGGTCGTGCACCGTTGCCATTTCATGGGGCTCAAGGCGATCTACAACGGCGTGATCCGGTTCACGAACGTCCGCGTGCCCAACGAGAACGTGTTGTGGGAAGTGGGCAAAGGCCTGAAGCTCGGGCTCATTACGCTCAATACCGGGCGGCTCACCCTGCCGATCTCCGCCGTGGCCGCCGGGAAACGCTGCCTCGAGATCTCACGCACGTGGGCGAACGAGCGCGTCCAGTGGGGCCGCCCGATCGGCAAGCACGACGCGATCGCGCAGAAGATCGGCGCCATGGCGGCCAACACGTTCGCGATGGAGGCGGTGGCCGAGCTGTGCGGCGCCATGGCGGACCGCGGCGGCTACGACATCCGGCTCGAGGCCGCGATCGCGAAGCTGTACAATTCGGAAGCCGGGTGGCGCATCATCGACGACACCGTGCAGATCCGCGGCGGCCGCGGCTACGAGACGGCCGACTCGCTGCGCGCCCGCGGTGAGAAGCCGGTCCCGGTGGAGCGCATCATGCGCGACTTCCGCATCAATTTGATCTTCGAGGGCTCGAGCGAGATCATGCACCTGTTCATCGCCCGCGAGGCGGTGGACCGGCACCTCCAGGTGGCGGGCGACGTCGTGATGCCCGGCAAGGGGGCCGGCGCGCGACTCCGCGGGCTCGTGCGCGCCGCGCTGTTCTACGTCTGGTGGTACCCGTCGCGCTGGCTCGGCTGGAGCTTCTGGCCCAGGTACGCGGGGCTGGGCCCGCTCGCGAAGCATCTGCGCTACGTCGAGCGCAACGCGCGGCGCCTCGCCCGCAACGTGTTCCACGCGATGCTGCGGTTCGGCCCGAAGCTCGAGTACCGCCAGGCCGTGCTGTTCCGGCTGGTGGACATCGGGGCCGAGCTCTTCGCCATGGCCGCAGCCTGCGCGCGGGCCCGGTGGCTACTGCAGCGGGATGGCGCGGCTGGGAAGCGCGCCGTAGAGCTCGCCGACTTGTTCTGCGGCCAGGCGCGCGGCCGGATCCGGACGAAGTTTCGGGAGCTGTGGCGCAACCAAGACGTCGAGGCCTATCGGGTCGCCCAAGACGTTCTCAAGGGCGAGCACCGCTGGCTGGAGCAGGGGATGGTTGGGCTAGAGTAAGACGTTGGCGCGTCAACCCGTCACACGTCGCACGAGTTTCGTGGGAGGTGCAGCGGTGTGACGTGGAACGGGCCTCACGCCGCCTGGTGCGCGATCATGATCGACTTGAGCCGCTCCGGCGTGTCCCCGGCCATGTCGCCGTACGGGGAC
>JBOHSI010000013.1:0-13941 GCA_050733055.1 Gemmatimonadales bacterium
GGCTCGGTGCCGGTCGCGGGCGCGGGCGCGGGAGCCTGGGGCTGCGGCGCAGCGGGCTGCGGCCTCGCGGGAGTCACTCCGCGCCAATCGTCGATCTTCTGCTTGATCTTGCCGACTTGGTCGTTGATCTGCTCACACCCTAAGGTGGCGATCGCCAACAGCGCGCACATCCACAGCGTGCTGCGTCGCATGTCGAGCCTCCATCGAGTGAAAGACACCGGCTCCATCCTGGCCGCCCAAGACCGGGGCGTTGCAGCGCTCCGGGTGCGGCATGATCCCCACGACGTTTCGCGCGGCGTTGCACAAGCCGGCGATGGCGTTCGTCGAGCCGTTCGGGTTCTCGCGCACGTAACGCCACACCACCTGGCCGTTCGCCTCGAGCTCGCCCGCGGTCCGCTCGTCCGCCACATAGCGCCCGTCGCCGTGGGCGATGGGGATCTCCAGGATCTCCCCGTGCTCGTACAGGCTGGTGAACGGTGTGTCCGTCGTTTCCACACGCACCCACGCCGGCCGCGACAGGAAACGCAGCGCTGCGTTGCGCATCAATCCGCCGGGCAGGAGCCCAGCCTCGCACAGAATCTGAAAGCCGTTGCAGATGCCCAATAGCGGCCCGCCGGCGCGCGCGTGCTCGGCGACGGCGGCCAGGATCGGCGAGAACCGGGCGATCGCCCCGGAGCGGAGGTAGTCGCCGTAGCTGAAGCCCCCTGGCAGGACGACCACGTCGGCGCGCCGCAAATCGCGCTCGCGGTGCCACACGTAGTACGCGTCCGACCCCGCGTCCCGCGCCGCCGCGACCGTGTCGGCGTCGCAGTTGGACCCGGGGAACACGATGACCGCGACACGTTTCATCAGGCCGCTGCCTCCACCGCGAGCTCGTAGTCTTCGGTCACGGGGTTCGCGAGCAACCGGTCGCACATCGCGCGGGCGCGCGCCAGTGCCTCGTCGCGACTTCCGGCTTCGACCTCGAGGACGAGATGCTTGCCCACGCGAACCCGGTCGACCTCCCCGAAGCCGAGGGCGTGCAGTGCGTGCTCCACCGCTTGCCCCTGCGGGTCGAGCAGGGAAGCCCGCGGCATCACCCGCACCTCGACCCGAAACGCGCTCACGGGGCGCCACCCCCCGGCGCGATGCCGCGGGGCCGCTTGCCGAACGCTTCGTCCCCCGGCTCGCCGTTGGTGATCACGATCGGCCCCGCGATCTCCCCTTCCTCGTCGTCGGCGGCCTCGGAGAAGAAACTCAGCAGGGCTGCGCGCACCACGCCGTACGCCATGTAGGTGACTCCCAGCGGGAAGAAAAACGCGTCGTGTTCGAGCAGCCCGAAGATGAGAACAAACAGTATCGTGGCGAGCCCCAAGAGGCCGCGCACGGTCCGCACGCCCGCCCGGGGCAGGGTTGCATAGTGCACGTTGCTCACCATCAGGATCGTGAGCAGGATCATCAGGAGCTGCATCGTGTGGTGCCGCGGCATGACACGGGCGACCTGCTGCCACAGCTCGGTCGTGGTGAAGGGGTAGAACGTGGCGAGCGTCATCCCCGCGGCGGGCGACGGCAGGCCGATGAAGTATTGCTTCGCCCGGCCCGCCTGCGTGAGGTTGAAGCGGGCAAGCCGAATCGCTGCCGCCATCACGTAGAAGTAGCAGAAGATCCACTCCGCGGCGCCCGCATTGGCGAACTCGAGCTGGTAGATGAGAAACGCGGGGGCCACCCCGAAGCTCACGACGTCCACCAAGCTGTCGAGCTCAGCGCCGAACCGCGTGCCGGTCTTGGAGAGCCGCGCCACGCGTCCGTCCAGCGCGTCCAGGATCCCGGCAAAGAAGATGTACCAGCCGGCGCGGTAAAACTCGCCACGCGCCGCCAGCACCATCGACCAGATGCCGAAGAACAGGTTGAACAGCGTGAACAGGCTGGGCACCACGATGACGGCCCGTCGCATGTTGGGGCGGGGGAAGCGCCTCATGGCCCGTATTCCGCGAGCACCGTAACGCCCGCCTGCACCCGTTCGCCCACGCGGGCGCGCACGCGCGCGCGCGCGCCAAGGGGGAGGAACACGTCCACCCGCGACCCGAACCGGATCATGCCCATCCGGTCGCCCTGGAGGGCCCGCTCGCCCTCCTTCCCATCGGTCACGATCCGTCGAGCGATCAGACCCGCGATCTGTCGCACCAGCACGGGGCCGCGGCCCGTGGCGAGCCCGACCGACGCTTGCTCGTTGTCGAGGCTCGCCTTGTCCGAGGCGGCGTGCAGAAACTGCCCCTTGTTGTGACGCACCAGCTCGATGGTTCCGGTCGCGGGGTAGCGGTTCACGTGCACGTCGAGCACGCTCATGAATATCGAGACGCGCGTCGCCCGGGTCTTGAGGTACATCGGCTCATCCACCACGGCGACGTCCACGACCTTCCCGTCGGCCGGCGCGATGACGTACTGATCTCCCCGCGGGCCGACGCGCACGGGATCGCGGAAGAAGACGAGCAGCCACACCGCGAGCACGACGAGCACACCTTCCGGGACCCAGAGCCAGGACGACGTCCGCGCGGCCCAGGCGCCGAGCACCACCAGCGCCCATCCGGGGAGGATGAAAAGCCAGCCTTCGGGGGCGATCCGCATCAATCTGCCGCAAGGGAGTCGCCCGTGATGAGCCGGTACGCCTCCAGATAGCGCTCGCTCGTCGCCTGCACGACCTCGGGCGGCAGCCGTGGCGGAGGCGGGTTGCCGTCCCACTTCCCCTGCTTCTTCCGGCCCGCGAGGTAGTTGCGCAACGGTTGCTTGTCGAAGCTCGGCTGGCTTCTCCCGGGCTCGTAGCGGTCGGCCGGCCAGAAACGCGACGAGTCGGGAGTCAGGATCTCATCGATCACGAGCAGCCGCCCATCCGGCGCCGTGCCGAACTCGAACTTGGTGTCGGCGATGATGATGCCGCGCGGCTGGGCGTAACCGCGGCCCGCCTCGTACAGGGCGAGGCTTGCCGCCCGGAGCTGTTCGGCGAGCCGCCGGCCCAGCGCCTTCACGACGTGTGCGAGCGTGACGTTCTCGTCGTGCCCGGTCTCGGCTTTCGTGGCGGGCGAGAAGATCGGGGGATCGAGCCGTGCGCTTTCCACTAGCCCGCCGGGCAGCGGCTCCCCCGCCAGCGTCCCGGACCGCTGATACTCGGCCCACGCCGAGCCCGTGATGTAGCCCCGGACGACGCACTCGAACGGCACCGGCGTCGTGCGCCGCACCAGCATCATCCGGCCGGCGAGCACAGCGCGCTGCTCGGCAAGCTCCGGCACGCGTGCCACGATCTCCGCCGTGTCGGCCGAGAGGAAATGGCTGGGCAGCACGTGGGCGAGCCGCTGGAACCAGAAGGTGCTGAGCTGGGTGAGCACCGCGCCCTTGCGCGCTATCGGCTCCTTCAGCACGACGTCGAACGCGCTCACCCGGTCGCTCGCGACCAGGAGCAAGGTGTCCCGATCGACCTCGTACACCTCGCGGACCTTCCCGCGGCGGACCAGGGGGAGTGGCAGCTCGCTCGCGACGAGGGGCGCCGTCATACCTTGACCTCGGCCGTTGCAGTGATGGCGGGAGGTGCGACCGCGTCGATGCGCTGGAGCACCGTCGGAAGGACCTGTTCGAGAAACTCCTCCACCTGCCGGGGCGCCCGCCCCACGTAGGCCGCGGGACTGAGCTCCGCCGACCTGACGGCGATGCCGAGCGCCTTGAACGTGGGGTCCCGCGCGAGGCGCTCGAGCAGATCGTTGGCCGCGCCCTGCTCGGCGACGGCCTGCGCGACCGCGAGGCTGTGGGTGCGGATGATTTCATGGAGCCGCTGGCGGTCTCCGCCCGCCTTGACCCCGCGCATCAACAGCTGCTCCGTGGCGAGGAACGGCAGCTGCGCCGCGACGTGCCCGGCGATGACCGTTTCCCGCACCTCGAGCCCTGCCGCCACGTTGGTCGCGAGCACCAGGATCGCGTCGGTCGCGAGGAACGCCTCCGGGATCACCAGCCGCCGGTTCGCGCTGTCGTCGAGCGTGCGCTCCAGCCATTGCTCGGCCGCCGTGTGCCAGCCGTTCCCCGCGAGCTCGATCACAAACCGGGCGAGGCCCGTGATCCGCTCCGCGCGCATCGGATTCCGCTTGTAGGCCATCGCCGACGAGCCGACCTGCTCGCTCTCGAGCGGCTCGAGCATCTCGCCTTCGTGTTGTAACAGGCGTAGGTCGGTCGCGAACTTGGCCGCCGACGCGGCGATCCCGGCCAGGGCGGCGAGCACCTGGGCGTCGAGCTTGCGGGTGTAGGTCTGGCCGGTGACGAGGAGCACCTTCGAGAAGCCCATCCTTCGGGCCACGCGCCTATCGAGCTCACGCACCTTCCCGTCGTCTCCCTCGAACAGCTCCAGGAAGCTCGCCTGGGTGCCGGTCGTGCCCTTGACGCCGCGCAATGGCAGCGCGTCGCACCGGTGGAGCAGCTCTTCGGCGTCGAGCGCGAAGTCCTGCATCCACAGGGTCACGCGCTTGCCGACGGTCGTGAGCTGGGCCGGCTGGAAGTGCGTGTACGCGAGGCACGGCACGTCGCGGTAACGGCGCGCGAGCTTCGAGAGCGCGACGAGGACCGCCGCGATCCGGCCGAGGAGCAGCACCAGGGCCTCCCGCATCAGGATCAGGTCGGCGTTGTCCGTGACGTAGGCGCTGGTCGCGCCCAGGTGGAGGTACGCCCGGGCCGCGGGGGCCTGGTCGCCGAGGTGATGGATGTGGGCCATCACGTCGTGCCGCAGCCGCTTCTCGTACTCGGCGGCGCGCTCGAGGTCCGCGTCGTCCAGGTGGGCGCGCAGCTCCTCGAGGGCCCGCTCGGGGATGTCGAGGCCGAGCTCCCGCTCGGTCTCCATCAGGGCGAGCCACAGGCGCCGCCACAGGCCGATCCGCCGGCGCTCTCCCCAGAGCGCCTGCATCGCCGGAGAGGCATAGCGCTGGCCGAGCGGCGATGTGTAGGTCAAACCTCTGCCTTCGCGCGCGCGACCAGCTTGCTCCAGTCGGCGAGAAACTGATTGAGCCCGCGGTCAGTGAGCGGGTGCAGCAGCAGTTTCCTCAGGACGTCGGGGGGCAGGGTCGCCGCGTCGGCGCCGATCATCGCCGCCTCGACGACGTGACGCGGGTGCCGCAGCGAGGCCGCGAGGATCTCCGTGCCGATTTGGTAGTTGTCGAAGATCACGCGTGCCTCCCGGATGACCTCCATGCCTTCTTGGCCCACGTCGTCGATGCGCCCGATGAACGGGCTCACGTAGGTGGCGCCCGCCTTGGCCGCGATCAGGCACTGGACGCTCGAGAAGCACAGCGTGACGTTGGTCTTGATCCCGTCGGCCGAAAGCCGCCGCACCGCCACCATCCCCGCCTCGATCATCGGGATCTTGACCACGATGTTGTCGGCCATCTTCGCCAGCTCCTGCGCCTCCTTCAGCATCCCGTCGGTGTCCACGGCCACGACCTCGGCCGATACGGGCCCCTCGACGAGCGAGCAGATCTCTTTGAGGACGTCCTTGGGATCGAGGTCTCCCGCCTGCTTCGAGAGGAGCGACGGGTTCGTCGTCACGCCGTCGATCAGACCGGCCTGCGCCGCCCAGCTGATGTCCTTGAGGCTCGCGGTATCGAGAAAGAACTTCATGGCTCAGGCCTCGGCGTAGAGGTCAGCGGGATAGCGTACCGCCACCAGGTAGAGCCCCTGGGGCGGCGCGGGCGGACTCGCCGCCTGGTTGTCCGTCGCCGTGAGCAAGCGGGGAAGGTCCGACAGCGGGCGCCGGCCCAGGGCGACGTCCACCATCGCGCCCACGAGAAAGCGCACCATGCGATGCAGAAACCGGTCGGCCTCGATCGTGAAGCTCACCCCCGCGCCGTCAGTCCGCGGCGCCCATTCGGCGAGCGCGACGCGGCTGCGGTAGTGGGGCTTCAGCTGCCCGGCCACCGCCAAGCCGCGGAAGTCGTGCTCTCCCGGCAGGGCCTGAGCGGCGCGCGCGAGCAGCGCCATGTCCAGCGGGCGACCGAGCGCCCATTCGTACGAGCGCCGGAAGGGGGAGTGGGCAGCGTCGTCCGTGCCGATGAGGTAGCGGTAGCGGCGCGCCACGGCGCTCTTCCGAGCATGAAACCCCGGCTGCATCGGGTGCACGCGCTCGACCCACACGTCCCGGGGCAGCAACGCGTTCAGCGCCCGCCGCAACCCGGCAGCATCGCCCGCCCAGCGCCCGTCCGCCAGAAAACCCACGCCCTGACCGAGCGCGTGCACTCCCGTGTCGGTGCGTCCCGCGCCCGTCGCCGTCGTGCGCCGACCCATCAAGCGCTCGAGCACGGCCTCGAACTCCGCCTGCACCGTGCGCCCTTCCCGCTGCCGCTGCCACCCCACGAACTGGGCCCCGTCGTAATGCACCACGGCGAGGAAGGGCCGGCTCGTCACGGGCGAAAGATAGGGCGAAAAGGAGGGCCGATCAAGCCACGCAACCCGTTGTGGTAATTGACAAAAGGCGATTTTTCACGGTAAGCTTTGGCGAGCCCCAGATCCGCGATGCCCGACGCCCCACACCCCCAACCCCCCCGGCCCGCCACGCCCTCGCCGCTGCTCGAGGCAATCGCCGCCCTCGCAAACCGCCGTTCGCTGAGCGAGACTCACGCGACCGACGTGTTCGGAGCCGTGATGCGTGGCGACGCTACCGCCGCGCAGATTGCCGCCCTGCTGATGGGGCTGCGCGTGAAGGGAGAGACGGCTGAGGAGATCGCGGGTGCCGCCCGCGCACTGCGCGCGGTCATGGTTCGGGTCGAGGCCAGGGGCGATCATCTCGTGGACACGTGCGGCACGGGCGGCGGGTCGGTTTCCACCTTCAACATCTCGACCGCGGCTGCGTTCGTGGCCGCGGGGGCCGGCGCCCATGTCGCGAAGCACGGCAACCGGTCCTTCACATCCAAGTGCGGTTCGGCCGACGTCCTCGAGGCGCTCGGGGTACGTATCGCCCTCGACGCCGCCCAGGCGGCGCGCGTGCTCAGCGAGGCGTGCGTCACGTTTTTGTTCGCCCCCTCCTTCCACCCCGCGATGAAGCACGCAGGCCCGATCCGGCGAGAGCTCGCCGTGCCGTCGATCATGAACCTGCTGGGACCGCTCGCGAACCCGGCAGGCGTCCGCCGTCAGGTGATAGGCGTCGCGGATCCGGACCGAGCACCGCTGGTCGCCGAGGCACTCGCCCGGCTCGGCGCAGAACACGCGCTGGTCGTCCACGGCCGTATCGGGATGGACGAGATCTCTCCGCAGGGAATGACCGACGTGTGGGAAGTACGCACCGGACGGGTGACGGCGTGGGAGCTCGACCCGGCGCGCTACGACCTGGCGTTGGAGGACGCGGGTGCTCTCGCTGGTGGGGAGCCGGCCGCCAATGCCGCACGCATGGAGCGGCTGCTCGCGGGCGGGCGGAGCGACGCACTCGGCCTGGCGGCCGTCGTGCTCAACGGTGGGGCCGCGGTCTATGCCGCGGGGCTCGCGAGCTCTTACGATGAGGGCGTGCGGCGAGCGCGCGATGTGCTCGAGTCCGGGGCGGCCTACGAGGCGCTGGAACGGCTGCGCCGGGCTACGGCGAGCGCTAGTACTTGCGGATGACGCCGACTACGACGCCCTGCACGATGATGTCGCGCTCGTTCACTCGCAGCGGGCTCATGGCAGGGTTGGCGGGCTCGAGCCTGATCCAGCCGCCCGGCTCGCGATAGAACTTCTTCACCGTCGCGCTGGCGCCGTGCACCAGGGCCACGACGGTCTGGCCGTTGTCGGCCTGGCTGCGCTCGTGCACCACGATGAAATCGCCGTCCTTGATGTGGTCGTCGATCATCGACTGCCCGCGCACCTTGAGGACGTAGCTCCGTCCGCGGCGCGGAATCAGCTCGTCGGGCACGGGGAGGGTGTCGGTGCCGCTGATCGCCTCGATCGGCTCGCCGGCGGCGACGAGACCCAGGAGCGGCAGCTCGGTCGCGCCGGTCTGACCTTTCGGCGGCACGATTTCGATGGCGCGGCTCTCGTTGTGGGTGCGCCGGATGTAGCCCTTGCGCTCGAGGTTGGTGAGGTGTTCGTGAACCGTGGCCAGAGACCGAAAGCCGAATTGGCGGGCCAGCTCCTCGAAGCTCGGAGCGTACCCGTTCGCTGCAATGTGGCTGGAGATGTAGTCGAGGATTTGGCGCTGGCGGCGAGTGAGGGACATGCGGTCTCCCGAAAATAACCCGAAGCTAATCTACCCGAAAATCGACCGAATGCAAGGATGACCCCAAGCCGTCTGGACGCCATCTTGAGTGCCACGCGTGACCGGGTAGCGGCGCTTCGGCCGCGAGCCGGAGAGCTCGAGCGGGCTGCGGCGGTCGCGCCCGCGCCGCGCGAGTTGGCTCCGGCGCTGGGGGGCAGAACGGTCGGCGTGATCGCGGAAGTGAAGCGGCGCTCCCCATCCGCCGGAGCCATCCGCGAGGATCTCGATCCGGTCGCGCACGCGCGGGGCTACGAGCGGGGAGGCGCGGTCGCCATCTCGGTGCTGACGGATGAGACGCATTTCGGCGGCTCGCTCGAGGACCTGGCACGGGTGGCCCGGACGGTGACGGTGCCGGTGCTGCGCAAGGATTTCATCCTCGACGAGCTCCAGCTCCTCGAGGCTCGTGCGGCGGGGGCCAGCGCTGTGTTGCTCATCGTACGAGCCCTCCCGCGCCCGCGACTTGAGGCCCTGGCGCGCTGCGCGCGCGCCCAGGGGCTGAGCTTGCTCGTCGAGGTTCACTTGGCGAGCGAGCTCGATGAGGCGCTCGCTGTGGGGGCGACGGCCGTGGGCGTGAATAGCCGCGACCTCGCGACGTTCGCGGTGGACCTGGCGCTGGCGGACCAGCTTTTGGCCCGTGTTCCCCACGACGTCCCGGCGGTGGCCGAGAGCGGGATAGCCGTGCGCGCCGACGTCGAGCGCATGGCCCGGGCAGGCGCGGACCTCGTGCTGGTGGGAACGTCGGTGGCGCGAACGAGCGATCCTGCGGAGGCGGTGCGGGCGCTGGTCGGGGTGCCCCGAATCGGGAGGGGGAGCTGATGCGACGAGCGAGAGCCGGGGACCCCGTGACACCCTCTGAGACTACGACGACGCCTGGCCGGTTCGGCCCGTATGGTGGCCGCTACGTGCCGGAGACGCTGATGGCGGCGCTCGAAGAGCTGGAGCGCGTGTACGACGAGGCGAGAAGCGACGCCCGGTTCCGGGCGGAGCTCGACGCGCTGCTCCGGGACTATGTCGGGCGGCCGACGCCGATCACCGAGGCGCCGCGGCTGGCGACGCGGGTCGGCGACGGCGTCTGTGTGCTGCTGAAGCGCGAGGATCTGAACCACACGGGTGCGCACAAGATCAACAACACCGTCGGTCAGGCGCTCCTCGCGCGACGCATGGGAAAGCCGCGCGTCATCGCGGAAACCGGTGCGGGGCAACACGGCGTCGCGACGGCCACCGTGTGCGCGCGGTTCGGCCTCGAGTGCGTCGTGTACATGGGCGAGGAGGACATGCGGCGCCAGCGCCTCAACGTCTACCGGATGGAGCTGATGGGTGCGAAAGTCGTGCCCGTCACCGCGGGAACGAAGACGCTCAAGGACGCAACCAACGAGGCGCTGCGCGACTGGGTGACGAATGTCACCACGACACACTACATCATCGGCTCGGTGGTGGGGCCCGATCCGTTTCCGCGCATCGTGCGGGACTTCCAGGCGGTGATCGGGCGCGAAGCGCGCGCGCAGACCCTGGAGCGCTACGGCGGCTTGCCGCGCACCGTGGTGGCGTGCGTGGGCGGCGGGTCGAACGCCATCGGGATCTTCGCGGGGTTCCTCGAGGATCGCGCGGTCGAGCTGGTGGGCGTGGAGGCGGCCGGGGAGGGGATCGCCTCCGGGCGCCACGCGGCATCCCTCGGGTGCGGGCGGCCGGGGGTGTTCCACGGGAGCTTGAGTTATCTCCTTCAGGATCCGGATGGGCAGGTCCAGCCGGCGCACAGCGTGTCGGCCGGCCTGGACTACCCGGGGGTGGGGCCGGAACACGCTTTTCTCAAGGACAGCGGGCGCGTATTGTATGATGCGGTGACGGACCGAGAGGCGCTGGACGCCTTCGCCGGGCTGTCCCGCCTCGAGGGCATTCTCCCGGCCCTGGAGAGCGCGCATGCGGTCGCGTGGGTGATGGGTCACAGTGCGCACTGGCACCCGGGCGACATCGTCTTGATCAACCTCAGCGGCCGCGGCGACAAGGACGTCGCCATGGTCGCCGAACTGACGGGAGCAACGGTCTGACGAACCCGCCCGCGCCCACACCGGAGTTGGCCCTCCCCCCCTCGCAGGTGGAGGAGCTGTGGTTGGTTCTGTCGAAGGGGCTGCGGGCCACCCAGCTGTACCTGCCGAACAATCCCGTGTACCAGCGCGCGGTCGACAATATCCGCAACGTTTTCCGGCAGATCTGGCAGGCGACGGACGACCTCGTCTTCGACATCGGGGAGACCGAGCTCCGGTGGGAGGACGCGGTCGTCTACAACCAGGAGCAGCGGAGCGAGAGCATCGCGTGGACGCTGTACAAGGACGGGGTCCGCTCACTGGCGTTCAAGCCCGGCGTCGAAGACGCCGAGATCGTACGCTTCCTGGGCGTGCTGCAGCAGGCGAAGAACCTCTCGGCCGACGCCCCCGACGACCTGCTCACGCTCCTGTGGGCGCAGGACTTCCAGCTCATCGTCTACACGTTTCGCGAGCTCGCGACCGAGAACGCGGTACCGATCGAGGCGGGCGACACGATGCCGTCCACCCCGCCGACGACGGTGCGGCAGTACGTCGAGGAAGAAGCCCCGCCCAGGCGCGAGGGGCTGGTCTCGATCGACGACTTCGATACCACGCTGTACTTCCTCGAAGACAAGGAGATCAACTATCTCAAGAATGACGTCGAGCGGGAATACTCCCAGGACCTGCGCCGCAACGTGCTGTCGATGCTGTTCGATCTGCTCGAGCTGCAAACCTACGGGACCGTGCGGGCGGAGTTGATCTCCATCGTCGAGAACTTCATTCCCTATCTGCTGGGCGCGGCGGACTTCCGCTCGGTCGCGCTGATCCTGCGGGAGAGCCGGGTGATCCTGCAACGCGCCCGCGAGCTCATCCCGGAGCACCGCCAGACGCTGGAGAGCCTGCCCCGCCGACTGTCGCAGCGCGACGCGCTGTCCCAGCTGCTGCAGTCGCTCGACGAGGCCACGGTGCACCCGACCGAGGACGAGCTCGGCGAGCTGTTCCAAGAGCTCCGCGCCGAGGCGTTGCCCACCTTGGTGTCGTGGATTCCGAAGCTGAACAACGAGCGTGTGCGGGAGCTCGTGCAGGGAGCGGCCGCGCGGCTCGCGCAGGCGCACGCCGGCGAGGTGCTGAAGGCGCTGGCGAGCGAGGATGCCGCCGCACAGCTCGAGATGGTCAAGCTGGCGGGGCGGCTGAAGCTGCCGGGCGCACCGGACGGGATGGAGCCGCTGCTCGAGACGGGCGACCGCTCTCTGAAGCTCGCCGTCGTCGAGGCGCTCACCGCGATCGCGAGCCCGTCCGCCATGCGGCTGCTCGAGACGGCGATCGATGACTCCGACCGCGACGTCCGGATCGCCGCGGTCCGATTCGTGGCGTCGCGCGGCTACCGCAACGCCGCGGCGCGGGTCGAATCGATCGTCACAGGATCGAAACTGAAGAATGCCGACCTCACCGAGAAGATGGCGTTCTTCGAGGCGTTCGGCTCGCTCGTCGGGGCGAAAGGCGTTGCGGCGCTCGACAAGATGCTCTCGGCCAAAGGGCTGCTCGGTCGGAAAGAGGACCCCGAGACCCGGGCCTGCGCGGCGATGGCGCTCGGCAAGATCCGCAACCCCGAGGCGCGCGCGGCGCTGGAGAAGAACGCGCAGGACAAGGAACCGCTCGTGCGCAACGCCGTCAGCAGGGCGCTGCGCGAGGTCGGCCAGTGACCCCGGACGGCCCTCGCCCATCCATCGCCGAGACCGTCCAAACCACGGACGGCTTCCTCCGGCACGCGGGCCGTGAATTCCTCGTCGTGCTGTACACCGCGTTCCGATCGCTCAAGCTCTACCCACTTGAGAACGCTCAAGTCCAGAAGGCGCTCGACGACCTCGCCGCGACGACCAAGCACCTGCTCGACGTGGAGAAAGAGCTCGAGCTGCGACTGCAGGGCGAATTCATCTTCGTGAACTCCACTCGCCTGCGGCTCGACCTCGACAACTACGCCTCGTTCTCTCACATCCTCGGTGTGCTGCAGCAGTGCGGCATCGGCGCGGTGCGCATCGACGAGGGCGTGGAGCGCCGCGAGCTCCAGCTGTTTGTCACGCTGCTCCTCTCGTACGCAGCCAAGGAGGCTAACCCGAACAAGGTCTTCGAGCTCGGCCAGAAACTCGTGGACGCGGGGGTGTCGTTGATCGGCGTCGAGCCGCCGCTCGAGGCCGACGAGGACGTCGAAGAGGAAGAGCGGCAGAAGGAGGCCGCCAAGCGCACCTACGCCCGCTCGGTGGCGGTGACGAAGGAAGTCATCAACAGCATCCGCATGGGCCGCACCGCGAACGTGAAGAAGGTGAAGCGCGCCGTGCAGGCGATCGTGGACCAGGTGCTCAACAACGAGGCCTCGCTCGTCGGCCTCACGACGCTCCGCGACTACGACGAATACACGTTCACGCACTCCGTCAACGTTTGCATCTTCTCGGTCGCCTTGGGCCGCAAGCTCGGGCTCACCAAGCTGCAGCTCTACGATCTCGGCATGGCGGCGCTGTTCCACGACGTGGGCAAATCGCGGGTGCCCCTCGAGGTGCTGAACAAGCAAGGTGGGCTGACCGACGAGGAGTGGCGCATCATGCAGGCGCACCCCTGGCTCGGCGTGCTCACGTTGTTCGGGCTGCGGGGCTATGGCGAGATCCCCTACCGGGGCATGGTCGTCGCCTATGAACACCACATGAAGACGGACCTCACCGGCTACCCCAAGTCGTTGCGGTCGCGCGAGCTCTCCATCTACTCGAAAATCGTCGCGGTGGCGGACGGCTTCGATGCCGCCACCAGCCGACGCGCCTATCAGACGGTTCCGATCCAGCCCGACCAGGTGCTGAAGGAGATGTGGGAGAACCCCCGGCGCGGCTACGATTCGGTCGTCGTCAAGGCGTTCATCAACCTGATCGGCATCTATCCCGTGGGCACGTGCGTCATTCTCGACACCTACGAGGTGGCGATCGTCCACAGCGCCAATCCCGACGTGAGTCAGGTCCACCGGCCGGTCGTGCGCATCGTGACGTCGCCCGAGGGGGCGCTGCAGCACCCCGGGTTCCTCGCCGATCTGGCGCAACGTGATGCCCAGGGCAGCTACCCCCGCACCATCGTCAAGGTCACCGACCCCGCGAAGTACGGCATCAACGTCAGCGACTATTTTGTCTGAGCACCCCATCGCGGCGCGCTGGCGGGCCATCCGGGGGGCAGGGGGAGGACGCCGCGCCGCGCTCATCCCTTATCTCACCGCAGGCCACCCCGACCCGGCGCGCTCCCTCGAGGCACTGAGGCTCCTCCCGAAGTGGGGAGCGGACTTCGTCGAAGTCGGCGTCCCCTTCTCGGATCCGCTCGCCGACGGTCCGACGATCCAGCGTTCCACCCAGGCGGCGCTCGACCAGGGGATGACGGTGCCGCGCGTCCTGGACCAGATCCGCCTCGCGGCGCTCGAGATCCCCGTGATCGTCATGACGTACGTCAACCCGGTGATGGCCTACGGGCTCGAGCGCTTCGTGGTGGACGCGCATGCCGCCGGCGCATCGGGGCTGCTGCTCACCGATTTCCCGGCCGGCGTCGATCCCACGGTGGAACGCATGGTGCAGGAAAGCCCCCTGGCGTTGATCCGGCTCATCGCACCGACCACGACCCCCGAGCGCCTGACGCGGGCGGTGCGGGGAGCGAGCGGCTTCCTTTACC
>JBOHSI010000014.1:0-9855 GCA_050733055.1 Gemmatimonadales bacterium
CGGCCGCGGATCTCGATCTCGAACGTGGTCTCCGGCTTCGCGGACTCGGCCGGGAGGTACGTCGTCCCGATGGCGCAACCGGCTGTGGGGGTCACCGTCCCGCTCCGCACGACGTCCACGTCGCGCCCCTCCAGGTACACGGCGTAACCGTGTCGCGCGACCGCCCTCGGCTCGGTCACCTTGAAGCCCACGAGCCGCCGCTTCACGCCCTCGAGCTTCTGTCGCTTCAGTGCGGCGAGACCAGTGAAGTCGGCTCCCTTGTCGAGCTTTACGATCCATCCGAGCCCCGCCTCGTACGGCGTCACCGTGTCGTCGATGTCGCTGCCGTACAGCGGGTAGCCCGCCTCGAGCCGCAGCGTGTCCCGCGCCGCGAGGCCGCACGGCTCCGCGCCACCGGTCGCGAGGATCGCGTGCCACAGCTTCTCGAGGTCCCGCGCGCGACAGTACAGCTCGAAGCCGTCCTCGCCCGTATACCCGGTGCGCGAGACGAAGCATTGCACGCCGGCGACCTGTCCCTGAGTGAAATGATAGTACGGGATCATCGCAATCCCGATCGGGGTGAGGGGCGCGAGCAGCGCCTCGGCGCCGGGGCCCTGGACCGCCAGCAGGCCGGTCTCGTCGGAGATGTTGCGCAGCCGCACGTTCGCGCCGCGCTTCTGGGCGACGATGTGCGCCCAGTCCTGGGCGATGTTCGAGGCGTTGACGACCAGCATCAAGCGATCCGAGAAGCGGTACACCAGACAGTCGTCTACGAATGTCCCTTGCGCGGTGAGGAGGGCCGAATATTGGGCCTGGTCGGGCTTCAAGGCACCAACATCGTTACACGTAATGCGTTGCACAAAAGCGTTGCGGTCGGGGCCCGTGACCTCGAACTCGCCCATGTGCGAGACGTCGAACATACCTACCGCCTGCCGCACCGTCCGGTGCTCGAGCGCGATCCCCGACGCGTAGCTGACGGGCATCTCGTACCCGCCGAACGGCACCATCTTGGCTCCTAGACTCAGGTGGACGTCGTGGAGGGGGGTCCGCTTAAGCACCTGCCGGGGGGGGGGGGACGCCGCCTGGGTCATCGCCGTCGCCCCCCCTCAGCCCATCAGCGTGGCCAGCAGTGCCTTCTGGACGTGGAGCCGGTTCTCGGCCTCGTCCCACACGCGCGACTGGGCGCCCTCGATCACCGCGGTGGTGACCTCCTCGCCGCGGTGGGCGGGGAGACAATGCAGGAAGATCGCCCCCGGGTCCGCGAGCTTCATCAGGTCGGAATCAACGGTGTAGCCTCGGAAGGCGTTCCGCCGCGATTCGGCCTCGCCATCCTGCCCCATCGAAGCCCAGACGTCGGTGTTCACGACGTGCGCGCCCTCGACCGCCTCCTCGGGCACTTCGGTGACCGCGATACACGCGCCCGCGGCCTTCGCTCGCTCGAAGATACGGCGGTTCGGCTCGTAGCCTTCGGGACAAGCGAGCCGCAGCTCGAATCCCAGCACCTGCGCCGCCTCGATCCAGCTGTTCGCCATGTTGTTTCCGTCGCCGATCCACGCGACGCGCTTCCCCTCCCAGCCGCCGAAGGCCTCCCGCACGGTGAAGAGGTCGGCCAGCACCTGGCAGGGGTGGGAGAGGTCGGTGAGCCCGTTGATCACGGGGATCGTGGCGTGGTGAGCGAGCTCCTGCACTTCCCCGTGGTCGAACGTACGGATCATGATGCCATGCACGTACCGGGACAGCACCCGTGCGGTATCGGCGATGGGTTCACCCCGCCCCAGCTGCATGTCCCGCGAAGAGAGGAAGAGGGCCTGCCCGCCTAGCTGGTACATGCCCACTTCGAACGACACCCGCGTCCGGGTGCTGGACTTGGCGAAGATCATCGCCAGGGTCTTCCCGGCCAGGGGGGTTTCCCGGAAGGCCCCCGTCTTCATCCGCTGAGCGAGCTCGAACAGGCGGAGGATCTCGTCCCGGGACACGTCGGTGACAGCGAGGAAGTCGCCTTTGGCCATGACTCCCCAACGGTGAGCCAAAATGACAGTCGTCGACTGCTAATTCTACCTAGAGGATATAGCGGCGCAAGTCTTCGTCGTCGACGATCTTGCTGAGGCGGTCGCGCACCTTCGAGGCGTCGAACACGAGGTGTTTCTCGGGGAGGTCGGGGAGGTCGAACAGCACGTCCTCGAGCAGCGCGGTCATCACGGTGTGCAGCCGACGCGCGCCGATGTTCTCCATCCGCTCATTCGCCTTGGCGGCGATGCGCGCGATCTCGCCGACGCCGTCGGCGGTGAACTCGAGGGTTGCGCCTTCGGCGGCGCACAGGGCGGCGTATTGTTTCGTCAGGGCGTTCTCGGGCTCCGTCATGATGCGGACGAAGTCCTGCTCGCTGAGCGGCTGGAGCTCTACACGAATCGGGAAGCGGCCCTGGAGCTCCGGAATCAGGTCCGATGGCTTGGAGACGTGGAACGCGCCGGCGGCGATGAACAGGATGTGGTCCGTGCGGACGTAGCCGTAGCGGGTCTGCACGGTGGACCCCTCGACGATGGGAAGCAGATCGCGCTGCACGCCTTCGCGCGAAACGTCCGGGCCGACCGTGCCGCGCTCGCCCGCGATCTTGTCGAGCTCGTCGATGAAGATCACGCCGTGGTTCTCGACGCGATCGAGCGACTCGTTCACGACGTCGTCCATATCGACCAGCTTCTTCAGCTCCTCATCGACCAGGATACGGCGCGCCTCGTGCAGGTGCACGGTGCGGCGCTTCTTCCGCTTGGGCAGCATCTCCTGCAGCCACTCGGTGAAGTTGACGTCCGGGCCTTCCATTCCGGAAGGCGGCTGCATCATCTCAAGCATCGGGAAGCCCTGCTGCTGCACTTCGACCTCCACTTCACGCTCCTCGAGCGTTCCCTCCTTGAGCTGCTGGCGCAGCTTTTCGCGCGTCCGCCGCCGTCGTTCCTGCGCCTCGACGTCGGCCTCGGCCGGCTTGGAGGTCACGTCCCCCTTCGAGGAGACTACGAACAGCGCCCGACTTTCTCCCGCCTCCCGACTCCCTTCTCCCGCTCGGGGGGCGGAAGACGGGAGCGGGGAGGGGGGTGGAGACGGGAGGAGAATGTCCAGCAACCGCTCTTCCGCCCGCGTTTCCGCGTCCGGATAGACGTCGTCCTCGCGCTCGGTGCGCACCATGTTGATGGCCACGTCGACGAGCTCGCGCACCATAGACTCCACGTCACGTCCGACGTAGCCCACTTCGGTGAACTTGGACGCCTCGACCTTGAGGAACGGCGCACCCGCGAGCCGGGCCAGCCGGCGCGCGATCTCCGTCTTCCCCACCCCGGTGGGGCCGATCATGATGATGTTGTTAGGCAGGATCTCGTCCCGGATGTCCTCCGGGGCCTGAGTGCGCCGCCAGCGGTTGCGCACGGCGATGGCGACGGCTTTCTTGGCGACCACCTGGCCCACGATGTAGCGGTCGAGCTCCGCCACGATCTTGCGGGGCGGGAGCTCCTCGAGCCACGGAGCCGGCTCTTCCCCCGCCGCATGCGGCAACTCCTGGTCGGGTGTCCGCGTCGGTTCGGCCATCAGAGCTCTAGGACGGTGATGTGCGCGTTGGTGTACACGCAGATGTCCGCCGCGATCTCCAGCGATTGCTGGACGATATCCTTGGCCGCAAGCTCCGACGACCGCAGCAGCGCCCGCGCCGAGGCCAGCGCGTAGCTGCCCCCCGAGCCGATCGCGAGCACGCCGTCGTCGGGCTCGATCAGCTCGCCCGAGCCCGAGATCACATACCCGTACTCCCGGTCGGCCACGACCAGCAGTGCCTCGAGGCGGCGCAGCACCCGGTCCGAACGCCAGTCCTTGGCCAGCTCGACGGCCGCCCGCGGCAGGTTGCCCGGGTACCGCTCCAGCTTCTCCTCGAACTTCTCGAACAGCGTGAACGCGTCCGCCGCAGCGCCCGCGAACCCGGCGAGGATCTTGCCGCCCTTGAGGGTGCGCACTTTGTTGGCGTTGGCCTTCATCACGGTGTCGCCGATGGTGACTTGGCCGTCGCCACCCAGGGCCACGCGGCCGTCGCGGCGGACGCAGAGAATCGTCGTGCTGTGCATGCGCTGCATGGTCCCCTATCCCGTCACGCCCGGGGATGGGCCTGGTGGTACACCCGCTTCAACCGCTCGACCGACGTATGAGTATACACCTGTGTGGTGCTCAGCGAGGCGTGGCCGAGCAGCTCCTGCACCGCCCGCAGGTCGGCCCCCGCGTCGAGCAGGTGGGTGGCGAACGAGTGACGCAGCGAGTGGACGTGCAGATCGCGGCCGCGGGCGAGCGCGCCGAGCAGGCCCTTCACCGCAAGCTGAACCCCCCGCGGGGTGAGCCGCTTACCGCGCTGATTCAGGAACACCGCCCCCCTCGCCCCCCTCGCCCCCCTCGCCCCCCTCGCTCCCCCCGCCCCCCCCGCCCCGCGCTGACGCGGCGTCCCGACGAGCCAGTCGTCGCGCAGGCGGAAATACCGCCGCAGCGCGCGCCCCGCGACGCTGCCGACGGGCACGATCCGCTCCTTCCTCCCCTTTCCTCGCACCTTGAGCTGGTCGGAGACGAGATCCACATCTGCGTCGTTGAGCCCGGCGAGCTCGCTCAGCCGGATCCCCGTCGAGTACAAGAGCTCGAGCATCGCGAGATCCCGCGCTTCCTTGAAGCCGCCCGCGTCGGCGCGGCGCTGGGCCTCTGCGAAGAGCTGCCCGATTTCCACGCGGTCGAGGTGAGTCGGCAGGCTTCTCCTGAGCTTCGGAGTGCGCGTCGCCTTCGCCGGATTGACCTCCACGCCCCGGGTGGCGTTCAAGAACCGGTAGAACGTCCGCAGGGCCGAGAGGGCCCGCGCGGCCGAGCGCTTCGCGAGCCCGCGCTCGTGCAGGGCACCGAGCCAGCCCCGGACCGCGAGGCGATCCACGCCGCTCCAGCTCCACGTGCCGCCGTAGTAGCGGCCGCAGAACGCCGCGAAGTCGGCGACGTCGCGTTCGTACGCCTTTACGGTGTGCGGGGAATCGTTCCGCTCCTTCGAGAGGAAGGCGACGAATTCGGCGAGCTCGGGCACGTTGGTCACGCCGCCACTGGAATCCCGAGCTGCAGCGCGAAGCCGTCGATGTCCGCGAGCGCGCGCTCGGCCAGCAGCGCCTTCCGGCGTGGCTTGTCCGCGACAGGCCGCTCGAGCGGCTCGAGCAGCCCGAAGTTGGCGTTCATCGGCTGGAAGTGCTCCGCGTCGGCCGTGTGGACGTAGCGGTACAGCGCGCCCAGCATCGTCGTGGGCGGCGGGACCAGCGGCGTGCCGCCGGCGAGCATTCGGGCGAGGTTGATCCCGGCGAGCACGCCCGTCGCCGCCGACTCGGTGTACCCCTCCACGCCGGTGATCTGGCCGGCGAAGAGCAGCTGCGCGTCGTCCTTGGCGGAGAGGTGGGCCGTGAGCGCCCGCGGCGCGTTGATGTAGGCGTTGCGGTGGATGCTGCCGAAGCGCAGGAACTCGGCGCGCTCGAGGCCTGGGATCATCCGCAGCACGCGCTGTTGCTCCGGGACCTTCAGCCTCGTCTGAAAGCCGACGAGATTCCACATCTGCCCGGCGCGGTCCTCCTGCCGGAGCTGCACGACGGCGAAGGGCTCCCGCCCCGTGCGGGGGTCGATCAGACCGACCGGCTTCATCGGGCCGAAGCGCAGCACGTCCCGCCCACGCGCGGCCATCTCCTCGACCGGCAGGCACCCCTCGAAGTAGGGCGTGCGGTCGAACTCGTGGTGCGGCTGGTATTGCTCGCCGGTACGGAGCGCCGTCACGAACGCGTCGTACTGCTCCTCAGTGAGCGCCGCGTTGAGGTAGTCGTTCCCGCCGCCCTTCCCGTAGCGCGAGGCGCGGAACAGCCGCCCCAGCTCGAGCGAGTCGGCCGCGACGATCGGCGCGATGGCGTCGAAGAACGCGAGCGACGCCGCCTCGAGCCGGCGGGCGATGGCCGCGGCCAGCGCGTCCGAAGTGAGCGGGCCGGTCGCGACGACACCGGGCGACGGGAGCGCCGTCACTTCCCCCCGGGCGACCGTGATGTTCGGATGGCTCGTGACCCGCGCGTGGACCGCCTGCGAGAACGCCACGCGATCGACGGCGAGCGCCGCCCCGCCGGGCACACTGGCTTGCACGGCCGCGTCGAGCACGATGCTGCCCAGGCGCCGCATCTCGGCCTTGAGGAGACCGTGGGCGTTGCTCAGCTCCGTCGACTTGAAGGAGTTGCTGCAGACGAGCTCGGCGAGCCGGTCGGTCTGGTGCGCCGCCGTCATCCGGACGGGCCGCATCTCGCTGAGCGTGACCGCAACCCCGCGCTCGGCGAGCGCCCAGGCGGCCTCGCTGCCCGCGAGCCCACCCCCCACCACCGTCGCGCTCCCCGCACCCCCCGTCAGCTGGCGACCGACTCCGCCGCCGGGCTCTCCTCGACCGTGATTTCGTGTCCGCACTTCAGGCACTTGCGAGTGGCTCCCCCTCCTCCCGTCTTGGACTGGCGCTCCTCCATGCCCACGAACCCGCACGACGGGCACGCCACCGGCACCGGCTTGTTCCAGATCGAGTAGTCGCACTCCGGGTAGCGCAGGCATCCGAAGAAGTTGCGCCCTTTCCTGGTCCGGCGTTCGGCAAGGTCACCGACGCCGCACTTGGGGCACTTCACCCCGAGCGGCACTGGGCGTGTGTGCTTGCACTTCGGATAGCGCGTGCAGGCGAGGAACTCGCCGTACCGCCCGGTCTTGATGACCATCGGCGCGCCGCACTCTTGGCACACCTCGTCGGATGGCCGGTCGGGGATCCGGTCCTTCTTGAGCGGCCGGCTGAAGCGGCACTCCGGGTATTTGGCGCACGCGACGAACGGGCCGAAGCGCCCGCTCTTCACGACCAGCTCGCCACCGCAGTTCGGGCATCGCTCCTTGTGCAACTCGGAGAGGTCGTGGACGTCGTGGATGAGGCGTGGGATGTCCACGGCCGCGAGCGCCTTGGCGAACGGGCCCCAGAAGTCCTGCAGCACGCGCTGCCAGCCGAGATCGCCCTCCTCGACCTTGTCGAGCTCGCTCTCCATCTGCGCCGTGAACCCGACCTCGAACACGTCCGGGAAGCACTGTTTCATCACCCGCCACACCGTTTCGCCCTGCGGCGTGGGCTGAAAGCGCCGCTCCTTGGCGGTGGCGTACCACCGGTTCTTCAGGGTAGAAATGATCGTTGCGTACGTCGAGGGGCGGCCGATGCCAAGCCGCTCGAGCTCCTTCACGAGGCTCGCCTCGCTGTAGCGCGGCGGCGGCTCCGTGAAGTGCTGGTTCGGCGTGATCTGGCGGACCGTGACCACGTCGCCCTGCGCGAGTGGCGGGATCGGGGGGAGATCCTCGAGGGTCTTGCCCTCCTCCGGCTCGTGGGCCTCGTGGTACAGCACGTGGTAGCCGTTGAACAGCATGCGCGACCCCGTGGCCCGGAACACGAAACGGCCGAGGTCGAAGTCGACTTTGGTCGTCTCGAACACGGCCGGCGTCATCTGGGACGCGACGAACCGCCGCCAGATGAGCTGATACAGCTTGAACTGTCGGGCGTCGAGGTACTTCTTGAGCTGCTCCGGGCGCCGCAGGACGTCCGTCGGCCGGATCGCCTCGTGCGCGTCCTGCACCTTGGACTGCCCCTTGCCGGTCTTGTGCACGTTCGGCGCGGCGGGGAGGTAGGGCTTGTCGAACTCCCGCGCGATGAAGTCCCGCGCCTGCGCCAAGGCCGAGTCCGCGACGCGAATCGAGTCGGTGCGCATGTAGGTGATGAGCCCCACCGACCCTTCCTCGCCGAGTTCGACGCCCTCGTACAGTTGCTGGGCGATGCGCATCGTGACAGCGGCCGAGAAGCCGAGCTGCTTCGCCGCCTCCTGCTGCATCGTGCTGGTGCGAAACGGCGGGGGCGCGGGGCGGCGGCGCTCGCCCTTCTCCAGCGCGGTGACCTTGAACGGCAGCTTGCGGGCGTCGGCGACGATGGCCTGCGCCGTCGCCTCGTCCTTGATCTCGGGCTTGTGGCCGTCGAGCTTGTGCAGGCGGGCTTGGAACGGCTGGCCGTCCTGCTCGAGGTCGGCCTCGATAGTCCAGTACTCCTGCGGAACGAACTTGCGGATCTCCTGCTCGCGCTCGCAGATCAGCCGCAGCGCGACCGTCTGCACCCGGCCGGCCGAGAGGCCCGTTTTGATGCTCTTCCAGAGCAGCGGCGACGTCTTGTAGCCCACCAGCCGGTCGAGCACGCGCCGCGCCTGCTGGGCGTCCACCTTCTTCTGGTCGATGTCGAGAGGATTGGCGAGCGCGTGGGCGACGGCGTCTTTCGTGATCTCGTGGAACAGGACCCGCCGCACGTTGCTGCCGTTGTCGAGACTCTCCGCGACGTGCCAGGCGATGGCCTCGCCCTCGCGGTCGGGATCGGTGGCGATCAGCACGCGCTCCGATTGCTTCGCGGCTTTCTTGATTTCGGCGAGGGTCTTCGCCTTTTCCTTGATGGTGACGTACTTCGGCGCGAAGCCGTTGTCGACATCGACGCCCAGCTCGCGCTGCGGCAGGTCACGCACATGCCCCACCGTCGCCTTCACGGTGTAGCCGGGCCCGAGGTACTTGCCGATCGTCTTGGCTTTGGTGGGCGACTCGACGATCACGAGCGCGCCCTGGCCTGCGCCCGAGGTTTTCCGCCGGCGACTCGTCGGCTTCTTCGCTTTCACGTCCCTCTTCTTACCGGCCACTCGTCAACCTTTCGTCAACGACTCGGGAGAGCGCATCTTTACCATCCCGCCCTGCTTTGCGCAAGCCTGACCACCTCGTCGGCCACGTGCCCGGCGCTCTGGCGATCGGCATCAACCTGCGTGTGCGCCTGCGCGTAGAACGGCTCGCGCTGCTTGAGCAGCTGGCGCATCCGGACCACAGGATCCTCTCCCATCAACACCGGGCGGCTTCCCTCCGGTGCCGCGCGCTGCGCGGCCGTCTCCGCCCGCGTGCGCAGGTATACAACCAGCGCGCAGGCCTTAGCGGTGTCGAGCGCGCCCGGCTGCGCCGCCCAGCCGCCACCGGCCGCGATGATCGCGGGCTCGTTCGCGAGCGCGGCGTCCATCTCCTTGCGCTCCATGTCGCGGAACGCCGCCTCACCTTGCTCCGCGAAGATCATCGGAATCGGCTTGCCCTCGCGGCGCCCGATGATCGCGTCGATGTCCACGAACGCGGCGTGCAGCTTTTCCGCCGCGATCCGCCCGACCGTCGTCTTGCCCGATCCCGGGAGCCCGATCAGCACGACATGCCGCTTCACGACGCCGCTCCCTTGGGCGTGCGCGCGCGTACCTGCGCCAGGTACCCTTCGAAGTTCCGCTTCACTTCGCTCAGCGCGTCACCGCCGAATTTCTCGAGCAGCCCTTGCGTGAGCATGAGCGCGACCATCGCCTCGGCGATCACGCCCATCGCGGGCACCGCGGTCACATCCGAGCGCTCGGACTGCGCCTGGGCGGGTGCGCCGGTCTTCAGGTCCACCGTGCGCAGCGGGGCCATGAGCGTCGAGATCGGCTTCATCGCCACCCGCACGACGAGCGGCTCCCCGGTCGTCATCCCGCCCTCGGTTCCGCCCGCCCGGTTCGTGGCGCGGGCCAGGCCCGGGAGGATTTCGTCATGCATTTCCGAGCCCTTGCGGCTCGCGGCCTCGAACCCGAGCCCGAGCGCCACGCCCTTGACCGCGGGGATCGACATCAGGGCCTGCGCCAGCCGCCCGTCGAGCTTCCTGTCCCACGAAACGTGCGACCCGAGCCCGACCGGCAGGCCGCTCGCGACCACCTCCACCACCCCCCCCAGCGTGTCCCCCGCCGCCTTGGCGGCGTCGATCCC
>JBOHSI010000015.1:0-22749 GCA_050733055.1 Gemmatimonadales bacterium
GGATCGCCCAGGCCGCCATGCCCCGCGCGCCGGTTTCATCCTGGGCGACGACGGTCTTCAGGAGGACGAACGCGAGTCCAGCCGCGGCGTCGTCCTCGAGCTGGCCCGGGTTCAACGAGAGATGGCCCGCGCCCTTGCCGATAGGGTGCGGGACTCTCACGCCGAGGTAGCGCGCCGTGAGGTCGATCCGATACGCCTCCCGCACGTAGTCGGGAAAGTCGCGCGGCAGCGCCTGCCGGAACCGCTCGAAGTCACGCTCGAGCCGCTCCCGCATCCTACTTCGCGAACCGGGATAGGCGAAACAGCGGATCGGGCGACGCTCGATCGAGCACCGCCCCCGCAACGAGCTCCCCCACCGCTGGACCGTGCTTGAACCCGTGCCCCGAGCCGCCACCCACGAGCCACACGTTGTCCGCGCTCGGGTGGCGGTCCACGATGAAGTGCTCGTCGGGCGATTGCTCGTACTGGCAGACGCGCGCTTCGAGGAGCGGCGCGTCCTTCAGGGCCGGAAACCGGAAAGCGAGGTACGCACGCACGACCGCCAGGCCCTCGGGAGTGGCGACGCGGTCGCCTGCCGTCGGATCAAACACCGGCCCGCGGCTGTCGTCGGCGACCTTGAAGCCGCGCCAGCGGTTTCCCGGGATGCCGTACATGAAACGGGCGCCCCCCCCACCCCCCCCGCCGTGGTCCGCCCAGACCGGCAGCACGTCCTCGCCGAAGCGCTCGTCTCCCGCCGGGGTGCCGAAGAAGAACACCTCCTGGCGGGTCGGCGTCACGCGTTGCCCGATGACATCGGGGAACAGCCGGCCTAGCCACGGCCCGCACGCGAAGACGTACGTGTCCGCCGAGCGCGTGCTGCCGTCAGACAGCGTGACCGCGCGCAGCTTCCCGCCGGCGACGCTCCCCGGCCGCGCCGCCAACTGGCGGTACTGGCCGCCTTCGGCGAGAAACGCCTCGAGCACTGCCTCGCAGGCGAGCCGCGCCAAGAGATAGCCGGCGTCCCGCTCGTGGATCGCCCAGCGAACGCCTTCGAGGTGGATCTGCGGGTAGCGCCGCGCCACCTCGGCCACGGCGAGCTCCTCGAACGCGAGCCCCGCGCCCCGGAGAACGGGCAGCGCGGCCCGTTCGTACTGGTCGTCGGCGCCCACGAGCCACAACACACCGATCGGGTAGTATAGCGAGCGGCGCCAGCGCCGCTCGTGCTCCTTCCAGAGCGCCAGCGCCCGCGCCGTGAGCTGCGTGTAGATGGGTCGGGGACCGTAAGTACCGCGGATCACGCGTGTCTCGCCGCCGGAGCTCGCGCGCGAGTTGCCCGGCCCCCAGGCGTCGAGCAGCGTGACGCGCGCGCCGCGCCGCAGGAGCTCAAGGGCCGTCCAGCCGCCGAACGCCCCAGCCCCCACGACGATCACGTGCGGTTGCTGCGTCATCGTGAAGAGCACCCCTTTCCCAGGAAGCACCGCCGCCGCAACACCTGCGGCGCAGGAGCCGACGAACGTCCGCCGCAGAACCGACGTCACGGCGGCGGCCCGCTCGGGGCACGTGCCGCGGACACCGCCCTGCTCACGCGCTCGCGCTCGCCCGGATCGAGCGGCGGCGCCCAGGGATCGTCGCAAGCGTCCACGGGAAGCACCCCGTCAGCGGCAAGCGCCCAGAGCATGCGCTGCACATACCCGTCGACCGGGGCGGCGAACGTGGCCGCTGCGAACCGGTCACACACTCCCGCCAGCCGGACGAACCTCGCGAAGTTCCCCCGTCGGAACGCCTCGAGCATCGCGACCTGAAGATCCGTGAGCGCGGCCCCCATGCCCACGAGGGCCGCCCGCGCTCCCATCGTCAGGGAGTAGCCGAGGAAACGGTCCTCTCCCGTGATCAGCAGCTTTCCCGGATGATCGCGCATGAGCCCCGCGATCCGTTGGAACGTCATGACCGAGTCGAGCGTCGCGACCTTGATGCCGATGACGGCGGGGAGCTTGAGGATTGCGTGCAGGGTTTCGTTGTCGTACGCGACGCCGCCGGCAGCCTCGTACAGGTAGAACGCGATCACCGGCAACTCCCGGCCGAGGGCTTGGTGATACCCGACAGGATCCTCGGCCCGCGGGAACGCGAGTAGGACGTCCGCACCTCCCGCCTGCGCATCGCGGGCCATGTCGAGACTGTTCGCGCCCGCAACGATGACGCTCATCGGCAGCGCCGCGCGCCATGTCGCGAGCACCTGCCGGCGTTGCTCCGCCGACAGATGCGGTCCCCGTCCGGTATGGGCCCACACAGCGACACCCGCCACTTGGTGGCCGGCCATCCAGGCCGCGTAGGCGCGCTGCGCGTCCTCAGCGATGGCCTCACCGCGGAACGGGACCGGGACGGCAGGGATGAGTCCCCACTCGAGGCGGGCAGGCAGGCGGTCGGGCGGTCGCGCGGTCAGGCGGTCATTCCTTCCCGAGCGTTTCCGGACTCTATCGCCGCCCGCTGCTCCCGCGCGAGATCGAGGAGCTCGAGCTTCGCCACGGCCGCCTCCGGAATCCGCAACGGCTGCCCTGTTCCGAACACAAACCGGTCGACACCAATCGTGCCGAGCAGCGTTTGGAGGTGATCCTCCGGCGGCCCCCAGATCCACGAGATATCCCACCAGACGCGCGCCGCCTCTTCGGGAGTCGAGCCGAAGTGCACTTCTTCGACAAATGCGCGATCGGCGTGGGTCACGACGAGGCGCACGTCTGCGTCGCTGCGCACGAGCGCCCGCACCGCGGCGGCCGGGAGCTCGGCAGCGTGATCGTGCGGGTGGCGCTGGCGCGCGTCTTCGAGCCGGACCGCCATCAACAGCGGCAGCTGTGCGGCGCCGCATCCGGCGGCGACCACGCGCATTTCGGGTCCCGCGGGATCTAGCCCGTAATACGTGGGATCGCACCGCACCACCGGTGCGCCGCGGTCGGCGGCCTCGCCGAGCGCGTCCTCCCAGCCCTTGAGGCCGGGGTGCACCGCCGGGACCGGCTTGAACCGCTTGTCGCCGGCGGCGACCTCGTACAGCCAGGCGTTTCCGTCGGTCGGCACGCGCCAGAAGATGCTCGGCAGGTGGCTCACCCATGCCTCGTCGATGCCCGCACGGTCCATCGCTTTGAGCAGGGCCGCGGGCGACGTCCCCGGCACGCGAGCGTACGGGTAGGCACCGAGAAAGGCGTTGACGTCGAGGCGCATTAGTCGGAGGGGAACGCGCCCGGCGGGAACACCGTGGCGGCGTTCTTCCATTTCACACGCTCAAGGTCTGCGCGCGACAGCACCCTCTCCAGATAGCGCAGCTTCGCCCAGCCCGTATCCATCGTGAGGTCCGTCCCCCAGAGCAGCCGCTCGACACCAACCGCCGTGAGGCAGCTCTCGAGCATCCCGCCGTCCACGCCGCTCCCAGAGAGGTCCACGTACACGTTGGGGGCACCGCGCAGTGCGGCGAGCGAGTGCTGCCAGTCGCCACCGCCGCCGATGTGCGCGAGGATGAACCGCACCTGGGGGTGCCGGCCGGCGAGCGCTGCGAGCTCGAGCGCGTCCGAGGCCTCTTGTCCCGGCCAGTCGCGCCGCCGGTGCTGCCAGACGTGGTGCAGGACCGGCACGCCCCGGTCGCGCGCGACCTCACAGATGGGATCGAGCAAGGGGTCGTTCGCGCGGCGGCTCGCGGCGAGCTTGATGCCGACCATCCCCACACCGAGGCATCGCGCGATCTCGGCGAGGGCGTGCGCCGTATAGTTCGGGTTCACGGTGACGTAGCCGCGGATTCGCTGCGGGTGCGCGCGCTCGAGGGCCAACAACGCATCGTTGCCGAACTGCAAGTCGGCGGGAGACGGGAAATAGATGGGCGACGTCCGTCCCCAGCTGCCGAGCACTGACGCGACGTGGATCGAGATCCCGATCCGTTCCCCCGTGCGGAGCCGGCTCACATTGCGCTCGCGCCAGTCGGCGCGCGGGGCGTGGTCATGATAGAAGTGGGCGTGGACGTCGATGAGCACGACTGGAAATCTGGGCTGCACGACCTCAAGGCGCCACGTGCCGTGTGACGTGCCTCACACGGCGTCTTGGCGTCATGCACCGAGCGTGTATCTTGTGGCATCCATCACGCGCAGGGAGCGACATGCGCATGCCGCCGCAGCAACCCCGGGGACCGACCCCTCCCCCGCGTGGGCCAACGCCACCGCGGGGGGCGGCCGCCGCGAAGCCGGCGGCGTCCAGGACGGCGCCGCGAAAGCCGCCTCGAAAGCTTCCGGCGTGGCTCGCTCGCGCCCGCAACCTGGTCGTGAGCCCGAGCCAGGAGTGGACGACCATCGCCGGCGAGTTCGCAACGACGGGCTCCATCTATGCGCGCTATGTCCTCCCAATGGCCGCTATCGGCCCAGTGGCGTCCACGCTGGGCACCATCGCGTTCGGCGAGCGGAGCAGCCTGGCCACCCTGGGCGACAGCTACGCGATGTCGGTAGGAGACGCGCTCACCACCGGGGTGCTGGAGTACGCGCTCAGCCTTGTCGGTGTCTGGGCGCTCGCCATGCTCATCGATCTTCTCGCCCCCTCGCTCGGCGCGCAGCGCAACCCGGTCCAGGCCCTGAAAGTGGCGGCGTATGGCAGCACGCCCTACTGGCTTGCCGGCGCCCTTGCCGTACTCCCTAAGCTCGCGCCCCTCGGCGCGCTCTTGGGGTTCTACAGCATCCGGCTGTTCGCGCTGGGCCTGGCGCTGGTGCTGAAGGTGCCGCGGGACAAGGCCGCGGCGTACACGCTGCTCGCCAGCATCGGCGGGATCATCGTGGTGCTGGTGATCGGCGCGTTGTCCCGGGTGTTCGTCTAGCCGCCCTGTCGAAACGCCGTCCGGGTAAGGCCGCCCTCGCGCGCGAGCAGCGTCGCCGCGGCGAGCAGTCCGGCGGCCGCGAACCCGGCGAGTGCGAGAAAGTCGAGTGCCACGGGCATCTCTCCACCGAACCCCGCCCTCGCCCATTCCGAGAGCAGCGCGTGCTTCAGCAAGTCGACGCCGTACGCCAGCGGGTTCAGGTACGCGAGCAGCCGCAGGGCGGCGCCCAGCCGGTGCACCGGGTACAGCGCGCCCGAAACAAACAGCATGGGGAAGACCACGAAGTTCATTATCCCTGCGAAATTCTCGAGCGATCGAATGCTCGCGGCGAGGACGAGGCCCAGGGCCCCGAGCGCGAGGCTCAACAGCACTACGGCGCCGAGCGCGAGCAGGAGACCTGCCGGCGTGGGCCACAAGCCTACCAAGGGCAGCAGGAGCAGAGCGACCACCACGGCCTGCACCGTTCCGAGCAGCGTCGCGCCCAGCGCCTTGCCGAGGGCGATGGTGCTGCGCCGGACCGGCGCCACGAGCAGCATCCGGAGGACGCCCGCCTCCCGGTCCGTGACCGTGGAGAGCGAGGCGAGCAGCGCGCCGAACATCACGACCATGCCGACGAGCCCCGGGGCCATGTAGCGGCGGTAGTCGATCGCGCCGGCACCGGCGAACACCGTGGCGAAGCCGGCACCCGCGAAGATCAGCCACACGAACGGACGCGCTACGCTGGCGAGCACCCGCCCGCGCTGGCGCAGGAACCGGACGAGCTCGCGCACGACGATCCCGTACACGGCGCGCATGGCTAGCCCGCGTTCGCCTGGGCCAGCGGATGCCCGGTGCGCGCGAGGAACACGTCCTCGAGCGAGCTGACGCCGGCAGCGCGTTTCAGGTCGGTCGGGGTGCCGAGCGCCACGAGCCGCCCGCGATCGAGCACCGCCACGCGGTCACACGGCTCCGCTTCTTCCACGTAGTGGGTGGTGAGGAACACCGTCAGGCCGGACGAGCGGCGTAGCTCCTGAATCAGCTCCCACAGCGACCGCCGAGCGCGGGGGTCGAGGCCGGCCGTGGGCTCGTCCAGAAACAGCACTCGGGGCTCGTGCACGATGCCGCGGGCGATGTCGAGCGCGCGCCGCATCCCGCCGGACAACGTGCGCATGAGATCGCCGCGCCGCGCGAGCAGCCCGAACTGCTGCAGCAAGTGCTCGATGCGGGGTTCGGCGATCCGCCGCGGCAGGTTCCAGAGCCGCGCCGCGAAGCGGAGGTTCTCCGCTACGGTCAGGTCTCGGTCCAGCGTGGTCTCCTGAAACACGAGGCCGATGCTGCGGCGCACCAGGAGACTCTCCCGTACGACGTCGTGCCCGGCGACGCGGGCCGCTCCACGGCTCGGTGTGAGCAGCGTGGCGAGGAGATGCACGGTGGTGGTCTTCCCCGCGCCGTTCGGCCCCAGGAAGCCGAAGAACTCCCCGTCGCGCACGTCGAGGTCGAGATGGTCGAGCGCGCGGATCGAGCCGAAGTCTTCGCCGAGGCCGCGGGCTTCGATCGCGGCGGCGGTCATCCTTTCGCGGCGAGGGCGCGGGACGCCGGCGCCGCGCGGTACGTCCATTCGGCGGGCGGCGCCTCGGCCGCCGCGGCCTGCTCGACCTCCGCCACCGCCTGGGTGATCAGGGCTCGGTGCGGCGAGAGCGAGCACACGGGATCCGTGACTGCAGCGTCACCAGCGACCAGGAACGCCTGACAGCGACAGCCACCGAAATCCACGGTCTTGCGCGGGCACGAGCGGCACGGCTCCGGCATCCACGCCTCGCCGCGGAACCGGTTGAAGGCGTCTGACTCGTTCCAGATCCACGCCAGCGAGCGCTCGCGCACGTTCGCGAAGGTGAGGGTGGTGATCCGGCCGGCCGCGTGGCACGGCCACACCTCACCCCCCGGGGTCACGGTCATGTAGGCACGCGCCCAGCCGCCCATGCAGGGCTTGGGATACTGCTCGTAGTAGTCGGGGAGCACCCAGACGATCTCGAGCTTGTTCCCGAGGCGGGCGCGCTCGCGCTGCACCACCTGCCACGCCGCGTCGAGCTGCGCCTTCGCCGGCATCAGCGCAGCGCGGTTGTGAAACGCCCAGCCGTAAAACTGGGTGTTCGCAAGCTCGATGCGCTCGGCGCCGAGCGATTCGGCGAGCCGGATCAAGCCTTCGACCTGATGCAGATTCTTGCGGTGCAGCACGGCGTTCACCGTGAGCGGGAACCCCAGCTCCTTGGTGTAGTGGTACGCCGCAATCTTGTCGCGGTACGACGCCGTGCCGGCGATGTGATCGGACAGCTCGGCGTCGGCAGCCTGGACGCTGATCTGCACGTGGTCGAGGCCGGCCCGCTTGAGCGCCGCGAGCCGATCCTTAGTGAGCCGATAGGCGGACGTGATGAGGGAGGAGTACAATCCGAGCTTGCGCGCCGTGGCGACAATCGTCTCCAGGTCGGGGCGCAGCAGCGGCTCGCCGCCCGAGAGGCCCAGCTGCAGAACCCCGAGTGCTTTCGCTTCGCGGAGCACGCGGCACCACTCCTCGGTCGCCAGCTCGCTCTTGAACCGTCCGCCCGCGAACTCGAGGGGATTCGAGCAGTACGGGCATTGCAGCGGACACCGGTACGTCAGTTCGGCGAGGAGCCAGAGCGGCGTGGGCACCATGCAGTCCTCAGTCGTCACCCTCGGGCAACGTTGCGCGCGGCCCGGGGAGACGCTATATGTTGGCGCGGCAGGCACGTATGCAGAAGCGGATCGAATCGACTCATCGCGAGCGGATCCTCGACCTCGTCCGGCGTACCGCCGAGCACCCGACGGCGGACGCCGTGTTCATGCGTGCCCGCGCGAGCGTTCCCACCATCAGCCTCACGACCGTGTACCGCAACCTGCGGCGTCTCGTGGCCGACGGACGGCTGCGGGAGCGGATGTTCGGTGGGGTGAGCCGCTTCGACGCCCACCTCGAGGACCACGGGCACATGGTGTGCGCCGACTGCGGGGCCATCGTCGACATCGCCGCCGATGGCCAGGCGCTGGCCCAGCACTTCCAGTCGCCGACACCGGGATGGGAAGTGGAGCACGTCGATGTCGAGCTGCGCGGACGCTGTCCCGCTTGCCTGAAGCAGGCGGCGCGCGCCGAGCAGCGCCGCGGCCCGCGCCGCCGGGCGCGCTAGTCATATCTCCCACATCACCAACCCCTTCGCCGCCAGCCCGTCCAGGAACGCGGCGACATCCCGGTCGATTCCCGCCGCCCCGTAGCGCTGCCTCAGCGTCGCGACTATCCGTGTGAAGGCCTGCGTCCCGTCGCACAGCTTCAGGATCTCGACGCCGGTTGCGTTCAACGCCACGAGCCCCTCCGGGTAGAGCAGGACGTGCCGCCCGCGCACTTCGTCCCACTCGAGCCGCGCCTTGGGGGCGATGCGCGGCACCGCCTCCGCGCTCATCGGCGTCACACCACGGTCCCGGGAATCGGCCCCCGCTCGACTGCGTCGAGCAGGCACCAGAGTACATCGCATTTGAACTCGAGCGCCGCCACCGCTCGCTGCTGCTCGTCGCTCGTGCGCATGCGCTCGGTGACGAGCGCCAGGGCGTGCTCGGCGTCGCGCGGAGCCTGGGAGAGGCGGTTCCGGAAGTACTGGAGCCCTTCCGGATCGACCCAGCGGTAGTGGCTCAGGATTGCCGCAAGCCGCTCCCTGACGATGAGCGGCGCGAACAGCTCGGTGAGCGACGCCGCCACAGCCTCAAGCCAAGGTTTCGTGCGGCAGAAGTCCACATAGGCGTCCACGGCGAAGCGCACGCCGGGCAAGAGCCGGCGATGGCCCACCATCTCGTCGCGGCTCACCCCCATCGCCTCGGCTAGCCGCAGCCACGCCTCAATCCCGCCGTCCCCCTCTTTCCGCCCGTCGTGGTCGATGATGCGCTGGAGCCATTGCCGCCGGACCTCGGGCTCCCGGCAGTTAGACAGAATCAGCGCGTCCTTGACCGGAATGTTGATCTGATAGTAGAAGCGGTTCGCGACCCAGAGCTGCAGCTCAGCGCGAGACAGCTCGCCGCGGTGCATCCGCTGGTTGAATGGATGGAGATGGTGGTAACGCCGCTCGAGCACGCCCCGCAGGCAGCGGACCAGCTCGTCCTTCGGCCACGGGAGAGTATCGTGACCAGCGGGCGACGTCGCCGCCGTCACAGCTCGAACTCCATCCCGTCGTCCCCCACAAGGATTCCGGCCGTCTCGACCTGGGCCCGCTCGGCCGACGTGCGGCACAGGATGGGATTGGTGTTGTTGATGTGTACGAGCACGGTGCGCTTCGCCCCCAGGCGCGGCAGCGATTCGAGGCTGCCCCCGGGACCGCCGATCCGGAGGTGTCCCATCTCTCGGGCCGTCGGCGCAGCGGCGCCCGCCGCCTGCAGCTCGCCGTCCGACCAAAACGTGCCGTCGAAGCACAGCAGGTCGGCCCCGGTTGCGACTGCCCTGACGGCCTCGTCCACCGCGCCCGCGGTCGGAATATAGGCGAACGTGCTGCCGGTCCGCTCATCGACGATCCGCAGCCCGACATCGAACGTCGCGGCCGGTGTCGAGCGGGCATAGCGCGGCGGGCGGCGCGCCACGGGCACAGCGGTGCATTCGATCCCGAGTCCCGCGCCCGACAAGTCGGCAAGCCGGACCGCTTCGCCGTCCGGGAGCGTCCGCGACTCCACGCCGGCATATGCAGTGAGGACACGGAACACGGGCCAGTCGCCGTCGAGCAGTCCAGCCACGCCCGCAGGCGCGTACACCGGCAGCCGCGCGCTCGCTTCGCGCAGCAACAAGAGGCCCAGCGTGTGGTCGATCTCGCCGTCAGTGCAGACCACGGCGCTGATCGGCGTGCCACGCGGCCCGCGCGGCCACAGCTCCCGTCGCGCGGCGAGTTGCGTCCGTACATCGGGCGACGCGTTGAGCAGGATCCAGCGCGCACCGTCCGCGCTCACGGCGACGGACGACTGAGTGCGGCCGGGACCGGTTCCGCGGGCATGCTGACAGTTGGGGCAGCCGCAGTTCCACTGCGGCACGCCGCCACCCGCCGCCGATCCGAGGATGATGACTCGCACGGAAGAAAAGGGGCCGGGTTCGTCACCCGGCCCCTCGGTCGGACCTGCCAGCTAGCTCACGCCGTGCCGGCGTAGGCACCGACTTCCATCCCCAGCTCGACGACTTCGAATTCAGGCTTGGTCCACGACATGTGAGCGCCTCCCGGAGCGTTGGTTGATCAACCACTGCACAACACCGAAGCTTGCAGACTACGTGCCAAGCTCCGTCGCTAGCGTCCGAACGTCCCAACCCTTTGCTCCGGCGCTGCTTGTCCTGCGGAGTCGCCGGCGCGACGTCCCCGCGCAGAGTGGGTGCAGTGAGGCTTCTCACCCAAGTGTGGGTGTGGTCACCCAACCGCGGTCACGGGTGCAGGCCAAACTTCTTCAATCGATACCGCAGGGTGTCTCGCGAAATGCCGAGCCGTTGAGCCGCCTTGGTCTGGTTGCCGCCGGCCTCGCGCATCGCTTGCTCGATGAGCGATTTTTCCCACCGAGCGAGGTCGACGCCTTGCGACGGCATCGCGCCTCCAGCGGCCGCCGCTCCCGCGTCGGCCTCGGATACGGTGCCAGCCGGCGGCAGGGTGGCGTCGGCCGAGCCGACGCCGAGGGGGCTCGTCAGCGAGAGGTGCTCGACGTCCAGCGTGGGACCCCGACTCCACAGGACGGCCCGTTCGATGACGTGGCTGAGCTCGCGGACGTTACCCGGCCATGGGTAGGAGCGCATCAGGTCCCGCGCCGTCGGGCGGATCTCCCGGACCACCTTCCCGTACTTGGCATTGAAAGCCCGGAGGAAATGCTCGGCGAGCAGTAGCACATCGGCTCCACGCTCGCGCAGGGGCGGCACGTCGAGCACGATCACCGCCAGGCGGAAATAGAGATCCTTGCGGAATCGCTCCTGACGCGCCTCGCGCTCGAGATCGCGGTTGGTCGCGGCGATGATGCGGACGTCGATCTTGCGCTCGCGGACGCTGCCCACGCGCCGCACGGCACGCTCCTCGATCGCCCTGAGCAGCTTCCCCTGCACCGAGAGATCGACGTCGCCGATCTCGTCGAGGAAAAGGAATCCGCCCTCACCCGCCTCAACCAGACCGGGCTTGGATTCCTTGGCGTCGGTGAACGCGCCGCGCTCGTAGCCGAACAGCTCGGCCTCCATGAGCGTCGCCGGCAAGGCCGTACAGTTGATCTCGATGAACGGCCTCATGGCGCGAGGACCGGAGGCGTGGATGGCGCGAGCGAGGAGGCCCTTGCCGGTGCCCGTCTCGCCGGTGAGGAGCACGGGCGGCGTCTCGTCCAGCGCCGCGATCTGGCGCGCTCGCTCGAGCACCGCCCGAATGGCCTGCGATTCGCCCACCATCCCCTCGAACCCGACGTCCCGCGTGGCACGACGACGGTAATAGGACAGCTCTCGCTGCAGCCGGCGGTTCTCACGGGCGCGGTCCGCCAGGAGCTTCAGCTCCTCCAGGTCGACCGGCTTCTTCACGTAGTCGAAGGCCCCAAGCTTGACGGCCTCCACAGCACCCTCGATCGAGCCGTAGGCGGTCAGCATGATGACCGGGATCACGGGATCGAACACGCGGATCCGCTTCAGGAGCTCGAGCCCGCTCATACCGGGAAGCCGGACGTCGGCGAAGACGACGTCCGGCTGCAGGCTTTCGAGCAGCTCGAGCGCCTTTTCCGCACTGCTCGCCACCTCCGCCTCATAGCCGTGGTCGGCCAGAAAGGCCTTGGCGGACCGCGCGAGTGTGTGCTCGTCGTCGACGATCAGAACCGTCGAGCCGCTCATGTGGGATCGCGCACAGGGGGGTGAGTCGCGACGGACGGAACAGCCGGAGCAGGGGCGGGGGCGGGGGCGGCCTCGCCGCTCGTAACCGGCAGCCAGATGCGAACGGTTGTACCGCGGCCGACCACGCTGGCGATCTCCAACCGGCCACCGGCCTCCTCGACGTAGCGTTTGGCGATCGCGAGTCCGAGACCCGTGCCTTCGGGTCGCGTCGTGAAGAAGGGCTCGCACAGATTGGGTAGAATCTCCTGGGGAATGCCGCGGCCACTGTCGGTGATCTCGAGGAGGATCCCGTCGGCGCCACTCGCGCCGCGGGCCCTGGTCCCGATCTCCAGCCGCCCGCCCTCGGGCATAGCGTCGAGCGCGTTCGACACGATCTCGGTCAACGCCTGCTCCAGCCGCATGGGGTCGACCCAAATATCAGGGAGCTCCGGCGCGAAGCTCACCGCCAGCTCGACCCGACGCTGGCGCAGGAGCTCGGAGAAGCCGGAGAGCGCGCCCTCGACCAGCGCCCGCGCGCTCTCCCGGAGCGGGTGAAAAGCAGCGGGCCGGGAGAACGTCAACAGGTGAGCAATCCTGAGATCGAGCCGATCAACCTGCTCGATGATGGCGTTCAACTGCTCGCGCGCGGCGGGGCCCTCGACCCGGCGCTGGGCGAGCTGGGCGGCCGCGCGCAGGCTCGCGAGCGGGTTCCGCAGCCCATGAGCCACCGCTGCCGCCATCTGTCCGATCGAGGCCAGTTTCTCGGACTGCACCAGTTGCGCTCGGGATTGGCGCAGCTTGTCCGTCATCTGCGCGAAGGCGCGAGCGAGGTCGCCGATCTCGTCGCGGGAGCGCGGCTCGATCAGGTGCGCCAGGTCCCCCCCCCCAACGACGGCCATCGCCTGCCGTAGCTCGTTGAGCGGGCGAGCGAGACTCCGGGAGATGAGCCACGACGCAACCAGACCGGCGATCAGCGCGCTAACGATGATGGCCCACAGAATGCGACGCTCCGCCTCCACGATCCCTTCCACCTGGGCGAGGGCGCGCTGGACGCTGAACTCGCGGGCCTGGCGGTAGATCTCGCGGTTCACCCCGGCCAGGGCCGGCTGCAGGCGTTCCACGAGCTCCTGCCGCGCGGTGACGTAAGCCGCCTCGCGCTGCCCGGAATCGTACAGCTGGAAGACGCGACGCGCGACGGTTCGAATGTCGCGTTCGATCTCGCGGACGTCGTCCGCGAGCTTGACGTCATTGGAAGGAAGCCCCGCCGCCCACCGATCCAGCCAGTAGGCCACCACCTGCTCGGTGAGCGGGAACTCCTTCTTGGCCGCAGGATCTCCGCTGAGGTAGCGCCAGACGACCTGCGTCTGGTTGAACATGGCGTCTTCCACTTCGGCGTACGTCCGCGAATGAGCCAGGCGCTGACCCAGTGTCTCCAGCGTCCCCCGCTCCAGTGCGTTGGTTCGGATCGCCTGGACCCCGACGAGCAAGGTGGGGAGGACCATGACGGAGAAACCGAGAAGCAGCTTGCGCTGGAGGGTCATGAGGGCCACCTAGGGCTGAGCGGCCAGGTCTCTCAGCACCCGTTCCAGTACGTCCAGCGTCCGGTCCACCACTGCCTCATCGTGCGCCAGGGACACGAAGTTATACGCCGTCCGCTTGAACAGCACCCCCCGCCCCGCGCAGCCCCGCGCCACGTCGCGCGAGACGTGCTCGCTCGCAAAGTGCAGGAAGCACATCTCGGCGACCCCGCCGACCGCCGTGACGAGGGCGGCATGCTCCCCCTGGAGGCGGTGCAGGCCGCGCAGCAGCCGCGTTCCGATCCGGTGGAGGTGGGCGCAGACGTTGTCCCGCTCGATCACCTCGAGGGTCGCCTTGGCGGCCGCCAGTGCGACGGTTTCGGTGGCGAGCGTCGAAGAGATCCAGGTGCGCGACGCCGCGGCCATCAGGTCCGCGCGACCCCCAACCACGGCGAGCGGGAACCCGTTCGCGAGCGCCTTGCCGAGCACCACGACGTCGGGGCGAACGCCGTAGCGCTCCGCGGCTCCGCCGACGGCCAGGCGGAACGCAGTCTTGATCTCGTCGAACACGAGCACTGCCCCGACGCGCTGGGTCTCCGCCCGAAGCACCTCGAGCCATTCGCGGGTCGGCTCCACGACGATCAGCGGCTCCACAACCACGACTGCGAGCTGGTCGCCGGCCTCGCGGATGAGCTGGCGCGTGCGCTCGGCGTCGTTGAACGGGAGCTCGGCATACAGCGCGCGGGTCGCGCCCGGCACGCCCTCTGCGCCCTGACACCAGTCGAGCCACCCGTGATACCCGCAGCCCAGCACCCGCTCGCGGCCCGTCGCGACGCGCGCCAGCCGAACCGCGGCGGCCATCGCTTCCGCGCCGGTCTTGAGAAATCGCACGCGTTCGATCCACGGAATGCGGCGGCACAGCGCCTCAGCGAGCTCCGCTTCGAGCACCGGTGGGAGGGGGCCCACGACCCCGGCGGCGATCGCCTCCTCGGCCGCGCGGTTCACGGCCGGGTGCCCGTAGCCCAGCGCCACGGCTCCCAGCGCCATGAGGTAATCCACGTACTCGCGGCCGCTCGCGTCCCACGCACGGCACCCGGAGGCCCGCATCAGCCGCTGCGGCAGGCCGGTATCGTCGACCGGGCCGAACAGCGCGTCCGGCCGCAAGCTAGCGGTCGACGTGAATCCCGGAACGCGCCAGTCGCTCACCGTATTTCACCACCTCGATCGCCATCGCGCGCAGCAGCTTCGCCTCCCGCTGGTCGAGCGGCGTGCGGTGGAAGATCTCGCGCACCGTCCGCATCACGCCCTCCGCCTGGCGCGTCTTGAAGAATTCGATCACCCGTAGGGCCGCTTCGACGTCCCCGAACAGCCGCTCCAGGTCCTCGACCGGCGCGGGCACCGCCGCGCGGCGCGGGGCCTTGAACGGCCGGGACTCGTCCCCCCGCGCGAGCGCGAGCTCGTACAGCATCACCACCACCGCGTGCGCGAGGTTGAGGGAAGGATAATCCGGATTCGTCGCGATCGAGACGACACGGTGGCAGAGATCGAGCGCTTCGTTCGGCAGCCCCCTGTCCTCGCGACCGAACAGCAGGGCGACGACGCCGGCCTCCGCTTGCGCGAGGATCTCCGCCGCGGCCGCGCGCGGGCGCTGCAAATTGCGCTTCGCGCTCCGCTCCCGCGACGTTAACCCCACCACGTGCACGCAGTCGGCGAGCGCATCCCCCAGGCGTTCGTATCGCGCCACGCGCCCGAGGATGTCCTGGGTCTGGTGCGCGATGCCCTCGATGCGGTAGGCGTCGTACTCGACGGGATTCACGAGCCGCAGGTCGCGCAGCGCGAAGTTCTTCATGGCCCGCACGACGTGAGCGATGTTGACGAGGTCCTGAGGCTGGTGTAATACGACGATGACGCTCATAGATCAAATCATCCCACGAGCTCCAGAATCCCGAACCGTTCCGGCTCCTGTCGATCTCCTCGGAGCCATACCCACCCGTTGCCGCCACTCCAGACGAGCTGCCCCGCGCGCCGCCAGCAACCGGGGAGCATCTCGTTAATGATAAGGTCGAACCCGATCGTGCCGCCGATGTGTGCGCGGTGCCATTCGGGCCACGCGAGCGCCAGTGTGACACAGTAGCCGCGGTCGCTGCGCCGCCAGCTGCCGCGAATCGCCTCAGGTACGCCAGGCGCCGCGCCCGCCGCCCGGACGCGCAGCCCGCCGCGGTCCTGTCCCTCGGGCACGACGAGAAAGCCAGCGACGGCTTTGGTCTCCCGATCACTCACATAAAGTTGGAGGCCATCTGAATGGATGTCGTCGGGCTCGTTGTCGAGCCCGAGCGGAACCGCGTCCGCCGGACGGAACGCGAGATCGGGCTTCGCCACGTCGACCGCGAGGTAGAGCGCGTCCTCGTCCCAGCCGCCGTAGGCCACCGCAGAGAAGTCTTCCGGGCCGGCGTACGGCTCCTCGCTGCGGCGATATTGGTCCTCGAGCTCCAGCCGCAGCGGCTCACTCGTGTCGAAGCCGTCCAGCGACCCGTCGAGCGGCGGCGGCCAATCGGCGCGCAACGCCACCCCGACCACCGGTGTGGGGCGGTCGAATTCGAGGAGCGGCGCGACCGGCGGCTCGGGCTCGCGGGACCCGGCGAGGCTCACGCGGGTCCCGCCCGCCGCGACCTCCCAGCCGGCGTCCGCGGGCGCGTGGCGGTCGACACCGCGCGTCGTGTCGACCTCGATGACGCTGCCCTGCACCCGCACGCCGCGCACCACGGCCGCTGCGCCGACCGGCTCGAGCACCGTCACGAATCGTGCGCTCCGGCCCCGCGCGCGCAGCACGAAGAACATTTCACGCTTCCCGCCACCTGGCCTGCCGGGAGCTTCGGCCCGGAGCAGCTCGCCCTCGAAGGCGAAGTGCGCTCTCAGCTGCCGGCCGTCGGCCGCCAGCTCGAGGACGTCCGGCCCGCCGCCGGACGTCGTGAAGCGCTCCACCCGGGAGACGACTTCGTCCTCGAGCGCGCCGACCACCCAGCGCCCCGACGTGCGCACCTCGCCCGCGCCAGCGAAATGCCATGCCAGCTCGAGGACATGCTCCTCGCGGCTCGCGAGCTCGACGACGTCGAGCACGTATGCCGGCCCCGACACCACGGTGCGCGTGACATCACCGTAGCGCCCGCGCACCCACCCCCATTCCCCCGGCGCGTCGAACGCCTCACACGTCGCATCGCCCGCCGTTTGCGATGCACCGTCGAGCCGCGGCGCGTTGTGCGCCAGCGTCGAGCGGTACCAGAACAGGTCGCGCGTCACATAGGAGCCGGTGCCGAAGTCGGGAAGCCAGTGGGCGCCGTCCGCGTAGAGCGTGAGGTGCAGTCGGTCCGGGTGCCCGTGCCCGCCGCCTGACGGTCCGCACTCGAGGCTCACGTAGCGACCGCCCGCTCGCAGCACTGCGAGCCCCTGCGATTCGAGCAACTCGCTACCGGGAGACCAGGGAGAGACGTCGCCGGGAAGCTCGGGCAGCATCTCGAGGAGAGCCCACCAGGACAGCTCGGCGCGTGACGGGGAGCGGGGCGCGGGGAGCGGTTCCGTCGGGGCATCGTGCAGGTACGAGTCGAACAGCTCGGGCCGCACCTGCGCCTGTTGATACAGCGCCGTTAGCCAACTCGCGACTTCAGCCATGCCGCTCCCCGCTCCCCGCTCCCCGAGTTTCGCGAGCCCTACCTCCCACAGCTCCAGGTACATTGGTTGCGCCAGCGATACCCCGAAGCGCGCGTCCTTCCGCGCCGGAAACGTGAAATCGGGGAGGGCGGAGAGCGCCGGAGCGAGCAGCGCCGCCCCCAGGCGTCGGGCAGGCTCGGGAGCGAGGTAGATGTCCACGCCCGCTTGGCGCGCCCACGCCGCTCCGGTCAGGAGCCCGCGCAGGGCGAAGAGGTGGTAGTTCTCCCCTTCGTACCACATCCCGTCCCGGCCGAACCCACGTACGAGGTGCGCCAGCAGGCCGGTCTGACCCTGGATTGCGCGCTGCGCGAGATCCTCGTCCTCGAACCACACCGCGATGGCGATGAGCGCCGCATTGTTCCATGTCTGGCGGTTCGAGAACCCTTCATCGAACTCGCCGATCAGGTTCGCCGCCTCGTCCGCCACCGAGCCGACTGCTCGGCCGGTGGCCTCGTCGAGATGCCCGGACGTCTCCAGCAGCATCGCGGCGGCGAGGTAGTTGCAGATCCACAGGGACTCGAGATAGGTCGAGAAGAACAACCGACTCGGGCCGAGAACGTTGTCGCGGTTGGGATACGTCCAATAACTGCGAGCGTACGCCCGAAGGATCTCCGCGGCACGGGCGCCCGCGGCGTCGTTTCCTCCGAGGACCTGGAGCGCCGCCAGGTGCGCCGCCCGCTCCGCCAGCCAGAGATGCTGAAACCGCGCCCAGTGTCGGTCGTGCCGCTCGCCCGTGTACGCACTGCCGCACCGCGGACAGCGGTGCTCACGCGGACTCCACGGGTCGAACGCCAGCGTGGCGCCGTCCTTGGGACAGAAGCCGCCGTCGGTCGAAAGCAGCGCCTTGTGCGCGGGAACGTGCGGCATGCGGTGGAGTAGGGACGCGGCACGCTCGCCGAGGTGCTCGAGCAGGATCGTGAGGTCGCGCGAGCGGGCGATCTCGGACTTCCGCGCCGCCAGCTCCTGCGCGGTCACCATGCCCGAACTCCCCCGCTCGCCCAGCGCAGCGGCAGCACCGTGGCACCGCTCTCCCGCGCCGCCGCAACCACGGGCCCGGGATCGCCGCGCGTGATGAAGAACATCGAGCCACCGGCGCCCGCCCCCACGGCCTTGCAGCCGAGGGCCCCCGCGACGGCGAGCGCGCGCTCGAGGCCGGCCATCTCCGGAGTACACATCTCCGAGTCCAGGGCCTGTTGGTGCTTCCAGTTTTCCGCGAGCAGCGCCGCAACGCGCGGGAAGTCCGTGGCGCGCACCGCCTCGGCCATCGCTTCGGCGGCGTCTTTGAGCGCCCGCAGCGCGCCCACGACGCGCCGGTCTCCCCGCTCGTACGCGCCCATCACCCGCGCGATCATGGCGCCCGAGACGCGCGAGCGGCCGGTGTAGCACAGGACGATACGCTGCTCGAGCGCCGCCGCGAACGCCGGGTCGAGCGTGATCGGCTCGATCCCCACGTCGGGATCGCGGAAGCTCAGGCGTTGGAACCCCCCCAGCGCGGCGGCGAACTGGTCCTGTTTGCCCCCGGGAATTTGCGCCTCGACGGCCTCGAGGTACCACGCCTGCTCGGCTATCTCCCGCTCCGAGAGCCGCTCGCCACGGGCCCGGGTGAGCGCGGCGACGAGCGCCACGTCGAGCGCGCCGGAGCTGCCGAGCCCCGAGCCCGGTGGCGCGTCGGAGCGCGTGGTGAGGGTGCAGGGGCTCTGGACGGGAAACATGCGCAGCGCGGCCTTGAGCAGATCCAACCGCCCGTCGAGGACGAGCCCGCCCGAATCGGCACATTCAAGCTCCTGCCCCAGATCCTGCGACGCGAGGCGGATCAAGGGGCCGCCGAGCTTCAGCTCGACCTGCGCGTGCAGCCCGATCGCGGCATTCACAACCACTCCGCCTTCTCGGGCGGAGAACGGCGGCACGTCGGTCCAGCCGCCGGCGAAGTCGAGGCGCACCGGCGCGGTCGCCCGGAACTCGGTGGGCAGCACGCGCGTCACGGCTCGATGCGCCACTCCGCCACGGTCGGCAGCTCGCCGCGCACGTCCATGCGCACCCCGTGGACCCGCCGGTTCATCCCCTGCACCCCGCGCGCGTGATAGAGGAACGCCACGGGCAGCGCCTCGCGGAACATCCGTTGCGCGCGCGCGGGATCGGTCGGTGGGCGCATACCGGCCAGGGCCGCGAGCGTCGCGACGTATCCCAGTCCCGGGTCGCCCAGCATGCCGAGCACGGCCGCGTCAAACTCGTGCCGCCGCGCGTTCACGCGATCGAGGAAGGCGGTCAGCTCGAGCTGCCGGATCGAGACGTCGAACCCCACGCCCGCAAGCCGCGCCTGGATCATCTGCTCGAGCGCCGCCTCCCCACTCCCGACGGTCACGAGCTCGAACGCGACGCGCCCGCCGCCCAGCAGCCGCCGCGCCGAGTCGGGGTCCGTCGCGATGGGCCGTACCGGGACGTAGCCGGGGACGCCAGGCGGCACCGGGCCGTCCGCCACGCTCCCGAAGCCGTGCAGGTAGCCCTCCACGATCTCGCGCCGGTCGAGCGCGAGCGCCACGGCGAGCCGTACGCGAGCGTCGTCGAACGGCGGGCGCCGCGTGTTGAAGACGATGCCGTAGGGGAAGATGAGGGGGTAGTCGAGCACCGCGAGGCCGGAGTCCCGCCGCACGAACGCCGCGTGCGCCGGCTGGATGCCGGCGAAGTCGATCTCTCCGGCCGTGAGCGCGGCGAGTTTCGTGGTCGGCTCGTTCACCACCGCGATGATGAAGCGTTCGATCCTCGGCGGACCGCCGAGCGCCCGCGGGAAATCCGGGTTTGCCTCGAACACCCACTGGCGGGCCGACTGGTGTGCCACGAAGCGGAACGGCCCGTTTCCCACGGGGTGCTCGTTCCAGGCGGCCCGGCGCAGCCCGTCGTGCGGCACCGAGTCGAGCAGGTGGGCGGGGAGGATCGCGAGATCGGTGAGCACGTCGGGAATACCGCTCTGGGGTCGATTGAAGCGGATGACGACGGTCGAATCGTTCGCCGCGTTCACGAACGCGACGTCGGTAAGGTCGTTGAGCCGGGGGTAGCCGGTCGCGGGATCGTGCGCCGCGTTGAGCGTCCACGCGACATCCCGCGCGGTAGTCGGCGTGCCGTCGTGCCATCGGACGCCCGGCTCGAGCCGCAGCGTGAGCACGCGGTGGTCCGTCGACCACACCCAGGCGTGCGCCAGATAGGGGCGGGGCGTGAGCGTCGAATCGTAGCGGGCGAGCGTGGTGAGCAGCACATGGCGCTGGACCTGCCTGGCGAGCGGGTGGGTCGCGAGCAGTGGGTTGATGCTCTGCAGCTCGGCGCCCGACGCGTAAACCACGCCTCGACCGCGGCGCGCGGAGTTCGCCTCGCACGCCGCGACCGTCGCTCCCGCGAGCAGGGCCCATACCGTCCGTTGCAGCACGCCCGGATTCTAGCGGGGCCCGCGGGGTCGCGCGAGATTCCGCGTATGCTCGCCGGGCTCGTGCGCCGCGCGCTCAGCGGCTTCGCCGTGGTGGCAGGGGCCGTGACGCTCACGTTCGTTCTCCTCCAGCTCGCGCCGGGGGACCCCGTCGAACGGCTGCTCGGCCCCACGGCGAGCACTGCGCAACTGACGGCCCAGCGGCATGCCCTGGGTCTCGACCGGCCGCTCGCGGTACAGTATGTCGCCTGGCTCGGCCGGTTCGCGCGCGGCGATTGGGGGACGAGCATCGCCACGGGACGCCCGGTCCTGGCATTGCTGGGCGAGGCCTTGCCCGCGACGCTAGCGCTCGTGGGACTGTCGCTCGTCCTGAGCTACCTGCTGGGACTCATCGTCGGCGCGATCCAGGCCACATCGGGTAGCCGGCTCGACACGGCCCTGTCGGTCACGACCGTCACGCTGTTCGCGCTTCCGGGTTATTGGCTGGGGCTGATGCTCGTGCTGGTGTTTGCCTATTGGGCTCGTGCGCTGCCCGCGTTCGGCGCGGCTGGACTCGACAGCGAGGGGCTCGGCGGCTGGGCCCGGCTCGCGGACCGGCTGCGCCACCTCGCCCTACCGCTCGCCACGCTCACGCTCATCGGCGTGGGCGGCACGGCGCGCTTTGTGCGCGGGGCGATGCTCGACGTGCGGAGCGAGCCCTTCGTGCGAACTGCCCATGCGAAGGGCCTCTCTCCCGCACAGGTCACGCGGCGCCACGTCGCGCGCAATGCGCTCATTCCCATCGTGACGCTGCTCGGGTTGTCGCTGCCCGCGTTGTTCTCGGGGGCGGTGTTCGTGGAGGCGGTGTTCGCCTGGCCCGGCGTAGGGCGCAGGCTCGTCGAAGCCGTCCAAGCGCGCGACTATCCCGTCGTCATGGCGGCGACGACGATCAGCGCGGTCCTCGTCGTGGTCGGGAGCCTCCTCGCGGACCTCGCCGTGGCGTGGATCGATCCGCGGATTCGCCAGGGGAGGCCGGAAGCGTGAAGCGCCTGCTGCGTGATCGGCGGGCCCTCTTCGGCCTCACCGTGCTGCTGGTCGCCGTCGTGGCGGCGCTCGTGGCGCCCCTCGTCTCGCCCGGAGATCCGGCGGCACAAAGGGATGTCGCCGCCACGCAGTTTCTCCCGCCGCTAGCCACGGACGTTCACGGCGAGTTCCACCCGCTCGGTACCGACCGCTTCGGGCGCGACGTGTGGACTCGGCTCGTCTACGGCGCGCGCATCTCGCTCGGCGTCGGTGTACTCGCGGTGCTGCTCTCGGTGGCGCTCGGTCTCGTTGTGGGAGCCGTAGCCGGCTTCTGGCCGGGCCCGATACGCGCGCTCTTGCTCGGGGTCACGGACTTCGCGCTCGCGCTGCCGCGGGTCGTGCTCCTGCTGCTTCTCGCCGCCCTGTGGCGGCCGAGCGCGGCGCTCGTGATCGTGGTACTGGGGCTCACCGGCTGGATGTCGATCGCGCGGCTCGTCCAGAGCGAGGTGCGCTCACTCGCGGCCCGGCCGTTCGCCGAGGGCGCGCTGGCGCTCGGAGTCCCGCGCGTCCGTGTGCTATGGCGCCACCTCCTCCCCAACGCGTTGACGCCGGTGATCGCCGCTAGCGCGCTCGGAGTCGGGAACGCGATCATGCTCGAGGCGGGGCTGTCGTTCCTGGGCCTCGGGGTCCAGCCGCCGGCACCGTCGTGGGGGAACATGATCGCGTCGGGAAGGGATACCCTCGTCAACGCGCCGTGGGTGGCGACCGCGCCAGGCGTCGCCCTGGTGATCGTGGTCGTCGCCTGCACCATGCTGGGGGACGCGCTCCAAGACGTGCTCAACCCGGCGCATCGGCCTTGAGCGCTCAGCGGGACGCCGTCGCGAGCTGCTTCAGCACCGCATCGCTCAATTCGTGGCCGCCGTCGAACGCGATTTCCCGGTACGGGATTTCATGCGCCTGCAGGCGGTCCGCGATCTCGCCCACCACCTTGGGCGTGATGAACTGATCAGCGCGGCCGTACACGAGCGACAGCCCGGCGGAACGCAGCCGATCGGCAACCCTCGGCACAGTCAGGTCGAGATCGGGTGGAAGCTCACCTCCCCACAACACGAGCCGGTCAACGCGGGCCTGGCCCATCGCGACCCAGCGACTGACGGTCGCCGCCCCTTGGGAAAACCCGAGGGCGTGAACCGCAACGCGAGCGCGATCGACCAGGCCGCACACGTCAGCGTAGACGGCATCGAGATAGCGGACGTAGTCGTCGATCTCGGACAGCCGGTCCTCACGGGTCATCCAGCTGGCGCCGACTCGGCGCTCCGTGGGACGTTCCCTGAGGTAGAATCGCGAGAGCCCCTCGGGCGCCACGATGTAGCGACCCGCACCATCGAGCGCGCGAAACTTCTCCAGGAACCGCGCCGCGAGGTGTCCGTAGCCGTGACAGACGAACCAGACCTGCTCGACCTCC
>JBOHSI010000016.1:0-8751 GCA_050733055.1 Gemmatimonadales bacterium
GGCGTGGAGAAGGCGCTGACGCGGGCGGGCGCGGCCGCTCCCCCGGATGCCATCGTGGCCACGGCGGCGGCGGCGGGAAGCACCGTCGCGGCGTGGGAACGCGCGGGGCGGCCCGGTGTGCTGGTGCTCCTCACCGACGACCCCGACCCGGTCGCGGTGCGGCTCGACCTGCGCCCCTGGGGCTTCGACCGACTCAAGCTCACCGAGCCGGGAGCGGTGGGGCTGCGACCACGTCCCGATCTGTTTCCGAGCGCCAACCCGTTGGCTTGACAGGAGTTTCGGCCCCCGGTAACCTTCGCCGCGGCCTCTTCACGCCACCAGCGAAAGCGAACCCCGCATGTCGAAAATCCCGTCCGACCTGCGCTACACCGAAGACCACGAGTACGTCACCCGAACCGATGACGACGCAATCGCACAGATCGGGATCACCGACTACGCGCAGGGGGAGCTGGGCGACGTCGTCTACGTGGAGCTACCGAAGGTGGGCGCCACGTTGCGCCGGAAGGACGTGTTCGGCACCATCGAGGCCGTGAAGGCGGTGTCGGAGCTGTACTCGCCGCTCACCGGCACAGTGACGGAAGTGAACACGGCGCTCGAAAGCGACCCGGCAGTCGTGAACCGCGACCCGTACGGCGATGGCTGGATGATCCGGCTCCGCGCCCAGAACCCGGCGGAGCTCGACGACCTGCTGGGGAGCGAGGAGTACAAGAAGCATATTGGTGAGTAGCCTCTCGATCACCTTCCACGGCCACGCCTGCTTCGTCCTGGAAGCGGACGGCCGCCGGATCGTCATCGACCCGTTTCTCACGGGCAACCCGGTGGCGGACATTCCCGTGGACCGCCTCCCCGAGGTCGACGCCGTACACCTCTCGCACGGCCACGGCGACCACCTCGGCGACGCCGTCCCGATTGCGAAGCGGGACGGAGCCACTATCGTGGCGACGTTCGAGTTGGCGGCGTTCTGCACGACCCAAGGCGCCTCCGCGCACGCGATGCACATCGGCGGCGCGCACGAGTTCGAGTTCGGCCGGGTGAAGCTCGTACCCGCGTTTCACGGCGGTGCGGTCGAGGGGAGACGCGACGGGGCGGTATACGACGAACCCGTGCGGGGTTGTGGTCACGATGGGCGGGAGGACCGTATACCACACGGGCGACACCGCCCTGACCCTCGAGATGCAGCTCCTCGCCGGACAGGCCGATGGGATGCTCGTCCCGATCGGCGACAACTTCACGATGGGTATCGAGGACGCGGCCCGCGCGGTGGAGTTCGTGCGGCCCCACGTCGCGATTCCGATGCATTACAATACGTGGGACTCGATCGCCGCCGACCCGGAGGCGTTCAAGCGCCGAGTGGGGAGCACCGCCGAGGTGGTCGTGCTCAGACCGGGGCAGTCCTATCGCTTTTCCTAAGAGAGGCAAGACAGGCTGGCATTCCATGCCCACGGCACGCGCTTCCCTGTTACCGGCCGACCGCTTCGTGACCCGTCACGTCGGGCCCAGCCCCGACGAGACCCAGGCCATGCTCGCGACGCTCGGCTACGATTCGCTGGACAGCTTCATCCAGGACGTCGTCCCCGAAGACATCCGCCTGCGTCGGCCGCTCGCGCTGCCGCCCGGGCGTTCCGAGCGCGAGGTGTTGCAGGCACTCCGGGGCCTCGCCGCGCAGAACCAGTTGTTCCGGTCGTACATCGGGATGGGGTACTACCACTCGTTCACACCGCAGGTGATCCAGCGGAACATCGTCGAGAACCCGGGCTGGTACACCGCCTACACCCCGTATCAGCCGGAGATCGCGCAGGGGCGGCTCGAGGCGCTGCTCAACTTCCAGACGATGGTCGCCGACCTCACCGCCCTCCCCATTGCGAATGCCTCGCTGCTCGATGAAGCCACCGCCGCCGCCGAAGCCATGCACCTGACCGAGGCGGTGGCCGAGGCACCGGCGGGCGCGACCCCCTTGTTCATGATCGCCGAAGGGTGCCACCCGCAGACGATCGCCGTGGTGCGCACCCGCGCCGAGGCGCGCGGCGTCCAGACAGTCGTCGCCGACCCCTTCACCTTCCAGTTCCGGCCGGGCGTGATCGGCGTTCTGCTGCAGTATCCCACCAGCGACGGCAAGATCGAGGACTATCGGCAAATCTGCGAGCGGGCGCACGCGGTGGGAGCGCTCGTGACCGTGGCGACCGATCTCCTCGCGCTCACCTCGCTCAAGCCTCCGGGCGAGTGGGGCGCCGACATCGCGGTCGGCAACTCCCAGCGCTTCGGCGTGCCGATGGGCTACGGCGGCCCGCACGCGGCGTTCTTCGCGACCCGCGAGGAGTACAGACGGCACGTCCCGGGGCGCATCATCGGCGTGTCGCGCGACGCCGCCGGCCGCCCCGCGCTGCGCGTGGCGCTGCAGACGCGCGAGCAGCACATCCGCCGCGAGAAGGCGACGAGCAACATCTGCACCGCCCAGGTGCTCCTCGCGGTGATGGCCAGCTTGTACGCGGTTTATCACGGCCCGGAGGGGCTGCGGCGCATCGCCGAGCGTGTCCACACGCTCACGGTGCTGCTGGCGAGTGCGCTCACGCGGCTTGGCTACCGGGTGGTGCATTCCACGTTCTTCGATACGCTGTGCGTCGAGGTCGAGTCCTGGGCCCTGCCGCGGCTCATCGACGCCGCCCGGGCGCGCCGCATCAACCTGCGCACGATCTCGCCCACGCGCATCGGCGTCTCCCTCGATGAGGCCACGACCCTCGGCGACCTCGCGGATCTCGTCGCCGCCTTCTCGCTCAACGAGGTGCTCCCCTTCATGGTGGAGGACCTCGGCGCGAAGGCGGATACCGCGATCCCGGACGCGCTGCGGCGCACGTCGACCTACCTCACCCATCCCGTCTTCCACAAGTACCGCTCCGAGACGGAGATGCTGCGCTACATCAAGCGCCTCGAGGCCCGGGACCTCTCGCTCACCACGTCGATGATCCCGCTCGGCTCGTGCACCATGAAGCTCAACGCCACGACCGAAATGGTGCCGCTCTCGTGGCGCGAGTTCAACCGGCTGCATCCGTTCGCGCCGCGGGAGCAGGCGACCGGGTACCGCACCCTGTTCCGACAGCTCGAGGACATGCTGGCCGAGATCACCGGGTTCGCCAAGGTGTCACTGCAACCGAACGCGGGGTCGCAGGGCGAATTCACCGGCCTGCTCGTGATCCGGGCGTACCACAAGTCCCGCGGCGAAGAGCGCCGCACGACGTGTCTCATCCCCACCTCCGCCCACGGCACGAACCCCGCGAGCGCGGTCATGGCCGGTCTCACGGTCGTCCCGGTACAGACGGACCCGAGTGGCGCCATCGACGTGGAGGACCTGCGCGCCAAGGCCGCCGAGCACAAGGACACGCTCGCCGCGCTGATGGTAACCTATCCCTCGACCACCGGCATCTTCGAGACGTCCATTCGCCAGATCTGCGAGATCGTCCACGCGCACGGCGGCCAGGTGTACATGGACGGCGCCAACATGAACGCGCAAGTCGGGCTGTGCCGACCGACCGATCTCGGCGCCGACGTCTGCCACTTGAACCTGCACAAGACGTTCTGCATCCCGCATGGCGGAGGGGGGCCCGGCATGGGGCCAATTTGCGTCGCCGCGCACCTTGCGCCGTTCCTGCCGGACCACCCGGTCGTGCCGCTGCGCCAGGAGCAACCGTGCGGCACGGTGGCGGCGGCGCCGTGGGGGAGCGCGTGGGTTCTCCCGATCTCGTGGGCTTACATCGCGCTCATGGGGCGGGAAGGGCTGGTCGACGCGACCAAGCTGGCGATTCTCAACGCTAACTACATCGCGCGGCGGCTGGCGCCGCACTACAACGTGCTCTACACCGGGCCGAACGGGTTCATCGCGCACGAGTGCATCATCGACACGCGCCCGTTCAGACAATCGGCCGGCATCGAGGTGGAGGACATCGCCAAGCGGATCATCGACTACGGCTTCCACCCCCCCACCGTCTCCTTCCCGGTCCCCGGGACACTCATGATCGAGCCGACCGAGAGCGAGTCGAAAGAGGAGCTCGACCGCTTCTGCGACGCGCTGATCTCGATCCGCGAAGAGATCCGCGACGTCGAGCAGGGGACGCAGCCGCGCGCCAACAACCTGCTCACGAACGCCCCTCACACGCTCGAGGACGTCATCGGCGACCGGTGGGACCGTCCCTATGCGCGCGAGCGCGCCGCGTTCCCCGCGCCGTGGACCCGAGCGCACAAGGTGTGGCCCTCGGTGAGCCGGGTGGACGGCACGTACGGGGACCGGAATCTCGTGTGCGTGTGCCCCCCGATGGAGGCGTATGCCCTTGCTGCCGACTGAGGGCCGTCGGGCGCAGCCGTGGTCGCTGTTCGTCGAGCCGGATGGCCAACCCGGTGCCGTCAACATGGCGATCGACGCCTGGCTGCTCGAGCAAGCCGGCCGGACCGGTGGTGCCGTCCTGCGACTGTACCGCTTCGTCCCGCCGTGTCTCTCGTTTGGGCGCAACGAGCCGGCGCGGGAGCGCTACGACCGCGAGGCGATCTCGCGCCTCCGACTCGACGTCGTGCGGCGGCCCACGGGCGGGCGCGCGGTGTGGCACGAGCATGAGGTGACGTACGCGGTGGCGGCCCCGGTGGCTGCATTCGGCTCTCTGCGGCAGGGCTACCTGGCGATCCACACGCGACTCGCCGCCGCGCTGCGGTCGCTGGGCGCGGATGCCACGTTGGCGTCCGACCGCCCGACCGACCGACCGCCGGGCCGTCCCGGGCCCTGCTTCGCGCTCGTGGTCGGCGGCGAAGTCCTCGTCGGCGGGCACAAGGTGATCGGGTCGGCCCAGGTCCGGCTCGGTGACGCGTTTCTGCAGCACGGGTCGATCCTGCTCGACGGCTCGCAAGAAATAGTTCGAGCGGTCAGCCGCGAGCCGTCGCCCGTCCGCGTGACGACACTGTCGGCCGCGCTCGGCCGGCCCGTCACGTTCGCGCAGGTCGCGGAGGCGATCGTCCGCGCGTGGGGCGACGGCGTCACCCCCACCGCGTCCCACCACCCCTTGCCGCCCCCTACCACCTGCTGCTCCGACCCCGCTTGGACCTGGCGCCGCTAGCTCGGCCGGTGAGATCTTAGGCGCCATGCCGACCGCGCGACCGCCCGACCGCCGGTCTGCCCGACTGGTGCTCGCGGGCCTGGCACTCGTGTCGCTGGCCTCCTGCGAGCGGCGCGGTCGCTGCACGGGCGACTACTGCGGCACGTTGGTGTTCGCTGCCACCGCCGAGCCGGACATCCTCCTGCCGCCCGTCACGCAGCACAGCTACGCCCGCGACGTGAGCGAGCAAATCTTCCTCAAGCTGGCCGACCTCGGCCTCTCCGGGAACACGATCGGCGACGAGGACTTCCAGCCGCTGCTCGCGCAGCGCTGGGAATGGGACGACCCGCTCACGCTGGTGTTCCACCTCGACCCCCGGGCGCGGTGGCACGACGGACAACCGGTGAGGGCGGCCGACGTGGAGTTCACATTCGCCGTCTACACCGACTCCCTCGTGAACTCGCCATATCGCTCGACGGTTCGCGCCATCAGCGCGGTGAAGGCCCGCGACTCGCTCACCGCCATCTTCCGGTTCCGCAGGCGGTACCCGGAGATGTTCTACGACGCAGTGTACCACTTGCGGATTCTGCCCGCGCACCTGTTGCGCGCGCACCCGCGCAGCCAATGGCGTAGCGCCCCATTCGGCCGCGCGCCGGTAGGGAGCGGACCCTATCGCTTCGTGCGCTGGAACGCCGGGGAGAGCATCGAGCTGGTGGCGGACTCGACGTTTTTTCTCGGGCGGCCGCACATCCGGCGGCTGATCTGGCGCTTCACACCCGACCTCCAGGTCGCGGTCACGCAAGTGATCGCGGGCGACGCCGACGCGCTGGAAGTGCTGGGACCGCCCGCCAACGTCCAGCGCGTGCGCGAGGCCCCCCAGCTCGCGACCTACCCCTACCGTGGCACCCTGTACGGCTTTCTCGGATTCAATCTCGCTGCAAACGGCGACAGCGCGCAGCCGCACCCGCTATTCGGCGACCGCGAGTTGCGCCGTGCGCTGGTGATCGCCGTGGACCGCGAAGCGCTGCGCAAGAATGTGTGGGGCGATCTCGCCCACGTGCCGCCCGGACCGCTGGCCCGCATCTGGCCCATCTGGGATCCGGACACGCGGGAGCTGCCCTACGACACCGCTCAGGCCGCCCGGCGGCTCACCCGGCTCGGCTGGCACGACGCGACCGGCGACGGCATCCGCGAGCGGAACGGGGCGACGCTGCGCTTCCGTATTCTCGTGCCCACAACGAGCGCGCTGCGGCGGCAGTATGCGCGGCTGTTGCAGCAGCAGTTCCGTGCGGTCGGCGCGGATGTCCGGCTCGACGAGGTGGAGTTCAGCGTTTTCAACGAGCGGCTCCAGGCCGGCCGGTTCGACGCCGCTCTGATCACCCGGAACGCCGATCCCACTCCATCGTCGTCGATCGCGCAGGTCTGGACGCAGGCGGGCGTGGGCGGATCGAACTACGGCCGCTACGTCAACCCCGCGTTCGACCGGATCGTCGAGCAGGCGACGGCCGCGACCCGCCGTGATGCGGCGAAGCGGTTGTGGCGTTGGGCCATTGAAACCATGAACGACGACGCGCCTGCCGTGTTCCTGTTCGCGCCGGACAACGTGGCGGCCGTGCACCGTCGGGTCGCGGGCGTGGTGATCCGGCCGGACTCCTATTGGGCACTGGTGCGCCTCTGGAGCATCCCCGCGGACCGGCTGAACGAGCGGGACCGCCTGGAGCAATAAGTGACGGCGTGGCTTGTGCGGCGTCTCGCCGCCTCGATCGCCATCATCTTCGCGGTCGTCACCATCACCTTCGTCCTCATCCATCTCGCGCGCGGCACGCCCTTCCAGGACGGAGACCGCCCGCTCGATCCGGCGGTGGTTGCGCGACTGCACGAGCGGTTCGGGCTCGACCAGCCGCTGCCGGTGCAGTACGCCAAGTACGTCGTCGCCCTGGTGCGCGGGGAGATGGGGGAGTCATTCTCCCAGCGCCGCCCGGTGGCGAACGCCATCGCCGACGCGATTCCCAACACGCTGACACTCGCGGGCGCGGCGCTGCTGGTCGATTTCCTGCTCGGCCTCGCGCTCGGCGTTTACCAGGCCGCTCGGGCGCGCCGTTTCGGCGACGTCGTGCTCGGCAACGTGGCGCTCTTTTTCAACTCGATGCCGACCTTCTGGCTCGGGCTCGTGTTGCTGCTCGTGTTCGGCCAGTGGCTGCAGTGGTTCCCGGTCGGCGGGATGAGGGACCCCGTGCTCTGCCCGACGGTCGCCGATGTGCGTTGCGCGCTCGATCTCCTGTGGCACCTGGCGCTGCCGGCGCTGACGCTCGGGCTCGTGGGCGCGGCGGGGACGGCCCGGTTCCAGCGCGCGGCGGTGCTCGAGGTCATCGGCCAGGACTACATCAGAACCGCGCGGGCGAAGGGGCTCGGCGAGCGCCGCGTCCTGCTCGTGCACGCGCTCCGCAACGCCCTGCTCCCGCTCATCACGCTCTTCGGCCTCGCGTTTCCGTTCCTGGTCACGGGTGCGGTCCTCGTGGAGACGGTGTTCGCGTGGCCAGGGATGGGCCGGCTGTCCGTCCGGGCGATCTTCGAGCGCGATTACCCGGTCGTGACCGCGGCCGCGCTCGTGGCGAGCGTGATGGTCGTGCTGGGAAACCTGCTGGCGGACATCCTGTACGCCGTGGCGGATCCGCAGATCCGCGTGCGAGGCGCACGTCCGTGAGCGTCTGGACATGGCTGGCGCTCGCCGGCGCGGTGGCGGTCGCGCTCCTCGCGGTCGAGGAGGTTCTGCGCGCAGCCCGCGCCAGCGGTGCGGGGCGGCGCTTCCTGCGGCACCCCACCGCCGCCCCCGGCGTCTTCATCCTCGCGTTCTTCGCGACGATCGCGGTCGCCGCGCCGCTCGTCGCGCCGTACGAGCCGTCGCGCCAGCTCGACATCGTGCACCTGCAGAACCAGGCCCCCTCCCTGCGCTTCCTGCTCGGGACCGATCTCTACAGCCGTGACGTGTGGAGCCGGCTCATCTACGGTGCCCGGGTCTCCCTCGGCATCGGCACGCTGGCCATGCTCATCGCCGTAACGGTCGGCACGGGCGTGGGGGCGGTCGCCGGCTACTTCCGACGCTGGGCCGACGCCAACCTGATGCGGCTCGTGGACGTGGGCCTCGCGATGCCCCGGATCTTCGTGCTGCTCATCGCCGTGGCGCTGTGGGAGCGCGTCCCGCTCGCGGTGCTCGTCCTGCTCATCGGGTTGACCGGCTGGTTCGGCACCAGCCGCTTGGTGCGGGCGGAGGTGCTCAGCGTGCGCGAGCGCGAGTTTGTCGCGGCCGCGCGCGCGCTGGGCGCGGGCCCGGCGCGCGTTATCTTTCGCCACGTCCTGCCCAACGCGGCGGCGCCGGTCATCGTCTCGGCCGCGCTGGGCATCGGCAACGTGATGCTGCTCGAGGCCGGCCTCTCCTTCCTCGGGCTGGGTGTGCCGTCGCCCGCGCCGAGCTGGGGGAGCATGATCTTCGACGGTTCGCAGCTGATCGCCGCGGCGCCTTGGACCGCGATCTTCCCCGGCGTTGCGATCGCCCTGGTCGTGATGGCGCTCAACGCGGTGGCCGACGCGCTGCGCGATGCGCTCGACCCCCGGAAGGAGGCGGCGTGACGGAGCCCCTGCTCCGGGTGCGCGACCTGAAGACATACTTCGTCACCGAGCA
>JBOHSI010000017.1:0-8212 GCA_050733055.1 Gemmatimonadales bacterium
TGATCCGGCTGGAGAACCTCACCAAGCACTACGGCAGCTTCGTCGCCGTGGACGACATCTCGCTCGAAGTGCCGCGGGGCGTGCTCTACGGGTTCCTCGGGCCCAATGGCGCCGGCAAGACCACCACGCTTCGCATGATCGCAGGGATCCTGCGCCCTACCAACGGGCGGGTCCTGCTCGGGGGCGACGACGTGCACCGCGACCCCATTCCGGCGAAAATGCGCTTGGGTTTCATCCCGGACCGTCCGTTCGTGTACGACAAGCTCACCGGTGCCGAGTTCCTGCGGTTCGTGGCGGGGCTGTACGGCCAGGAGGGCGACGCCGTCGACCGCCGTATCGCCGAGCTGCTCGAAGTGTTCGAGCTCGCCAGCTGGAAGGACGAGCTCGTCGAGGCCTACAGCCACGGCATGCGACAGAAGCTCATCATCTCGAGCGCGCTGATCCACCGGCCGGAGTACATCGTCGTGGATGAGCCGATGGTGGGGCTCGACCCCAAGGCGGCGCGGCTCCTCAAGGACATCTTTCGCCAGTTCGTGGCGCGCGGCGGCACGGTGCTCATGAGCACGCACACGCTGGAGGTCGCAGAGGCGATGTGCGACCGCATCGCGATCATGCAGCACGGCAAGATCGTCGCAGACGGAACCGTGGACGACGTGCGCCGCCAGCACCGGGCCGGGGACGCGACGCTCGAGGAGCTGTTCCTGAGACTCACCGGCGGCGCACGGGTGCGCGCGCTGGTGGAAGTGCTCGGCGGATGACGCAACCCTCGCTGTGGCACGTCCTGCAGCCCAAGTGGCGCACTGTGCTGCAGCGGATTCGCGAGGAACGGTCGCGCGGCGGCAGCGGCAAGATGCTCCTGCTCACGCTCGTCGGGCTCGCCTTCTGGGTCGGCGTCTATGGCGTGCTGTACCGGATCCTCAAGTACTTCCGCGGCGTCGAGGAGGTCGGCCCCCTGCTCGCCGCGAAGCTGCTCGGGCTCGTGCTGCTGTCGTTCATCGCCATCCTCGTGCTGTCCAACGTCATCACCGCGCTCTCGAGCTTCTTCCTGGCGAAGGACCTGGATCTCCTGGTCTCGGCGCCGGTGGACTGGCTGCGACTGTACCTCGCCAAGCTGGGCGAAACGCTGCTGCACTCGTCCTGGATGGTGGGTCTGATGGCCGTGCCGATCCTCGCCGCGTACGGCGTGATCTATCAGGGCGGCCCGCTCTTCGTCCCCTACGCCGTATTGACGGTCGTCCCCATGCTCGTCCTGCCCGCGGTCGTCGGCTCCGCCCTCACGTTGATCCTGGTGAACGTCTTCCCCGCACGACGCACCCGGGACCTGCTGTCCATCATCGCGCTCGGGGCTGCGGGCGGGGTGATCCTGCTGTTCCGGCTGATCCAGCCCGAGCGCCTTGCTCGCCCGGAGGGCTTCCGCAACCTGCTGGACTTCATTGAGGTGCTCCGCACCCCGACCTCGCCGTTCCTGCCGAGCGAGTGGGGGACCAAGGCGATCATGGGCTTCTTGCGGGATACGCCCGATCCTCTCCCCCTGCTGCTGCTCTGGACTACGGCGGCAGCGTTCGTGACGCTCGGCGCGATACTGCACCGCGAGCTGTTCGCCCAAGGCTTCACGAAGGCTCAGGAAGGCGCGGAGCGGTTCGTGCGCGGGAAGTTCTGGCGCTGGACGCTCGGCTGGGCCCTCGCACCGCTCCCGGTGGCGAAGCGGGAATTCGTGCTGAAGGACGTCAGGCTGTTCTTCCGGGACACCACCCAGTGGAGCCAGCTGATCCTGCTCGCCGTGCTAGTGGTGGTCTACCTGTTCAACATGAAGGCATTACCGCTGCGCCACGGCGAGCCTGTGGGGTTCTTCTACGTCACGCTCGTGTCGTTTCTGAACCTCGGCCTCGCAGGGTTCGTCCTCGCCGCGATCGCCGCGCGGTTCATCTTCCCCGCCGTGTCCCTCGAAGGCCGGCAGATGTGGCTGCTCCGTTCCAGCCCGCTCGATCTCCGGGCGCTGCTGTGGTCCAAGTATTGGGTCGGGACCGTGCCGCTCCTCGTGCTGGCGCTCCTGCTCACCGGTTTCACGAACGTGCTCCTCCAAGTGGGCCCGTACATGATGGTCGTGGGACTGGTGACGATCGGCGGGCTGACGCTGGCGATCGCGGCCTTGGCGCTCGGGTTCGGGGCGCTGTACCCGCAGTTCGAGACGGAAAACGCTGCCCAGATCCCCACCTCGTTCGGCGGACTGGTTTACATGATGGCGACCATCGCGCTGCTCGCCGCGGTGATCGTCGCGCTGTGGCAGGCCGTTTATGCGTACGTCCGAGCGGTGTACGACGGGCGGCCCGTGGTCGTCGACGGCTGGATGATCGCGTGGTTCACCATCGCCGCCGCGATCTGCGCGGCGGCGACGGTGATCCCCCTGCGGATCGGCCTGAGGAAGATGGAGAGCTTCGAGTTCTAGATCGGGAAGTTGATTCCGCCCAAGATGTTGAACGACGTGGCGCTGGAGAACACGAACCGCCCCTCGAGGAATGGCTTCACCGGGCGGTAGCGCCGGCCTTCCCAGCCCGCGAACACGTTGGCGCCGGTGTCGGTGTTCCCGGACGCGTGCAGGATGGCGAGTCCGCCCCCGAAGTAGAAGAACCCGTACACCGTCGGCGGATGGTACTTTAGGTCTCCGTTGATCCGGTACGGCGTCCCGTCCACACCCAGGTAGAAATCAGCCGAGGGCACGAGCGCCCAGCGTCGCCCCACCGGGAAGTTGAACTGCCCGCCGAGAACCGCGTGGTCGACGTCGAAGTCATACCCGAGCCGGGGACCCGCGCCGGGGCGCTCCACCCGTACCGCGCGCCCGCCCCGCACTCGTCGCTGCGCCGCGGCCGTCCACGCGACGAGCGCGAGCCCGAGCAGGACGATCACAATACGCACCATGAGACCTCTCACCCGTCGCTCCTCGATTGAAGGTGGCACACACATAAAGAGCCGCATCGCTAAAATCAAGACGCCTGCACGCAGCGGCCGCTTCCCAAGCTCCGGCGAGCGAATAAGATTGGGGAGGGAACGGCTGGCCACGGTCGTACAACCTGGGGAGGGAACGCATGTCGTCGCCGCACGCCGGACCTGCTCCACCCACCGGCCCGCCCGAAGAGCGCGCGCACGCGCCGGTCACCGCCACTCGGGCCGATCCTTCCTCCCGCAACCGCCCCCTCGTCGTCGTCAGCAATCGACTTCCCTTCACCGCGGAACGCGGACCGGGGGGCATCGGTGTGCGGCGCTCTCCCGGCGGTCTCGTGGCGGCACTCGAGCCGGTGCTGACTCAGCACGGGGGGGTGTGGGTCGGGTGGACCGGAGTGACGCAGGAGGGGAGCAATGCCGCCGGTGCGGTCGCCGTGCCCGCTTCGGGACCGGTGACCTACCGCGCGGTGTCGCTCACCGCGCACGAGGTGTCTCTGTACTACGCGGGGTTCGCGAACGGCACGCTCTGGCCGCTGTTCCACTACTTCGTGGGACGTACGCGCATCGACGGGAACAGCTGGCGCGTGTACGAGCGGGTGAACGAGCGGTTCGCCCGCGCCGCGGCCGAGGCCAGCACTGATGACGCACTCGTCTGGGTGCACGATTACCAGCTGCTGCGCGTGCCTTACTACCTGCGCCAGCGCGCGCCCCGCCGTCGGATCGCGCTGTTCCTGCACATCCCCTTCCCGGCCGCGGACGTGCTCCGCGTGCTGCCGTGGTCACGCGCGCTGATGCGAGGGATGCTGGCCTCCGACCTGGTCGGCGTCCACATCCCGTCCTACGCCGAGCATTTCCTCACCGGTGCCGAGCGTCTGCTCGGCTGCGAGGTAGACCGGGCCTCGGGGCTGGTGCGGTTCGAGGGTCGCGAGGTCTCGGTCCAGGCGCATCCCATCAGCATCGACGTGGGGCTGATCGAGCGCCTTGCGCACGACGCGGGCCCGCCGCGCACCCGCGGCCCCCAGCGACCGGCCGAGATCCTCGGCGTGGATCGACTCGACTATACGAAGGGGATCCGCGAGCGCTTGCTGGCGGTGGAACGCCTGCTCGAGCGCTACCCGGTGTACCGCGGCCGCGTCACGTTCACTCAGGTGCTCGTTCCCAGTCGGGAGCGCGTCGCGGAGTACAGCGCGTTGAAGCGCGAACTGGACGAGACCGTGGGCCGCATCAACGGGCGCTTCTCCGAGCCGGAGTGGAGCCCGATCCGCTATCTGGTGCGCTCGTTGCCGCCCGCCGAGCTGGTGGCGCGCTACCGCGAAGCCGACGTCGCGTTGGTGACGCCGCTGCGGGACGGGATGAACCTGGTCGCCAAGGAATACGTCGCTTCGCAGCTCGAGAACGACGGCGTGCTAATCCTCTCCGAAATGGCGGGCGCCGCAGACGAATTGCAAGAGGCGGTGCTGGTGAACCCCTTCGACACCGAAGACGTCGCCGCTGCCCTGCACCGGGCACTCTCCATGCCGGAGGACGAGCGCCGCGCCCGGATGTCCGCGCTGCGACACCGTGTGCGGGCGCACGACGTCCAAACGTGGGTTGCCCGGTTTCTCGACGCGGCCGAGCACGCCTCCGAGCAGGCGCATGCCACGGTCGCCCCGCCCGCGGAGGTGGCGCGCCGCGCGCTCGCTCCCTGGCTGGCGCAACGCTCCACGGTGGCGCTGTTCCTCGATTACGACGGCACGCTGACCCCTATCGTCCCTCGTCCCGAAGACGCGCGGCTGTCCGACGCGGCCCGCCAGACGCTCGACCAGGCCGCCCGCACTCCCAACCTCGACACGGTGATCGTGTCGGGACGTTCGCTCGCCGACATCCAGCCCCTGGTCGGGGTGCCCGGCCTCACCTACGTCGGCAACCACGGGTTCGAGATCGAAGGCCCGGGGATCAGCTACCGCCACGAGGGCTTCGCCGCGGCGCAGGGTGCGCTCACGGCCGCGGCTCACGACCTCGCGGCGCTCGCCGTCGCGGGCGCCCGGGTGGAGCACAAGGGCGCGACGCTCGCCTACCACACGTGCAACGTGCCGCCCAACGACCGCGAGCGCGTGGAGCGGGCGGCGGCAACCATCCTCCGACGCCACCGCCTCAACGTCGTACCGGGGAAGGCGATCGTCGAAGGGCGGCCGCCCGTGCGGTGGGACAAGGGCCGCGCTGTGCTCTACGTGCTGGTGCGCCGCCACGGGGCGGACTGGCCTTCGCGCGTGCGGGCGCTCTACATCGGGGACGACGTCACTGACCAGGACGCTTTCCGTTCGCTCCAGGGCATCGGGCGCTCGATCTGCGTGGAGCATCCCGCCGGCGGCGGGAGTGGCGCGGACTACACCCTCCCCGATCCCGAGGCCGTGATGCAGCTGCTGCGCTGGCTCGCCTCGGGGGCGTTCACTGCAGCGAAGCCCTGAAGGCTACGCCGCCACCCGAGCCCCGCAGGCATGACAGTACGTGGCCTCGCGCTCGAGGGCGGTGCCACACCGGGCGCAGTACCCGGGTGCGGTCGCCAGCCTGCGGCCGCACTCGGAGCAGAACTGGGCGTCGGATTCCGGACGCGGCCCGTGGGTGGGACAAACGGCGGCCGCTACCGGGATGCGTGAGGGTCCGGCGACGGCGGGTGCCCGCCGCGCTGCCGCTACGGGACCCTCGCGCGGCTCGCCTTCCGTCCGCAGGGCCGCCAGCGCTTCCGTTGTGTACCGGCGCTTCAGCAAATCGTAGTCGGCATCCGAAAGCTTGCCGGTCGCCCGATCGAACTCGATCTCCTTGAGCGCCCGCAGCGCCACCGCACGCGGCGAGAGATCGTCCTCCGGATCCTCTCCTTCATCCACCCCGCTTCGTCCTTCCCGATGCTCACTGCCCGCGGCCTCCGGCCGGAAGACCGGCCTGAGGACGAAGAGAATCGCCCCCGCGGCGAACAGCACCCCGAAGATGAGCTCGAGCACCCGGCGTTAGTGCGAGAGCTGCTCGAGCGCGCGGCGCAGGCGCTCGAGCTCTTCCGGAGATGCGGCCACGTCGGGGGACGGGGGCGCCGGAGCGGGAGACGCCGCCGCGCGCGACCAGCGCCGCAGCAGGACCGTGAGGATCACCGCGCCGATGAAGATGGCGAGCGAGGGGACAAAATAACCCGCGAGGTTGAAGCCGCGCTTGGGCGGCGCCATCAGGATGGCAACGCCGTGCTCCTTGACGAACTCGTCGATGATTTGTTGGGCACTCTTCCCGGCGTCGGCCAAGGCGAGCACCCGGCGGTGCATCACGGGGCTCGTCCCGCAGGTGAAGTCTGTCGTGCGGCAGGTGTAGACGTCGAGGTTGCAACCGCAGGTGCAGCGGATCTGTTTCTCGATCGCCTGGATTGCGGCGTCGTTGTCCCTGGCAGTGACCGGCTCGACGGGGCGTCCGGCGCGGGAGGGGTCCCAGAGTCTGCCGGAGGGGCCGGTGCCCGGGAGGGAGTCTTGGGCGGTAGGAGGCGGTAAGGGGCGGTAAGGGGCGGTAAGGGGCGGCACGGGGCGGTATGGGGCGGTAAGAGCGACGGCGCCGAACATGAGAAACTCCCGGCGACTCACGGACGACGTAACGTCGTAGCGTCGCGTAACGCTCACCTCGGCTCCCCGACCAGGCGCACCGCATATCCGGCCTGCGATCGCTTGACGGCCGGCGAGCCGCCCGGCCACATCACGATCAACCCTCCCAGAGCCACGATCATCCCGCCGTACCAGACCCACCAGACGAGCGGGTTGATCGTGAAGCGAAACACGGCCTGCTCCGTCCCGCCCACGACGCCAGCGAGGACACCGTACAGGTCCTCCCGGAAATCGCTCATAATGCCGACTTCAGTCGAGGGTTGGAACGTGGGACGGCCGAAGCCGTCTACGTGCTGGCGCTTCTCGGTCGTGAGGATGCCGATCTTCTTCCCGTTGCGGGACACCTCCACCGTCGCCGCGGTCACCTGGCGGTTGAGCGCGTCGTACTGGGAGATGCCGAGGTGGGTGAAGCTGTAGGTCCAGCCATACGGGCTGCGGAGCGACGCCGACTCGCCCGGCTTGAGCGTCGCCTCCATCTCGGTCCTGAATGCCATGCCGGCGAACGCGATGAACAGAATGAGGATCCCCGTGTGCACGATGTAGCCGCCGTAGCGCCGGCGGTTCCCGCCGAGCAGCCGACCGAGCGCGAGGACGTAGCCTTCGCGGTACTGGCGGTGGCGCGCGCGCGCGCCGCGCGCGAACTCCTGCACCACCGTTGCGGCGACGAACGCCCCCAGTCCGATCGCCATCAATGCGTAGAAGTCCCGCATCCCGCCCACGAGCAGGATGAGCAGCGTGAACGTCCCTGCCGCGGCGGGCACGGCGAACTGCCGCTGCAGGTTCGGGATCGAGGCGCGGCGCCAGGCGACGAGCGGCCCGATCCCGGTGAGCGCGAGCAGCGCCAGGCCAAGCGGGATGTTCACCTGGTTGAAGAACGGCGGGCCGACCGTGACCTTGGTCCCCTGCACCAGCTCCGACAGGATCGGGAACAGCGTGCCCCACAGCACGGAGAACGCGATCCCGATGAACAGCAGGTTGTTGAACAAAAAGCTGGCCTCGCGGCTGACCATCGACTCCAGCCTCGCCTCCGCGGCGAGAAGCGGCAGCCGGGTCGCGTACAGGGCGAAGCTCGCCACCCCCGCGGCGATCAGGAAGAACAAGAAGAAGTAGCCGACGTTCGACTGGGTGAACGAGTGCACGCTGGAAATCACGCCCGAGCGCGTGATGAACGTGCCGAAGATGGACAGGAGCCACGATCCGATGATGAGCGCCAGGTTCCACTTCTTCAGCATCCCGCGCTTCTCCTGGATCATCACCGAGTGCAGGAACGCGGTCATCGTGAGCCACGGCAGCAGGGACGCGTTCTCGACCGGGTCCCACGCCCAATAGCCGCCCCAACCGAGCTCCACGTACGCCCACCACATCCCGAGGCAGATTCCAATGGAGAGGAACAGCCACGAGAGCAGAGTCCACTTGCGAATCGCAACCAACCAGTCCCCGTCGAGCTTCTTCGACAAGAGCGCCGCGATCGCGAAGCCGAACGGGATGGTGATCGAGATGTAGCCGAGGTAGAGCATCGGCGGGTGGAACACCATCCCGGGATTCTGGAGCTGTGGGTTGAGGCCGTTCCCGTCCAGCGGAGTGAAGGGGAGTCGCTGGAACGGGTTCGCTTGCCCGAACAGCATCACCGACACGAAGAAGGCGGTCACGGCGCACAC
>JBOHSI010000018.1:0-5630 GCA_050733055.1 Gemmatimonadales bacterium
CGCACATGGTCTGGCTCGGCACGACATCCATCGACCTGGGCGCGTTCACGCCGTTCCTGTGGGCGTTCCAGGAGCGCGAGCGGATCTACAACCTCCAGGAGATGTGGACCGGCGCCCGGCTCACCACGAGCGTGACACGCGTCGGCGGCATGATGGCCGACGTTCCCGACAAGTTCGTCGATGGGCTGCGCCATTTCACCGACACCTTTCCCAAGACCCTGTACGAGATTGACCGGGTCCTGACGAGGAACGCCGTGTGGGTGGGCCGCACGCAGGGCGTGGGCGTGATGACGGCGGACGAGGCGGTCAACTACTCGCTCTCCGGACCGATGCTGCGCGCCAGCGGCGTCCCCTACGACGTGCGCAAGGACCGGCCGTACCTCGGGTACGAGACGTACGACTTCGACGTCGTGGTGGGGGAGCACGGCGATGTCTACGACCGCTACCTGGTCCGGCTCGAGGAGTGCCATCAGTCGAACCGAATCCTGCGGCAGGCACTGGACCGGCTTCCCGGAGGCCCGGTCAACGTGGACGACCCGCGCGTGATTCTGCCGCCCAAGTCGCGCGCGATGAGCGACATGGAGGCGATGATCTACCATTTCAAGCAGGTAATGGAGGGAGTGAAGGCCCCGGTGGGCGAGGCATATGCCGGGATCGAGAACCCGAAGGGTGAGCTTGGCAATTACGTGGTGTCCGACGGAACCGCGAAGCCGGTGCGGTGGCGCATCCGGCCGCCGTCGTTCATCAACCTGGCAGCATTGTCGAAAATGGCCGAAGGGCATCTGCTCTCGGACCTGATAGCGATCAACGCATCGGTGGACATCGTAATGGGTGAGGTGGATCGATGAGCGTGGGCGCGCACTCGACTGCCCAGGCGGGGACGGAGGAGTATCAGCCGGTCTTCACCGGCAAGGTTCTCGAGCAGCTGCACGAGATCCTCACGCGCTATCCCACGAAGCAGGCCGCCCTGTCGCCGGCACTATGGTTGGTGCAGCAGCAGCGCGGCTGGATCTCCGACCGTAACATGGCCGAAACGGCCGAGGTGCTGGGGCTCACACCCGCCTACGTCAAGGGCGTCGTGACGTTCTACACGATGTATCACCAGCACCCCGTGGGAGACCGCTTCGTCCAAGTGTGCACGACGTCGCCATGTAACATCTGTGGCGCCGAGGGCGTGGTGAAAGCGTTCCTCGAGCACACGGGGGCGAAGGAGCTCGGGGCCACGAGCCCGGATGGGAAGTGGACGGTGATCGAGGTGGAGTGTCTCGGGGCGTGCGGATTCGCCACGCCGGTGCTGATCAACGACGAGTTTATCGAGAGCGTAACGCCCCAGAAGGTTCCTGAGCTCTTGAGGAAGTACAAGTGAGGGAGGGGAGGTAGATGGGCTACCCCCACAAGCCTCATCCGAGGGAGACCGTTGTCCTCTCCAGGTACTTCGGCGACCCCGAGGCGAAGACCTTCAAGGGGTGGGCGAAGCGGGGCGGGTACGAGGCGTGGCAGCAGGCTCAGACGATGGCCCCCGCCGCGATCATCGACGTCGTGAAGGAGTCGGGGCTCAGGGGCCGCGGCGGCGCGGGCTTCCCCACCGGGCTCAAGTGGTCGTTCATGCCCAAGGACAAGAAGAAGCCGCACTACCTGTGCGTGAATGCCGATGAATCCGAGCCTGGCACGTTCAAGGACCGCGAGATCATGCGGTGGACACCGCACGGCATGCTCGAGGGGACCGCGATTGCGATGCGGGCGATCCAGGCCGAGGTCGCCTACATCTATGTCCGCGGCGAGTTCACCGAGCCGTACGCGATCACGGAGAGGGCGCTCGCCGAAGCGAACGCCGCGCGCGCGTTCGGCGATCTAAAGATCTACCTCCACCGCGGCGCGGGGGCGTACATCTGCGGCGAAGAAACCGCCTTGATGAACTCGATCGAGGGCAAGCGCGGCAACCCGCGGATCAAGCCACCGTTCCCAGCGGCGGTCGGCGTGTTCGGCATGCCGACCACGATCAACAACGTCGAGACCCTCGCCGCCGTCCCCCACATCATCAAGCAGGGCGCCGCTTGGTACAAGGCGATGGCGCTTGCGAACCCGAAGAGCACGGGCACGAAGCTTTTCTCCGTCTGCGGGCACGTGCAGGAGCCCGGGAACTACGAAGTGACGATGGGCTTCCCGCTCAAGGACTTGCTGTACGAGCTGTGCGGCGGGATGGGGCCGGGCCGTACCCTCAAGGCCTGCATCCCCGGCGGCTCGTCGGTGCCGATCCTGAACCGCGAGGAGTCCGAGCGCTGCCTCCTCGACTATGAGGGCTGCGTCGAGCAAGGCACGATGCTCGGCTCGGGCGGCGTGATCGTCTTCGACGACACCGCCGACATGGTCTATCAGATCATGCGCCTGGCGCGCTTCTACGCGCACGAATCGTGCGCCCAGTGCACGCAGTGCCGCGAAGGCACGGCCTGGACGACCAAGATTATCGAGCGCATCCTCGCGGGGCAGGGCAAGATGTCCGACCTCGACCTGCTGCTCGATCTCTCCGAAAACATGACGGGCACGACCATCTGCGTGCTGTCGGACTCTTGCGCGGCCCCGGTCGTCTCTGGCATCAAGAAGTTCAGGCACGAGTTCGAGGACTACATCACGGGCCGCAAGCGCACCGTCCTGGTCGCGTGAGGCAGGGAACGGGGAATGTCTGAAGACCTGGTGACGCTGACGATCGACGGGGTCCCCGTCGGCGTCCCCAAGGGGACGTTGGTGATCGAGGCGGCGAAGCAGGCGGGCGTGCTGGTCCCGCACTACTGCTACCACCCGGGGCTCCCCGTGGCGGGCGTATGCCGCATGTGCCTCGTGGAGATCGAGAAGGCGCCCAAGCTCCAGATTGCCTGCGCCACCCAGGTGGCCGAGGGCATGGTGGTGCGCACGCAGACGGCGCAGGCGAAGAGCGCCCGCATGGGCGTGCTCGAGCTGTTGCTTATCAACCATCCGCTCGACTGCCCGATCTGCGATCAGTCGGGGGAGTGCGAGTTGCAGGACTTCACCTTCCAGGAGGGGCGGCCGGCGACGCGCTACAGCCCGGAGTACGCGAAGCGCTTCAACCCGGTCGAGGACTTCGGGCCGGACGTGCTGTACGTGCCGAACCGCTGCATCTTGTGCACGCGGTGCGTGCGCTTCATGGAAGACGTCGCAAGAGAACCCGTGCTGAACGTCTCCGAGCGCGGCGATCGCGCCTACATCGGCGTCCACCCCGAGGCGCGGCTCGACCATCCGTGGGCAGGCAACGTGGTGGATCTCTGCCCCGTCGGGTCCCTCCTCTCCAAGGATTTCCTGCACAAGGCGCGCGCCTGGGAACTCGACAAGACCGCGTCGATCTGCAGCGGGTGCTCGCAAGGGTGCAACGTCACCCTCGATACGCGCGACAACGTCGTCGTGCGCATCCGGCCGCGGCCGAACCTGGAGGTGAACCAGTACTTCATTTGCGATCACGGCCGCATGAACTACCGCTGGATGAACCGCGGCGATCGGATCGAGGCGCCGCTCGTGAAGCGAGGCGGCGGAGGGGCCGAGCTGCATGCAGTGGACTGGGACGAGGCGCTCGAGCGCGCAGCGATGGTGTTGCGCGGCGCGCGCGGCAGGGCCGTGGCCCTCGTGTCTCCGAAGGCCTCGACGGAGGCGCTGTTTCTCGCGCGCGAGCTGCTCGCGCCGTTCGAATGGACTGGCGCCTTCCAGGCCGTCATGGGCGAAGAGGCGCCGCTCGCGGCTGTGCCCAACCTCGCGCTCCGCGCGGAGCGGGCGCCCAACGGCACCGGAGCCGAGCTGCTCGGCTACATCCGCAACTACGCGGCGGCGCTCGAGGTGGCGGAGTCGGCCGCAGTGGTGCTCGTCCTGGACGAGCCCGAGACGACGGTCAAGACACCCGGCGCGCTGCTCTACCTCGGCACCATGCTCTCGGACACCGCGCGCGCCGCGGACGTTGTGCTCCCGATCGCCAACGTGGCGGAAGAGGACGGCACGTTCGTGAACCGCGACGGCCGGGTGCAGCGCTACTTCCAGGCGAAACCTGCGCCCGGCATGGCGCGGCCAGCCTGGTGGGTGCTGGCGGAGCTGCTCGCCGTGCTCGGCCGAGGCGAGCCCGTGGCGAGGGCGAGCGATGCGTTCGACCGGCTGGCGCAGTCGGTGGCGCCATTCGCGGGCCTGAGCTACGCGGCGCTCGAGATGACGGGGAAGCAGGTCGCGGCCCGGCCGGCGCCTGCAGCCGCGGAGGTCACGGCGTGACCTTCGTGCTCATCTCCTCGATCGTCAAGGTGATGGTCGTCTTCACCGCGATCATGGTAGGGGTGGCCCTGCTCACCCTGGCGGAGCGGCGGATCTGCGCCTGGATGCAGGACCGGCTGGGCCCGAATCGCGTTGGCCCCCAGGGGCTGCTCCAGCCGGCGGCCGATGGTCTCAAGAACCTCTTCAAGGAGGAGACCCTCCCGGCGCAGGCCGACAAGGTGGTGTTCATGCTCGCGCCGATCATGTCCTTCGTCCCGGCCCTGCTCGCGATCGCGGTGATTCCGTTCGCGACGCCGCTGCCGACCCCGTGGGGTGCCGTGGACATGGTCGTGGCGAACCTGCCGATCGGCGTGCTCTACATCCTGGCGTTCGGCTCGCTCGGCGTATATGGAATCGTGCTCGCCGGGTGGTCGTCCAACAGCAAGTACTCGCTGCTCGGCGGCCTGCGCGCGTCAGCACAGATGATCTCGTACGAGATCGCCATGGGCATGAGCACCGTGGCGGTGCTGCTGCTCGCGGGAAACGTCACCCTCACGGACGTGATCGCCCGACAGCAGCAGTCGACCTGGTTCATCCTCCCGCTCGCGGTGGCGTGTTTCATCTTCATCGTGGCGGCGTTCGCGGAGACGAACCGCTTGCCGTTCGATCTCCCGGAAGCCGAGGGCGAGCTGATCGCCGGCTACCACACCGAGTACAGCGCGATGAAGTTCTCGATGTTCTACATCGCCGAGTATTCGAACATGGTCACCGCATCGGCGCTCCTGGCCACGCTGTTCTTCGGCGGCTACGACATCCCACTCACGCGCTGGGACAACACGGCGCCGTGGACCCTCCCGAAGACACTCGCGACGCTCCTGATGTTTTCGCTCAAGGTGGCCATGTTCCTGTTCCTCTTCATCTGGGTCCGGTGGACTCTGCCGCGCTTCCGCTACGATCAGCTGATGGCGCTGGGGTGGAAGGTCATGCTGCCGCTCGCCCTCGGATACATCACCGTCCTCGCGTCGGCCATCTGGCTGTTGCACGACCGCCTCGGCTGGGCCTACGACGCGCGCTTCAGCCTCGCGCTGTTCGGGCTGAACGTGCTGCTCGCGATTCCGCTGTTCTTCCTGCTCGACCGCGGTCACATCGTCGCCGGGTCCGTGGCCGAGGAGCGGGCCTGATGGCGATCGGCGTCAAGGTCGTGAAGCGGCCCGGGACGCAGGCCTCGTACGTGCGGGCGACGCTCAAGGGGATGGCGCTGACGCTGCAGCACCTGTTCCGGCCCAAGGTGACGATGCAGTACCCGGAGCAGAAGTCCACCGACGACTGGGCGATCACGCCCCGCTGGCGCGGCACGCATCGCATGCTCACGGACGAGCAGGGGCGGGCCA
>JBOHSI010000019.1:0-19288 GCA_050733055.1 Gemmatimonadales bacterium
CTCCCGGGCCCAGCCGGCCGATGGCGTCCGAGCGGCGGTGGGTGGCGTGGAGCACGCGGGCGACGAGCTGGGCGGCGCCCGCGGTCTCCGGGGCGGCGTCCGGTGCGACAGGGGCGAGGGCGACGCACGCGAGCGCCGCGCCGTGATGGAACGCCTGAAGGGTGAGCTCCTGGGCGCGCAGCGCGAGCCCGCGAACGGTGTTGAAGCCCGTCTCGTCCTCGATCGCGTTCTCCTGGCGCACGCGGTCGGCGTCGAGCTTGAGGAGAACGTAGCTGTGGAGCTTGGTCACCACTTCTTCGGCGTTGAAGGGGTGGCTCAAGAACTCCCACACTCCGGCGCGCAACGCCGCGGCATGCTCGGCGGCCGCGGGGTGGCCGGCGGTGAGCAGCAGGATCGGCGCGCCGGGTCCCACCGCGGGGTCGTCGCGCAGTGCGCGGCTCGCGTCGTAGCTCTCCAGATCGGGGAGCGTGTCGTCGAGGATGATGACGTCGGGGCGGGGGCGGGCGGTGCGCACCCGCTCGAGCGTCTGGGTGCCGGTGTAGGTGCGGAGCACCGTATAGCCGTGGCGCTCGGCGAGCTGCTGCAGCTCGGCGCCCGGGCCGGCGTGATGGCTGGCGACGAGGATCTGGGGCGGGTGGGTGCGCGAGCCGATCCGGGGCATCGGCAAGCTTACCGCGAACCCCCGTGTCCGCGGGGTGACTTATGTCACGCGGCGGGTGTTGCACCCGGCGACGCCTTCCGTATGATTATCGGCCCGCCATATTGTCTGTGGCCAGCGTCTTGGACGGACTCTCTCGAGGGAGGAGGCACATGGGATCAGGGCTTCGCATCACCTCACTCGCGGCGGTGCTTGTGGTCGTGGGCGCCGCTCCCGGTCGGGCGCAGGTCCAGGCCGTCAGCCTGTTCGTCCACGGCGGCGGCTACAGCGCGCTGAAGAGTCTGAACGCCGACGGCACCGCGGATTTCAAGACCGGGTTCACCCTGGGCGGCGGCATCGGTTTCGAGGTCGATCGCAACGTGGAGTTGCGGGTCCGCTTGACCGGGGCGCAGAGCCACTTTCTGAACGACGGCGTAGAGACGGGGGCGTACCTGAACCGGTACCTCTTCACGGGGGACGTGAAGGGGCAGTATCCCCTCGCGGGCGGCGTGACGCCGTACGCCACGGTCGGCGCGGGAGTGGTGCTGCTGCACGAGAAGGGCACGACCGCGGGGAACACGACCCGGGGCTTCGCACACGTGGGCGTGGGGCTTGCGTACGCGGTCCGCAAGGACCTGTCCGGCTTCGTCCAGGGTGACGGCTTTTTTTACTCGCTGTCCGAGCTGACCGGCGGAGCGCTGGGCGCGTTCACCAGTTCGCAGTCCGACGTGGCCTGGAGCGCGGGGGTGGCGTACAAATTCCCTGTTCCGTGATGCTTAGAAGGCGAGCCAGGCCGACAGGGCCCAGACGGGCAGGCTGAGCACCACCGCGAGCACGATTCCTTGGGCGGCGCCGAGGTCGTTGCTCTCCTCGTGCCAATCCTCCGCGTGAACGTCGGGATCCGTGATCGTGCGGACAGGTAGGGTCATGTCTTCGCTCCTGCGAGGGACCGTGCTCACATGCTCGGCCGCTCGCGTCACAAACCGGTGATTTGCGGGACGCAGAAGGGTAACGATCGGGGACGACTCGAGTGCGGAATGCGGAGAGCGGAGTAGAACTTCCCCCACCGCTTCCGTCGGGCGTCATCGAAGTGTTGCGGGGAGGGGCGGAAAGCGCGGCCGCGGGCCGTTTCTCCTATCTCGTCTCGTTCGCGCCCATGCCTCCCAAGGTGTTTCGCGCAGACCTCACAAGATGAGGCTTCCCAAGCCCCTAGCGGACGTCCCGGGGGCCGATATATTCGCCGCTCCGCGGTTCGTGCTCCGGGTGTGTGCCGTCGGCGCGCCCGCGGCTTGAGAGTCGCTTGACCGTCGGGTCGCACACATGGCGTTGCAGGCGCGCTGGTCGCGACTTCGCGCGGCGTGTTGGTGAACTGGGAGTGGCGCGCGGTGCCCGGCCGTCGGGGCGGACCCGAGTGGCGCTCCCCGTACCGGAGGCTCCAACGCGTGGAGCGCCCGCAGGAACTGGGTGCCTCGGCTGCGCTTTCTCGCAACGGCCCGGGTCGCGCGCTGCGGCGGACCGTGACGTCGCTCTGGCTCGCCCTTGCCCACGCCATCGACCAAGCGGCGTCGAACCGGATGCGGCGGCGGCTGGTTCTGGGGATCGTGGAGGTCGTCTTCCCGCTGCTGTCGGTGACGGCGGCCGTGACCATCGTCTACGGGGGCCATGCCGCGCAGCGGTCGCCGCGCCTGCTGTTCGCCGCGCTGATCCTCACGGCGCTGAAGCTCGGGGCGGGCGTGCTCACCGGAGCGTTCGCGGGGCGCTGGCGGTTTGTCGGGATCCGCGAGGCCGCGACGGTCGGGCGCTCGGCGCTCATCGCGGGCGGCGCGGGGCTCATCCTGCTGCACTGGCTGCAGCTCGCGGACACGAGCATCCGGCTCGTCGGCGCCGATACCAGCATCTACATCGTCTTGTCCTGCGGCGCGCGGCTCGGGTCGCGGTGGCTGCACGAGTTGGCGCGCCGCGCCGCCGCGGGCTCGCCGGCTTCCTACCGGCGCGCGGCGATCATCGGCGCCGGTGAGTCGGGCTCCGCGGTGATCAAGAACATGCTCGCGAGTCCCAAACTTCTGATGGAGCCGGTGGCGGTGGTGGACGACGACGTCAACAAGCACCGCAGCCGACTGCAAGGGGTTCCGGTGGCCGGTCCGGTGCGAGACCTGCCGGCCATCGTGTCCAAGTATCGGGCCGACGAGATCATCATCGCGATCCCGTCGGCGACGCGCGAGCAAATCGGGCGCGTGGTGGACATGTGCGCGGCCACGAAGGTGCCGTTCCGGATCGCGCCCGACCCGGAGGAGATCCTGAACGGGCGCGGGCGCGGCGGCATCCGCGTGCTGCGGCCGAGCGATCTGTTGGGCCGGCCGCAGGTGGAGCTCGATCTCGAAGCGCTGCAGGCGGAGCTGAACGGTGCGCGAGTGGCGATCACCGGCGCGGCGGGCTCGATCGGATCCGAGCTGACGCGCCAGCTCGCGCGGCTGCAGCCGGCAGTGCTGTACCTGATCGACCGAAACGAGAACGATCTCTACTTCCTGTGCGACGAGTTGGACCGCCGGGGTGTGCACGCCGCCCATCTCGAGGTCATCCAGGACATCCGCGAGCAGCGGCGCATGGCGCGGATCCTGGGCGAGCTCGAGCCCACCCACGTGTTCCACGCGGCGGCGTTCAAGCACGTGCCCCTCATGGAATTCCATCTGGTGGAGGCGGTGGAGAACAACATCCTCGGGACGTGGGCCACGCTCGAAGCGGCGCGCGCGGCGGGGGCGGGAAAGTTCGTGCTGATCTCCACCGACAAGGCCGTCCGGCCGACCAGCGTGATGGGGGCGACGAAGCGGTTCGTGGAGCTGCTGGTGGCGGAATGGACGCACGAGACGCCGACGCGCAGCGTGATCGTACGGTTCGGCAACGTGCTCGGCTCGAACGGCAGCGTGGTGCCGCTGTTCGAGCGGCAGATTGCCGAGGGTGGGCCGGTGACGGTGACGAGCCGGGAGGCGACGCGCTACTTCATGACGACCACGGAGGCCGCCCAGCTCGTGCTCCAGGCGGTTGCGATGCGGGAGTCGGTCGGGAAGGTGGCGATCCTGGACATGGGGCGGCCGATCCGGATCTGGGACCTCGCCGAGCAGCTCATTCGCATGAGCGGCCTGCGGCCGGGGATCGACATCGAGATCATCGAGACCGGTCTCCGCCCCGGGGAGAAGGTGCACGAGGAGCTGTGGTGGGAGACCGAGGATGCAATGCCCTCGAGCCACCCCTTCATCATGCTGGCCACGGTCGGCAGCGCGCCCAAGAGCGTCACGACACTCATCCCATTGATCCGCGAGCTTGTGGACCGGGATGAGGAAGTGAGGCTGCGGCAGGTGTTGGCGGAAGCTGTGGGCCTGCCGGACGAAAGCGGGGACGCGGCGCCGCACGGGCGCACCCCCGGTCGCGAGCCCTCTCGGGACTCGCGGCAGGCTGCCGCGGGGCGGCCCGTGGCGATGCCATGACGACTGTGTCGACGTGAGGCTGGTATGGTGAAACGGTTCTTCGACGTCGTGGTCGCCGCGGTTGGCCTGGTGCTTCTTTCACCCCTCCTACTCGCCATCGCGGCCGTCATCAAGGCCTATGACGGGGGGCCCGTTTTCTATCGCGGCGAGCGCGTTGGCCTCGAAGGGATGCCGTTTCAGATACTCAAGTTCCGCACAATGGTCCCGAATGCGGACCCGGCCGGTGCTTCGTCCACGTCGCAGGACGATCCGCGGATCACCAGCGTCGGCCGGTTTCTCCGCGCGTACAAACTGGACGAGCTCCCGCAGCTCTTCAACGTGTTCCGAGGCGACATGAGTTTGGTCGGACCGAGGCCACAAGTCGCGTGGGCGGTGGCCCTGTATTCCACCGAGGAGCGCGAGTTGCTGTCCGTGCGTCCGGGCATGACGGATTACGCGTCGATCCGGTTCAGCAACGAGGGCGAGATCCTCAAGGGCAGCAGCGATCCGGATCGCGACTACTTGGCGAGGATCGCTCCGGAGAAGATCCGGCTTGGGCTGCTGTACGCCCGCCATCACTCCCTCCGTGCCGACATAAGGATTATCCTCGCCACCCTCGTTTCGCTGGTCGGCGGCGATCCGGAACGCTTCCTCGCCATTCCCGCGGCTGCGAGGTCTCGCCGCGTGGACTCTCAAGCGTCGGAGATTCCATGACTTCCTTCCGGACGCCGGTCGAGCAGCAGGTTGGTGCGAACCTCGAGCAGATCTTCCTCGAGTGCCCGGACTCGGTCGCGATCAAGCTGGAGAACTTCACTAAGTACGTGCGACGCCAGCACCTCAAGCGCTTCCTGGCGATGTACGAGGTCATGAAGCTCGTGCTGCCGGTGAAGGGATCGATCGTCGAGTGCGGCGTGTTTCGCGGCTTCGGGGTGATGGCGTGGGCCAAACTCAGCACGATCCTCGAGCCCGAGAACCTCACCCGGCGGGTGTACGGCTTCGATACGTTTGACGGGTTTCCGGCCGTGTCGGACCGGGACGCGTCCCGGCTGAAGACCGCCGCTATAGGCGAGCTGGCGGCGAACAGCTACGAGGAGCTGCTACAGCTGATCAGGGAGTACGATGCGGATCGCTTCCTGGGTCATCTGCCCAAGGTGGAGCTTATCAAGGGTGACATCCCTCAGACCGTTCCCGCGTTCGTCGCATCGCACGCGCACCTCGTCGTCAGCCTCCTGTTCCTGGACTGCGACCTCTACGAGCCGACCAAGGTGGCTCTGGAGCAGTTCGTGCCGCGGATGCCCAAGGGGGCGGTGCTGGCCTTTGACGAGCTCGATAACCCGATCTGGCCGGGTGAGACGCTCGCCGTCTTGAAGGCGGTCGGGTTGCGGAAGCTCCGCCTGCGGAGGCTCGAATGGGATCCCTACATCGCTTATACGGTGCTGGAATAGGGATGATGAGCGCTCGCCCCGAGTCCACGGAGCAGCTGTCGGACGTCGTGCGGCTGGCCGAGCTCGCGCGGACCATCCGGGTACACGTGCTGCGCATGACTCACCGTGCGCGGAGCTCCCACGTGGGCACGTGCCTCAGTATGGCCGAGCTGCTCGCCGCGCTCTACGGTCGCGTGCTCCGCGTGGATCCGGAGCGCCCGGATTGGCCGGAGCGGGACCGGTTGGTGCTGAGCAAGGGTCACGGCTGCGCCGCGCTCTACGCCGTGCTGGCGGAACGGGGGTTCTTTCCCACGTCGTGGCTCGAGGGCTTTTGCGCGGACGGGTCGAAGCTCTGGGGCCATGTGACGCACCATGGCGTGCCGGGGGTGGAGGTGTCGACCGGATCATTGGGGCACGGACTGGGCCTCGCGTGCGGTATGGCGATCGCGGGGAAGCGGGACGGCCGGGCGTGGCGGGTGTTCGCGGTGCTCTCCGACGGCGAGTGCGACGAGGGCTCCACATGGGAGGCCGCGCTGTTTGCGCCCCATCACGGGCTGGACAACCTCGTGGCGATCATCGACTACAACAAGATCCAGAGCTTCGGCGCCGTGCAGGACGTGCTCCGGCTCGACCCACTCGCGGACAAGTGGCGGAGTTTCGGGTGGGCGGTTCGTGAGGTGAACGGGCACGCCCTGGGCGAGATCGTGCCGGCCCTCGAGCGCGTGCCCTGGACGCGGGGTCGGCCGACGTGTCTCGTCGCCCACACCGTGAAGGGCAAGGGCGTCAGCTTCATGGAGGACCGGCTGCTCTGGCACTATCGCGCCCCGGACATGGAGGAGCTGCGCCGCGCGCTCGAGGAGCTCGAGGTGCGGGCGTGAGGACCGCATTCGCGCGCGCCCTAACGGATCTTGCCGGCCGCGACCGGCGCATCACCCTAATCACCGGCGATCTCGGGTTCGGCGTGATGGAGGGGTTCGCCCGCAGCTATCCCGGCCAGTTTCTCAACATTGGCGTGGCAGAGCAGAACATGACGAGCGTCGCCGCGGGGATGGCGCTCTCGGGTCGCATCGTCTTCACGTACTCCATCGGCAACTTCCCGACGCTCCGATGCGTGGAGCAGATTCGGAACGATGTCTGCTATCACAGGGCGGACGTGAAGGTGGTGACGGTCGGCGGTGGATTTGCCTACGGGACGCTCGGGATTTCGCATCACGCGACTGAGGATATGGCGATCATGCGGGCCTTGCCGAACATGGTGGTCGTGGCGCCGGGCGACCCGATCGAGACTGCAGCAGCCGTGCTGGCGGTCGCCGCCCGGGCAGGCCCCTGCTACCTGCGCCTTGGGCGCGCGGGCGAGCGGAACGTGCACGGTGACGGCGTCGCCTTCGAGCTGGGCCGCGCCATCATGCTGCGCGACGGTGGCGATGTCACACTGATCTCGACGGGAGGGATGCTGGAGCGAGCCATGCGCGCCGCCGAGCGGCTGGACGCCGAGGGCGTACGGGCACGGGTGCTCAGCATGCACACGGTCAAGCCGCTCGATGCCGACGCCGTGGTGCGGGCGGCGCGCGAGACGGGCGGCATCGTGACGATCGAGGAGCACTCCGTCATCGGCGGGCTAGGGAGCGCCGTCGCGGACGCACTGGTCGACTCGGGCGTGCCCGGGGTCCGGTTCCGGCGCGTGGCGCTACCGGCGGGCTTCGCGGCGGTCGTGGGCAGTCAGGACTACCTGCGGGACGCGTACGGGTTATCCGAGGACGCCGTCGTTGCCGTGGTGAGGCAAGTAGTGGAGTCGCGGTCACGGGAGATGAGCGCATGGGATGGCAGGTCAGATTCATAGATTACCCGTCCCAGTTCCGGAGCATGGAGGCCGAGCTCATGGGCACCATTCGAAGCGTGCTCGAGCGAGGGGATCTCATGCTCCGCCAGCAGCTGCGGGATTTCGAAGCTCACCTGGCGGCGTTCGTCGGGACCATGCACTGCGTGGGCACCAGCAATTGCACCGACGCGTTGCACCTCGCGATGCGCGCTGCCGGCATCGGGCCCGGAGACGAGGTGATCACCGTCTCGCACACGTTTGTGGCCACGGCAGCCGCGATTCACCACACCGGTGCCACGCCGGTTTTCGTGGACATCGGCGACGACCACAACATGGACGTCGGTCTCGTCGAGACGGCGATCACGTCCCGCACCAAGGCCATCGTGCCGGTACACCTGAACGGGCGCCTGTGCGATATGGAGCTGGTCTGCGCCATCGCCAGGACGAACGGGCTGGCTGTGATTGAGGACGCGGCCCAGGCGCTCGGGGCCTCGCAGCACGGCCGCAAGGGTGGAGCGTGGGGGCTGGCCGGGTGCTTCAGCTTCTACCCGGCCAAGCTACTCGGCGCGTTCGGCGACGCCGGGGCGGTGGCGACCGACAGCGCGGAAATCGCGGAGAAAGTGCGCCGGCTCCGCGATCACGGACGGCTGCCGGACGGCGACCTCGCCGGCTGGTCGTTCAACTGCCGCCTCGATAACGTGCAGGCGGCAATTCTCGATGTGAAGCTCGGCCGCGTGCCCAGCTGGATCGAGCGGCGCCGCGACCTGGCGGCGATCTATCATAGCGAGCTCTCGGGGATCCGGCAGCTGCGGCTGCCGCCGCCGCCCGGGGCGGACTCCAGGTTCTTCGACGTGTTCCAGAACTACGAAATCGAGGCAACGAACCGCGACGGCCTCGTAGCGCGCCTGCGGGGGGCCGGCGTCGAGATCCTGGTGCCCTGGGGCGGCCGGGCGGTGCACCAGTTCCTGCGGCTTGGCTTGGGCCAGTATGCCGGAACGCTCCCCCGCACGGAGGCGCTGTTCCGCGGTGTGCTGCTGCTGCCGTTGCATACCGAGCTCAACGACGAGCAGGCGCGCTATGTGTCACGGGTGATTCGCGAGTTCTACGCCGATTGACTCGGACGGCCCCGTCTCCGTCCGGCGCGGAATGACGGCTCGACGATCAGACAGCCTCCGGTTCGAGGACGTTACCGAGACCACGGGCACCTCAGTCTCCATCGCGGGTGCCTCGATGATGTACACGCGATACACCTACGCCGCCGAGCTGGCGCGCGGCCGCCGCGTGCTCGAGCTGGGATGCGGATCGGGGCAGGGGTTGGGGCTTGTGGGGCGCACGGCGGCGCGCCTCGTCGGCGGCGATCTGTCGTCGCCGCTGCTGCGCGCGGCGCAGGCGCATTACGGCGGCCGGTTCCCCCTCGCGCGGCTCTCCGCCGAGCGGCTCCCGTTCGCCGACGGTGCGTTCGACCTCGTTCTGTTGTTCGAGGCATCGTACTACGTCCCCCACATGGATGCTGCATTTCGCGAGATCGCCCGGGTGGTCGTCCGGGGCGGCGTGGCCGTGTTCGTGAACGCCAACCCGGAGCGTCCGGATTTCATCGCGAGCCCGCATAGCGTTCACTACCACACCGCGGACGAGTTTCGGGCCGCGTTCGGCGCCGTGGGATTTGTGGTCACGGTCGAAGGCGCCTTTCCGGTCGAAGCGCGCACGGCGAGGGGCCCCGCGCGCTGGGTCGGCGCGTTGGTGTCGTTGGCTCGGTGGATCCTGCAGAAGCTGGCGCTCGTGCCGAGAACCCTGCAGGGCCGCGCGCGACTCAAGCGGGTGGTCTACGGCAAGCTCAGGCGCTTGCCCCCCGAGTTGCCGCCAGGGTTTGCGGAGGTGGCTCCACGAGTGCCGCTCGTGCCGGGTCCGGCACGAGACTTCAAGGTGATCTATGTAACGGCCCGCAGGCCCGTGCGCGGGGATGCCATTCGGTGAGCGGGCGGACGGCGGGGGACGTACTGCGCGCCCAGCTCGCGGTCCTCCGGGACGCCGCGAACGAGGTGCGCCGCGCGCGCTGGCCGCGGAGCTACGCATTCACGTTCGTTGCAGAGCTGGGCGCGGTACTCGGCGTCCTGGTGACGTTGAAAGTCGCCGGTGACGTTCTGGGCTCGGCCGGGTTCGGGGAGTATGCCGTCGCCCGGCGCGTGATCTCGGTGCTCACGTTTCCCCTCCTGGTCGGCCTCGGGACCAGCACCGCACGCTATGTGTCGCTCGCGACGGGGGCTGACTCCCCCGGGGCGACGGCGACCGCGTACAGCCTGGCCGCCCTCGTGATCGCAGTGCCGATCGTGATCGCATTCGGTCTCCTGGCGCTCACCGCGCCCGCGTGGTTCGCCCAGCTGTTCTACGGCGAGGTGCACTACGCGTCGCTCACCCGGCCGATCGTCGTGGCGGTCGCGGGGCTGTACGCGCACACCTTGGTGTACGCCAACTACCGCGGTCGGCTGCGCATGTGGGTGGCCAATCTGCTGCAGCTGTGGAACCTCGGACTCGTACCGGCACTCGCGGTCCTCGCATCGGGCCGGAACGTCGCAGCGGCCGTCGAGATCACCGGCGTCGCCTGGTTGACGACAGCGATCGTCGTGGCGTGTTGGGGCGCCGTCCGCGCTGGCCTGGGCCGGTGGACGGCGCACGCGGTCAGGAGCGCGACGCGCGACCTGCTGCGCTTCGGGTTGCCGCGCGTCGCCGGTGAGTTCGCGCTCTTCGGCTTCTTCGCCCTGCCCACGTTCTATGTCGCGCACACGGCCGGCGTCGAAAGCGCCGGGTTCCTGTCATTCGCTCTGTCGCTCGTCCAGGCGCTCAGCTCGCTGTTCTCCGCGGTGGGGGTTCTCCTACTCCCGTACGTGAGCCGCCAGGTCGGTGCAGGTAACTGGGAGCGGGTTGCCGACGTGGTCTCCAGAAGTCTCGCAGCGTCCCTGCTCGTCACCCTCGTGTTGGTCGCGGTGCTGCACGCCACGCTCGGGTGGCTGATCCCCCTGGTCATGGGGCAGACCTTCGCGCTGGCCGTCGGTCCCGCGCGATGGCTGATTACCGGTGCGATTCCCTTCGTGACATACACGCTGCTGCGAGAGCCACTCGACGGGATCGCGGTGTGGCCTTACAACAGCGTAAACCTCGTCGTAGCGTTGGCGATCATGCTGGCCCTGTTGTGGCTCGGACGTCCAAGGATCGCCCCGGGACCGGCGGTGGCGATCGGCCAACTCCTGCTTGGCGCGCTGACGCTGTTCGCGTGGCGCCGCGCGCTGGCCCGGGCGCGGTCCGCGCCGCCGGCACCCGTCGCCGCAGTGCCGGGCGGGTCGGAACTCGGCGTCTGAGAGCCCGATGCGGGTCTGGCTGACGGAGCTGACCGAGCCCCTCCCGCTGGTGCGGGGGGCTCGGGGGGTGGGGGGTGCGCGCATTATGCGATGCGGGACGCTCGCCGAGACACTGGTGCAGCAGGACCATGACGTCTTGTGGTGGAGCTCCGCCTTCGATCATGTCCAGAAGTCGTATCGCGCCGCGGCGGGTGGCGCCGAACTGCTGACCTGGGAGCGGAACTACCGCATCCGGCTGCTGCCCGGCCCACCGTATCGCCGGAACGTCAGTTTGGCGCGCGTGCGGCATCACCGCGCCGTGGCGCGGGAGTTTGCGCGGCGGGCGATGCAGGAGCCCGTGCCGGATCTGATCTTCAGCAGCTTGCCGACCCTCGAGGTCGCTGAAGCGGCCATCCGGTACGGCATGGCGCATGGGGTGCCCGTCGTCGTGGATGTGCGCGACCTTTGGCCGGACGCCGTCTTGCAGGTTGTCCCCGCTTTCTTGCGCGGGCTTGCTCGGCTAATGCTGCGGCGAGAGTTCAGGCGCGCTCGATTCATCCTGCGCCGGGCCACGGCGATCGTCGGGGTGTCGGCGGAGTACCTCACGTGGGGCCTGCGCTACGCCGGCCGCTCGCGGACCGAGCGCGACGGCGTGTTCCCCCTGGGGTACCCTCGCCCCGAGACCGTGCCCGACGAGCTGGAGCGCGCGCGGGAGCACCTGATCGCTGCCGGAGTCGATCCCGCGAAGGTCATCTGCTGCTTTGTCGGATCGTTCGGCCGCACCTACGACCTGTCGCCGGTTTTCGCGGGCGCTCGTCAGCTGCAGCAAGCCGGCCGAACGGACGTACAGTTCGTCATTGCCGGTGACGGCGAGCGCGCGCCGGAGTGGAAATCGCGGGCCGGCGGACTGACGAATGTCGTGTTCCCTGGGTGGTTGTCGGCGGCTGGCATCGCAACGCTGCTGCGCGTGTCACACGTCGGCTTGGCGGCGTACGCGAATGGTGCGCCGCAAGGGCTGCCGAACAAGCTGTTCGAGTATATGTCCGCGGGGCTGCCACTGCTCTCCAGCTTGCCGGGCGAGGCCGCTGCGCTCCTCGCCGAATGCGCGTGCGGCCTCACCTACGATGCCCGCGAGCCGGAGAGCTTCGCGCGAGCCCTGCGGCAGCTCTTGGCCAGCGCCGAGATCCGCAGCGCGATGGGTCGGCGATCGCTGGAGCGGTTTCGCGCGGAGTTCGACGCTGCGGTGATCTACGAGCGCTTGGGATCTCACCTCACCCAGGTCGCGCGCAGCCACAAGCACACCCGGGCGAGCTGACCGTCACGCTGTCGCGGGAGTCGCGAGAAAGCCCTCGAAGCGTCGCGCCCAGATCTCCAGCACGACTGAGTTGAAGATGTCTTTGAAGGAGAGCGGGCCCCGATCCGCCGGGTATCGGCAGTACGCCTCGAAGCGACGGCGCAGGGCGCGCTGGTCCACGAAGCCGTGAGCGGCAATGAGCATGTCGTCCCGCAGCATCCTTTCCACGTGCGGTCGTAGCTGGATCTTGAGCCACTCGCTCACCGGGTTGGAGAAGCCCTGCTTGTCGCGGCGCCACACGATGTCGGCCGGCAGATCCAGCTCCATCGCCTTGCGAAACGCCCACTTCGACCATCCGTGACGCATCTTCCAACTCGGGGCGAGCGGTAGCAGCATCGTGACGAGGCGATAGTCGAGGTAGGGGAGGCGGATCTCACGGCCGAACGCCATCGACATCCGGTCCTCGTAGTGCAGCAACGCAGGGAGGGAGAACCGCGACAGGTCGGCCAGCTGGCGGTCCACCACGCCTTCACCCCGCAACCCGATGTCCAACACCACGTCGTCGGTATGGAGCGCGGGCCCGCGGATGTCGATCTCCTTGGGCATGAGCTGCTTCGGGAGATAGCGCTTGGCCTCGCTCAGCCGGAGGTGTGGGAGCACGGTGCCGCGGGTCGCAAGCTCGGAGAAGACGCGCAGGCCCGTCGCGAACTGCCCGGACCGGAACAGCGATTGCAGGTAGAAGCCCCAGTATTTGAGGTACCCGCAGAGCAGCTCGTCCCCACCCTGACCGCACAGGATCACGGTCACGCCCAGCTCTTGAGCGCGCTGCATCAGGAGATAGTGGGCGACGGGGGAGAGCGTTCCTACCGGCTCGTCGTTGAACCAGATGACGCGGTCGAGCAGGCGGAACGCATCGTCCGGAGTGAACTGCACGCGAGAGACGCTGGTGCCACCGCCGAGGAAGGTCGCCATGCGATCGATGAAGGGCGCTTCGCTGAAGCGGGGATCGTCGCTCACGCTCGACAGCACTTGCAGCTGGGCGTCGCGACCGAGCACGTGCTGCATCGCGACCGCGATCGAGGAGGAATCGACGCCACCGGACAGCAGCACGCCGACTGCGACGTCGCTGCGCAGCCGGAGCCGCACGCTGTCGATGAACGTCTCGCGCACGGCGGCGAAGTCTGGTGGCGTGCCGTCCCGCAGGATCTCTTCGTGGGGAGCGGCCCAGTAGCGGTGGCGGACGGGCCGCAGCCCATCTGGATGCCGCAGGTCAAGGCGTACGACGTGCCCCGGTGGCAGCGCTTCGATCCCCGTGAAGAATGTCTGCTCCTGGGCGTCAAGCTGCGACTGCAGCAGGTAGCGACCGACCGCCACGGGATTGATCTCGAACCGTCGGCCACTGCCGACGAGAATACCCTTGATCTCAGAGGCGAACAGGCAGTGATCGTCCACCAGGTGCCAATAGAGGGGCTTGATCCCGAACCTGTCGCGCGAGAGCAGGAGCGTCCCGGCATCTTGATCGAGCCAGGCGAGGGCCCACATGCCGTTGAAGCGCGCGAAGGCCGATTCCCCCCAGACGGTGAGGGCATGCAGCACGACCTCCGTGTCGCCGTGCGTCTGGAACTGCACACCGAGGCCCTGCAGCTCGGTGCGCAGCTCGCGGTAGTTGTAGATCTCGCCGTTGTAGACCAGCACCTGGCGTCCTGAGCCAGACCGCATCGGCTGGAGGCCGGCGTCCGAAAGATCGAGGATGGCGAGGCGGACGCTCCCGAGGGCGATGTGCGCGCGGCCGACCTGCCCGCACCACGTGCCCTGTCCGTCTGGGCCGCGGTGCGCTTGCACACGCACCATCTCGGTGAGGGCGGCGTCGCACGGCCGGTCAGCGCGCAGCGATACGATCCCCGCTATGCCGCACATCTAGGGCCTCGGATGAACGACGAACAAGAGCGGACGGCGCAAACGCTCTCCTTCCCTCAGATCAACCCTACGACATCCCTGGCATCGGCGCCAAGCTACCCCCCGATACCGGCGCGCAGCAAGGGGCCGCTACGTCCGCACGGCGACGCTCCCGCGCTCACTGCCGATGGGGCGCACGGCGTGGACCGAAAAGAACAGGCTGCCGAGCAGCGCGACGAGCAGCAGTTGCACGGTCCAGAACACGTAGTAGGTGAGGAGCACGACCGGAAGCCAGAATAGCAGCAGGTAGAGGCTCGTGAGAACCGCTGCTTTCGCCATTTTCGGCTTGCGGTGGAAGGACGAGACGACGCCTGTCGTCAGCGATCCGAGGACGATCATCACTGCGATGGCACCCACGACGCCGACTTCATCCAAGATCATCGCCAGTCCCGAGAACACATTGGTGTGCAACGCGAGTCCAGGGACGGGCGTGATCGGCTCAAACTGTCCCATCCCGCGCTGCGACAGCCCAAACAGCTCCAATGGACCCTGTATGGTAATTCCTTTCAGAGTGCCGAAATGCCAGCCGTCGGTCGTCGCAAGGTGAGCGGAGAAGGCGGAGGGTGGGCCGACAAACACCGAGAGGAGGTCAAGGGTGAGGGTGAGAGACGACAATTGGCCGGCGTGGCGGCGTGCGGTCGTGTACCAATAGAAAGCCAGGGCAAGCCCGACAACGACGGCCGTTATGCCCACAGTCCGCAGCGCCGGCCGCCTGAGCCTCGCGGCGAACATCGTTGCCCACGTGACGGCGAACACCGAGAGTATCAGAAACGTGGGCAGTCGATTCGAGACCAGCCAGCTCTGCAGGATGACGACGGCGAGGAACAGCCCCGCGCGCAGTCCGATGCGACGCAGCCGGACAGTCTCGAGCGCGAACAACGCCGCCGCTACGTACACGGTGAGCTGGCAGAGGCGCTGAATCCATTCCCACGCGGTTCCGCGGATCGCGTCCGTGAGCGCGTAGAACACCAAGCCGCCTCCTCCGACTCGACCGACGCCCAACACGAAGCCGTAGTACAGGAAGATCGCCAGACTCGTAGCGGCGAGCGCGACGAGGCTCCAACTCACGGCGGGCCAGAGCGCGATCGCGTGCGGCTGCAGGCGCAGCGTCATCTCCGTGGGCTGCAATGCCCCAGGGGAGTGCAGGGAGACCGCGAAGGCGCCGAGCGTGAACGCCAGGGCGGCGACGCAGACCAGCAGCGCGGCAGTCGCGCGGAATGGGAAGAACGGGCCGAACAGCTGCTGTCCCAGGAGCATGCCGGCCCAGGGGCCGCACACGATCACCACAGGGTTGATGAGCGTCTTGAACCGCCGCGTGCCGACCCAGCAAAGCCCCGCGAGCAGCACGATCGTGGTGACGCGCCACATGCTCACGAATTGCCCCCGTCGGCATCCGCGAGTACCTGGCGGAGCCGCTCCGCGCTGCGCTCGACGCTGAACTCCTCGAGAACGCGCCGGCGGCCGGCATCACCCATCCGCCGTCGCAAGCCCGCATCCGATAGCAGGCGGTCGAGCGCGCGCGCGATCGCGGCCGGGTCAGTGGGATCCACCAGGAGACCGGTTTCGCCGTCCTGAACGACATCCGGAACGCCGCCGTCTCGACCCGCGACTATGGCTTTTCCCCTGAGGCTGGCCTCGAGATACACCATCCCGAGGCCCTCGACGTCGGTTCCCTCCGTGCGCGAGGTCATCACAAAGAGGTCGCAGGCTTGGTACAGCCCTTCGACCTCGTCCCAGGGCAACGCACCCAGCAGCCGGACGCGGCGCGCGAGCCCTAGGGCCGAAATCTGGCGCTCTAGGCTGGCGCGTTCCTCGCCGCCGCCGACGATCAGATACACGACGTTCGGATGCCGTGCCGCGAGCATCCCCAGCGCCCGCAGCACCTGATCGTGACCCTTGTGTTTGACCAGGCGCGATACGGTGAGCAGCGCCAGCTTGCCCTCGAGCCCGTGCTGCGCTCGCGTGCGCCGCACCTGGTCCTCCGGCAGCAGCGGGCTCGGGGCGATCCCGGGATGGACCACGTGCACGCGCGCGCCGCCGGTGCCGAGCTGCTCGAACAGCCCCTTTGTGTAAGTGCTGCACGCCAGAATCCGATCGGCGGAGCGAAACACGGCGCGCGCGATCGGGTTGCGGCGTTGCTCCAGGATGTCGCCGCCGTACACCACCAAGACGCATCGTGCCCCGAGCAGCCGCTTCAGCGCGTATCCGACCAGCGCTTCGTGCGTGCACTTCATCAGCATGAGCCAGTCGGGGCGGGGGCGGCTGCGAAGATAGCGGAACACCGTGGCGACGAAGAGGGGGAGCGTCTTCAGGACCTTGCGGTTGAGCACCGCCGGGGTTCGCGTGACGGCGAGACCGGGAGCGGCCGTTCCCGACGGATCGGGCCAGCACGTTACGACGTGTACCGTCGCGCCCGCACATCGCAGCCCCTCGGCGAGCGCGTGGGTATACGTGGCGACACCGCCCATAAATGGTGGGAACTCACCGGCGACCACCACGACGCTCCGGCCGGCGAGTGTCGACTCCGCGACTGGGTGCGCCGGAGCTACGCCCGAGCGTGGTTGTCCCCGCATCAGGGGCGACGTCTGCGAAATGGTTGGCGCAGCCGCCTGACCAGGTCGGAGCGAGCTTGTCGCAGCAGGGCGGAAAATTCCCGGTACCCGGCGTCCTCCTGGCGGCGCACCCGGTCGACGTAGTCCGCCGCGTACGCCCAAACACCGCCCACCATCGTCCCGACCACGAGCGCGAGGAGCGTCAGGAGCTCCACCTTCGGCCACGATCTTCGCTGCGGCGGTGCGGCGGCGTCAATCACGGTGATAACCGGCGTGTCGTTCACCTCTTCAATGCGTGCCGTTTCGTATTCCCGCCGCAGCATCACGTAAACCTCTTGGCTGATGGTGACCTGCCGGCGCAACTCGCCTTCTGCCAATACCAGGCTCGGAGACTCCTGCCACCCGCGGTTACGCTCGTAGAATGTCTTGACCGCCTCTTCCGCCCGTCGCAGCGCGGTGTCCGCATCGGCCACCCGTCGCTCGACAAACTTTCGCCGCGCACCCGCCCGGGATTCCCTGTAGCTCGTGTTGAACTCGTTGAGATACGTGACGAAGCGATTGGCGACCGCGGCGGCGAGGCCCGGATCGCTCGCGTCGACACTGAGGCTGATGATATTGCTCTGGTTGTCTACGCTGACCGTGACGCGGCTGTCCAGCTTCCGGTAGCCCTTTTCGAGGCGATCGGCGTAGCTGCGCCCGCGCACGTTCAGCACGGCGAGCAGGGTTACCGAGTCGGTGTCATTGCGAGTCGGTCGAGGGGCCAGATAGCGGTCGAGCAACACCCGTTCCATCAGCTGCCGGCTTCGCACAACCTGGGCGTAAAACTGCGGCGATTCGCGCGCCTCTTGCGGGAGCGTTATGCCGAACTGCCCCGCCAATCCGGCGAGTCCTTGCGGCAGGCGCGTTTGCGATCGTGTCTCGGGGACGAACGTCGTCGTGCCTTTGTAGAGCGGTGGCAGCAGGAGGCCGACGACCAACGTGACGAGCGCGAGTGCGACCGGCACGCCTGCGGCGATGCGGCGCTGCCGCAGCAATGGGTTCAGGAACTCGAACAGGCCAGCGTCCTGGTCGTCCTGTCTCAGAGGAACCGGAATCCCAGCATGCCGCAGCGACGCGTCGGTCGCGGGCGAGTCTGGCAGCGTGGTGCTCAGACCGTCGCTCCTGTCAGATAGGCCACGGCCGTGCCCACTAGCGCCGGGTTACCACCACGACGACGATCGTCGTCAGCGCGGCCACGATCTGGGCGACGCTCGCCAGTACGGCGCCCGCCTGGGAGCGAGAGGTCGTGTCTCGCACAGGGACCACTACCGTGGCTCCGGGCTCCGGGGTCGGCTAGCTCGCAGGGGTCACGAGTGGACGCCGCGGACGTTGCCGTTCGACTGCTGCACGAACACGCGTCTCTTGTCCCCGAGGAACGTCACCCCCCCTAGGGCTCGACGGGAACCCAACACCCAAACTGGCGCCTAAGCCACGAGCCGTCAAGGCGTTGCGGACGGGCCTTGACGGCCGCTCAGGACGGTCCAGCTTCGAGCGCATAGTCCCATGAGCTCGCTTGCGGTCGGTGACCTGCGACAATGGATCGACGCGCAACCGCGCTTGTTGAGCGACGAGTGGGTGGGGTCTCTCGAGCCCCGCAAGCGGGACGAGGCGGTCTTCCATGATCACGACCGCGTCGACGGGCGCGACCTCGTGCCGACCTCCACGCCCAACCGCCGCTTCTACGAGGCCGCAGATCTCGTGCGGAGGCATATCGCTGCCTGGATGGCAGAGCGGGCGCCGGGAACGATGTTTCTCGATTACGCCTGCGGCAACGGCTTATGGACGCTGGCGGCCGCACAGGCGGGTGCGGCCCTGGCCGTCGGAATCGACTTGAGCCCCGTGTCGCTCGAGGGCGCGCAGCAGCGTGCGGAGGCCGCCGGAGTCGCGGGGCGGACTCGATTCCTGCAGCGCGACTGCGAGGACACCGGCTTTCCCGACCAGAGCTTCGATGCTTGCCTCTGCTCCGGCATGCTCCACCACTTGGACCTGACGCGCGCCTTCGCCGAGCTCCACCGTATCATGCGGGCCGGCGGCCGGATCCTCTGCTCCGAAGCGCTGGCGTACAATCCGATCATCCAGCTGTATCGCCGGTTGACGCCGCAGTTGCGCACGCCCTGGGAGACCGACCACATCTTGAGTATGAAGCAGGTCCATATGGCCGAGCGCTGGTTCCGGGTGGAGAACGTGCGCTTTCATCTGATGGCCGCGCCGCTCGCCACGCTGCTGCCGGCGGGTGCGGTTCGCCGTGCCGGTCTCACGCTCGGCCATGCGATCGACGCTGTGGCGACGCGGGTACCGGGTCTGCGGCTGTGGAGCTGGCAATTCTCGTTTGAGCTGGTGAAGCACTCTGCGACGCCGACGTCGTGACGCCGGCGTTCCGGCTCGCGACGCTCGTGTGCCTCGTTCCGGCGGCGCTCGCCGCACAAGCCTCGCCCTCCCTCGCGCTCGACGACCCCCGCCGATCAGATGGACGGCGCCGGCCTCGAGGTGGGCGGTCGCAGCGTGCGGCTGTCCGCGTTGGCCGCGCAGCTGCCTGACTAAACCGACGCTTCGCCGGAGGCCGCCCCCGGCCTGGGATCGGCGAAGGCGGTGAGCAGCACGCGCTCCATCAGCTCCCGGCCCTTCAACACGGTGGCGTAGAAGCGCGGCGACTCGCTCGCCTCGGCGCCGAGCGACAACCCGAGCTGTCCGAAAAACCCAGACAAGGCCGACGGTAACCGCGCCTGCGGGCGCGCCTCGGGGACGAACGCTATGGTCGCCGTGTAGGTCCGCGG
>JBOHSI010000020.1:0-14292 GCA_050733055.1 Gemmatimonadales bacterium
GGCCGGCCAAACCGATGACGATGGGGCCGCTCGGGCGGGAGCACGCTGCCAGCACGAGGGCGGCGCCGACGAGAGCTGACCTTCGCAAAGGCCCTCCGGGTACCGTCGGAGACACGACTGAGCTTGCGGCGGGGGCGCGCGGCAAGGTTAAGCTCGCCTGAAGGGAAGCGCAACGTTGTCCCCGGCCGCTTGAAGGATTTCCACTTGGTTTTCCAGACGGATGTGGACAACGCGCCTGCCCGCCCCCCTCGCCAGGCGGACCAGGATCCGTAGTTTCAACGTGTGAACGCCATCCGCAGCCTTTGTCGGCTGGCCGAGGCGCTCGAGCGGCTCCTCTCGGCCGCCGACGCGACGGCCTTCGAGCGCGCCTGGACGACGCTCGGGCTGGACCGTGTGGCGTGGGAGGCTCTGGCCCTCGCGCGCGGGGCGGACACAGAGGTGCTCGAGCCCGCGCTGGCGCAGGTTGACCGGCGCTTACTCGCGGTGCTCGAGCGCTGCCGTGCCTTCCTCGATCCCCACGTCGCGACCTTCCGCGTGCCGGAGCTGGAGCGGTGGCAGCATGCCGCCGCCGCGGCGCTCGTCGGGGCGCGCTGGGGTGTCGCCGGCCTGCGGACCGTCATCGCGGACACACGGGCGCCGCTGGCGCGCCGCTATTTCGCCTTTCTCGCCCTGGCCGAGCGGCACCCGGAGGCTGCGTGGCCCGTGTTCGAGCGGTATCTCGTGACGCCGGGAGCGCATCACGCGTTCGTCGCTGCCGCGGTCGAGGCTGCGCGGTACTACGCCGGCCGCGCGGACGTGCTGGTCGCGTTGTTTCAGCGGATCCGAGGGGACGAGATGCTGCGGCGCTTCCTGGGGCCGAAGATCCTCGACTCCCTTTACGTCCTGGGCGAGGAGCCAAGCCTGCCGTTGTTTGAGGAGCTGCTCGTCACCGGCCACACCGACCCCGACGTCGGTCGCTGCGAGGTGACCCGCGCCCTGGCGGCGGTGCGGAAGCTGACCGGCCGCGTCGCGCCCAGCTCCAAGTTCGCGGACGCCGACGCGGATGTGGTGCGGCGCGCGCTCGACGACGCCGAGCGGCGGTTCCAAGAGGAGCGGGACCGCATCGTGCCGGTGACTGTGATCTAAGACGGGCGGTAAGAGGCGGTAGGGGGCGGTAAGAGGCGGTAAGAGGCGGTAAGAGGCGGTAAGAGGCGGTAACGGGCGGTACGACAGGCGAGCACCTACCGTCTCCTACCGCCCCCTACCGCCTCCTACCGCCTCCTACCGCCCCTTACCGTCTACGAATGCCCAGACCTTGTCCCGGTACTCTCTTCCGCCCACATCATACGTCTCATTGTGCCCCGAGCCATGGATCAGCACTACTTCGACGGGGCCGGACGCGGCGGCCGCCACCTTCAGTCCCATCTGCGTCGGGACGAGGCGATCCGCCGTGCCGTGGAGCACGAGCACCGGGCAGCGCACCTCCCGGATCCGGGACAGGTTGTCGAGTGACAGGCGGAGAATGAACCGGGGCAGGATGCGGTAGGTTTCGCGCGTCATCTCGGCCGCGTTGGTGAAGGGGGACTCGAGGATCAGCCCGGCGACGCGATGGCGGGTGGCGGCATACGTCGCCGCCGCGCTCCCGAGCGACCGGCCGTACACGTAGATCCGATTGCTGTCGACCTCCGGGCGCGCCGCCACGGCGCCGTACGCCGCGTCGGCCGCCGCGTACATGCCCGCTTCGGTCGCGCGCCCCTCGCTCCCGCCGTACCCCGGATAGTCGACGGCCAGCAACGCCGCCCCGGGCGGCTGGAAGTCGCGCAGGATCGGCCAGATGCTCGCGATGTTTTCGCCGTTGCCGTAGAACCACACCAGGGCGGGGGATGGGCTTTTCCCCGCCTTTGGGGCCAGATACCATCCGGCCAGCCGCGTCCCGTCCGGCAGCATCACTTCGATCCTCTTTCCGTGCGCGAGTCCGAGCCGCTGCGGGTCGGGTACCGGAGCGCGGGGCGCCGGAAGCGCGAGCCGCTCCTGAAACAGCCACGCGACAACGACGAGCGCGATGTACGCCAGGGCGAGCCCCACACCGATGCGCAGCACGAGCATGCGCGAAAGCTAATTCGCCGTTGCACCGGGCGCCCCGAAAGCGAATCTTTCGTGCCGTGACGACCCAGACGACGTGCCCCGCCTGCCGGGCCGAGATTCCGACAGGCTCGGCGTTCTGTCCCACCTGCGGCAACCCGTCACCCACCGTAATTACGAACGAGCGCGTCGCGACCAGCCCAGCCGGGGCGACGGAGGGCGTGGCCGTACCAACCACGCAGCGGCTGGCGCGCGCCTTGGGCCCCAAGTACGAGGTCAAGCGGCTGGTCGGTCGTGGCGGGTTTGCTGAGGTCCACGAGCTGTGGGACAAGGACCTGGACCGCCGCCTCGCCTGCAAGGTGCTCCACCCGGAGATCGCCTGGACGCCGGGGATGCTCGCCCGGTTCCGCCAGGAGGCGAAGGCGCTGGCGCGACTCCAGCATCCGGCGATCCTCCCGATCCACTTCACGGGCGACGGCGAGGGCTTGGTCTTTTATGTGATGCCCTTCGTCGCGGGCGAGTCGCTCGCCGACGCGCTGCGCCGTCGTGGACCGCACGCCCCCGAGGACGCATGCCGCATCGCCGAGCCGATCCTTCAGGCTCTGTCCCACGCGCACGCCCAGGGACTGGTACACCGCGACATCAAGCCGGACAACGTGCTGCTTGAAGCGAAGACCGGACGCGCGCTGCTCGTGGATTTCGGGATCGCCAAGCTGCTGGACCCGGGTGCAGGCGGCGCGAAGACGGCGACGGGGTTCACCGTCGGAACGGTCCAGTACATGAGCCCCGAACAGGCACTGGGCGACACGCAGCTCGACGGGCGCAGCGACCTGTACGCCTTCGGCGCCATGCTGTTTCAGGTGGTTACCGGCACGCCGCCGTACGACGGAAACTCGAGCGCCGAGATCGTCGGCAAGCACCTCGCCGACCCCGTCCCCGTGGCGAGCGACCGCAACGCCAAGATCCCGCGCTGGCTCTCGGATGTGATCGTAAAGTGCCTCGCCAAGAAGCCTGCCGAACGCTTCCAGACGGCGGACGAGGTGCTGGCGGCGCTCAATGTCGGCCGCGCCTCAGGATCCGGGAAGCTCGTCGATGCGGGCACGGTGGAGCGCCGGGTGCGGAGGTCGGGCGAGGTGCGGGCGCGATCGCGCCCGGTCGCGTGGTGGGTGGCGGGCGGGCTGGCGGTTGCAGCGGCGGGACTCCTATTCGTGCGCCGGTCGGGGCTCCTCGGGTCAAGCGTGGTGTTCGTGCACAACGCCCTCATCGAGCCGGTGGCGATCCTGAGCGAGGGAGTGCCCGTGGACACAGTCGGGCCGGACGCGACGGCGCGGCTCGCGGTTGCATGGGAGGCGCGTTCCGGCCTGCGCTGGCGCCTCGTCCAGCCCGGGCACCCACCTATCGGGGAGTCGATGGATGGGCCGCTCCCCGCGTTCCGTCGAGTGCGTGGACGGCGGGTCGCCCAGGTCACCGCCGACGTGGGGGGGCAGTCCTACTTCGCGCCGCTCATCACGAACACCAGCCCGTCCGATATTACGCTCGAGGTGAATCCCGGCACCCGGGCGGCGGTGCGCTGCAGCTGCCTCGTTCCCAAGGGCACCGTCCGCGCCCGCATTGGCTACTACCGCTTGTACTTGAACTCCGTGGTGGCCGCGTACAACCGTGCGCACCCCTACAGCGGCCCCCACGTAGACCGCGCGGGCTTCACCGCGGGTGTGGCGCCGCGGAGTGGGGTCGTCGTGCTGACGTTCTAGCGTCGTGACCGACCCCCTCGATCCCCGGCTCATCACCCGGGCTCGCGGCGCCTTCCTCGGGCTGGTCGTCGGCAACCAGCTCGGCGTCCCTACGGAACGCCTCGGCACCGCCCAAGCAATCCGGGAAGCGTTCCCCCAGGGCGTGCGCGATCTGGCCCCGCCACCGCCAGGCTCCCCCTTCGACGACGACGCGGCGATGGCGCTACTGCTCGCGGAGTCCCTCGTGGAGCAAGGCGACTTCGACGCCAACGACGTGGCGGAACGCTGGCTGAAGTGGATGAGGGCGGATGGCCGCGGGATCGGCCTCACGACCCAACGTGCCCTGCGTCTGATCGAGGAGGGGACCGAGCCGTTCGAGGCGGGCCGGATGGCGCGGGACGCGGGCGCGGCCCCTTCGAACGGTGCCGTGATGCGCTGCATTCCGGTTGCGCTCCGCTACCACGACAACGTCGACAAACTGGTGCGCGTCTCCACCCAGCAAGCGGCCATCACGCACGCCGACGAGCGCTGTACCTGGGGCGCCGCTGCCGTGAACCTCGCGGTGCGCGAGCTGCTCCATGGCAACTCGTACTTCGTGGAGGAGGTGCTGCACCGGCTGGAGGGCGCAGCCCCCCGCGCGCTGGTCGAGGCGATGCGCCGCGTCCTCTGGGAACAAGAGACGGACCTGCCGATCGCCGTCGCGGGGGAATACGGCTACGTGGTGCATTGCGTGGAGATCGCGTTCTGGTGTGCCGTGCACCGGCCGTCGCTCGAAGACGCGCTGATCTTCCTGGCGGAGGCGGGCGGGGACACTGACACCAACGCCGCTGTGGCGGGAGCGCTGCTCGGGGCGCGCGACGGCGAGGCGGGGATCCCGCCCCGCTGGCTCGATCAGCTCGGCGCCGCGCACGGCGTGTCACAACTCGCCGAACGCCTGGTCCGGCGCGGCTCGTGACCGCTACGACTTGCGTGTCGGGACGGGCTTCACGTACCGGCTGATCCGGTCCATCACCTCGTTGTCCGTCAACGTGATGGAGACCCATCGAGCGGTCCCGCGGCCGCGCCAGTTGAACCGCACGACCTTGCCACCGTATCTCCACTCCCAGCCGCTCTTCCCGATGGGCCGCGGCCGCCCGAACCGGCGAGCCAAGTCGCGCTTGGTGCGCTCCACGAGCGGCACACCGCGAGTGTCGCCGAAGCCGGCCGAATCGTACAACGCCACCATCGCGATTTGGCTCTCGAGCACGTATGCACTGAGGTAGAACGTGGCGCCGTCCGCGGGATCGCGAATGGCCACGCCGCACTCCATGAGCTGGGCCGTGTTGCGGGAGGTGTTGCAGCGGAACGTGTCCCGCTGCGCGAGCGCCCGGGCCCGCTCCGCGAATTCCCGATAGGGCACGCCGGGAAGAAAGCCGCGATACGCCGGTGGCGCGAGGGCCGGCGCGGCTGCCCGCGGCGGGCCGGCCTGGCCTAGGCCCAACGCCGGGACGAGGAGGGCGATGAGCCCGATCCGGATCGCGGTCATGACCCAATATACGGCCCGCCAAAGCAACGGGCCCGGATGACCGGGCCCGCTTGAGCTGCGATCGGCGGCCTTCAGACCTTGCGGACGTTCTGCGCTTGCAAGCCCTTCGGACCCTGGGCGACCTCGAACTCGACCGTGTCGCCCTCAGCGAGGCTCCGGAAGCCCTCAGCCTGGATCGCCGTGAAGTGAACGAACACGTCTGGACCCGACTCCTGCGCGATGAAGCCGAAGCCCTTCGCGTCGTTGAACCACTTCACCTTACCCTTGGCCATACCGTTTCAACCTCAGCACTAAGGGGCACTGCCCCGGACAGGTTCGACCCTGGTCCCCGCGACCAGAGACGGGCTCAAACAAAATCCGCGAGACAAATGGTCCTCGCGGAGCGCAGACAAACCGGTGACGGTGCCACGGATTGCTTGAACCGGGGCCAAAGCTAGGGTTCGGCGTGGACGCTGTCAATAGACCTAAGCGACATTGCTTTCAGAGCTTGGGACCGCTGGTGTCACCATGGCGACACCATGGCGCCATTTCAGGAGTTCGCCGCGTTGGCACTACCGCGAGGTGCGCCGAGGGGATAACGTGCTAGGCCGCCGTCAGCGCCACCGGTTCCAACGCCCGTGAGGTCGTGATGGTCTCGCATTTCCTCTGCGCGCTGCTGGCCTGGCAACCGCCCGCTCAACAGCTCGGTGCTTCCGATCTTCAGCAACCCATCGCCCGCGTCGACGTGAGGCCCGCGGAGTTCGCCCTGCAGGTCGGAGACACGGTACGCCTCTGGGCCACGGCGTACGACTCGGCCGGTGGGCACATGCCCGGGGCGGTCGTTCACTGGTTCACCGCCGGGGGCCGCTTCGAGGGCACCGTCGACTCGACCGGGCTCGTCACCGCGGGGGCCACCGGCACACTGAACGTCGCGGCCGTGGCCACGGTCCCGGGCCGGGCGGTCAAGTCCACGGTGGGATTCGGGCGCATCACCGTGCTGCCGCTCCCGCCCGTCACGATCGTGGTGACGCCCAAACCCGAGCGGATGCTCGCCGGCACGTCGCTCGTGCTCGAGGCGGTGCCCTTCGCGGCGAACGGCGATCGCCGCTACGACCGTGTCACGTGGAAGTCCACCCGGCCGGGTGTGGTCGAGGTGAGCGCGCTGGGCCGGGTCGCGGCGCGCGCTGTCGGCAGGGCCACCATAACGGCCACGGTGGGGAAAGCGAGCGCAAGCTGGACGGTCACGGTGGTCCCGAACACGATCGCCCGCGCGACGGTCGCACCGGCCGCCGCCTCCGTGCGCGCGGGAGACGTGGTGCGCTTCGCGCTCATCGCGACCGACGCCGGGCGCAGACCCCTCGCCGCTGCGCGCGCGGAGTGGGCCGTGTCACCCGTGGGTCAGGGACACGCGACGATCGACCGCGACGGCGTCTTCGTCGCGGATCAGCCGGGCACCTACCGTGTGGTCGCGATGCTAGGCGCGCGCGTCGCTGAGGCGTTCGTGCAGGTCGCCCCCCGCAACGGCACGCGGCAAGTCACGATCGTCGGTCGCCTGCCGCTCAAGGGCTTTCTCGCCGCGGAGCTGTGGATCCACCCCGACGGCAAGCACGCCTACCTTTCCACGATCGCCGACCGCATCTACGCGATCGACATCTCCGATCCCGCGAAGCCGTTCATCACCGATTCGGTCGTGGTGGATGCGCGCGTCGTGAACGACGTGATGACCACGGAAGACGGGCGGTACGGCGTGATGACGCGGGAGGGCGCGTCCACCCGCAAGAACGGTATCGTGATCCTCTCGTTCGAGGACCCGGCCCACCCCAAACCGATCGCGGAGTTCACGGAGACGGTCACGGGCGGAGTGCACAGCACATACGTCTACCAGGGCTACGTCTATCTCACGGATGATGCCACAGGCTCGATGCGGGTGATCGACATCCGCGACCCGTACCGCCCCAAGCAGGTGGCGCGCTGGCAGGTCGAGCGCCCCGAGGCCGGCCGGACGTTGCACGACATCGACGTGCGCGACGGCCTGGCGACCCTGTCGTACTGGAATGACGGCCTCGTGATCCTCGACGTCGGTAACGGGATCAAGGGGGGGAGTCCTGAGAACCCGCGGCTCGTGATGCAGTACAAGTACGACCTCAACGAGCTGTACAAGAAGGTCGAGCTCGCCGGCGGACCGGGGTTCATCCGGGGCACGCATACCAGCTGGCGCTACAAGAACTGGGTGTTCGTCGGCGACGAGGTCTTCCCCGCACGCCAGCCGGGCGGTGGCCCGGGCGTGATCGGGCTGGGCCGGGCGTATGGCCGGTTGCACGTGATCGACATCTCCGACCTCGCTAACCCGCGGGAGGTGGCCTGGTTCGAGCCCGAGGACGGCGGCGCGCACAACGTGTGGATCGCGGGGGACACGCTGTACCTCGGCGACTACCAGGGCGGCCTCCGTGTCGTCGACATCTCGGGAGAGCTCCGCGGGGACCTGCTCGCGCAAGGGCGCGAGTACGCCCATGTGCACACTGGCGATGCCAGCGGCTACGTGGCGAACGTGGCGAACGCGTGGGGCGCGATCTATCGCGATGGCCTGGTGTACGTCCCCGACATGAATAGCGGGCTCTGGGTAGTGAAGGTTGAGCCACCGCAACATATTATCCCATAAGGAGTTAGCATGCGTCTCGCCGTCGTGCTCGCGCTGCTGCAGCAGCCCGCCCTGACCTCGCCGCCGGCGTCCTTCCCGGTCGCGCGAGTCGAGATCACGCCACCCACGGCGGAAATCCAGGTGGGCGGGACGGTGCAAATGGCAGCGCGCGCGCTCGACGCGCGCGGCCAACCCGTGACCGAGGCCAAGATCACCTGGTTCTCGGGTGGAACCGAGGGCAACGTAGATTCGACCGGGCTCGTCACGGGCGGCTACAACGGCTACGTGCGCGTGACGGCGGTCGCCTTCATCCCGGGGCAGACGGGGCAGGTGTTCGGGTACGCCCTGGCCCACGTGCTGCCCGAGGCGGCGGCGCGGATCGAGATCGTCCCGGCCCCAACCCGCGTCGTCTCGGGAACTCGGCTGACGCTCGCGGGGACGGCGTACAGCCGACACGGCGACCGGCGGCCCGACCACGTGTCGTTCACCTCCAGCAGCCCACGCGTCGCGAGCGTGACGCCCGACGGGCGGCTCCACGCCCTCTCCCTCGGGCGAGCGACGATTACGGCTAAGGCTGGCCCCGCGACCACCCAACTTCGGCTCCAGGTGGTGCCCAACACGGTCGCCCGGCTCGCGCTCGCACCGGCGTCGAGCTCCGTACGCACGGGTGACGTGGTGCGCTTCTCCGTGACCGTGAAGGACGCGCGCGGCCGGACTGTCCCAGACGCCCCGGTCGAGTGGGCCGTCGTGGCGACGGGAGGTGCGGGCGTCGCCCAGATCGATCCGGCGGGGGCGTTCGTAGCGGAAACCCCAGGCGTGTACACCGTTACGGCAACGCTGGGCGGCCGCACCGCCGACGCCATCGTCCGGGCGGAGCAGCGGCGGGTAGCGCGCGGCATCGAAGTCCTCGCGCATCTGCCGATCAAGCACCGCGCGGCCGAGGTGTGGGTGCACCCCTCCGGGAAGTGCCTCTACATGTCGACCATCGCGGACCGGGTCTATTCCATGGACATCACGGATCCTGCAAGCCCGCGGATCGTGGACTCGATGATGACGGATGCCCGGCTCGTGAATGACGTGATGACGACCGAGGACGGCAGGTATGGCGTGTTCTCGCGTGAAGGGGCGTCGAACCGCAAGAACGGAATCGTGGTATTCGAGGCGAGGGATCCGTGCCACCCGAAGGCCGTCGCCGAATACACCGAGACCGTCTCGGGCGGCGTGCACAGCTCGTACGTGTACCAGGGCCATGCCTACATCACCGATGACGCCACCGGGTCGCTGCGGGTGATCGACATTCGGGATCCCGTCCATCCGCAGGAAGTCGCCCGCTGGGAAGCACAGCAAACTGAAGCAGGGCGCTACCTGCACGACGTAATGGTGGTGGACGGGCTCGCCTACCTCGCCTACTGGAACGACGGGCTGATCATTCTCGACGTCGGCAACGGCATGAAGGGTGGCAGCCCGGAGAGCCCGCAGTTCGTGTCCCAACTTAAGTACGACCTCAACGCCACGTACGCGCGGGTGGAGCAGCTGTGGGGCCCCGGCTTCGTGCGTGGCACGCACACGGCTTGGCGGCAGGGGAGGTATGTGTTCGTCGCCGACGAGGTCTACGCGGCCCGGCCGTACAAGGGACTTTCCGGCGGCAACGGTCTCACGTTCGGCCGGCTCCACGTCGTCGACGTTTCCGACATCGAGCACCCCAAGGCAGTCGCCTGGTACGAGCCGACCGATGGTGGTGTGCACAACGTGTGGGTCGTGGGCGATACCCTGTACCTCGGCAACTATCAGGGCGGCGCCCGCGTGCTCGACGTATCCGGTGAGCTGAAGGGTGATCTGCTGCGCCAGGGGCGCGAGATCAGCTGGATCCTCACTGCCGACTCGACCGGCTTCCAGCCGCACACCCCGTTCGCGTGGGGCGTGGTCGTGCGCGACGGCAATATCTACGTGCCGGACATCAATAGCGGGTTGTGGGTGTTGAAGCTCGAGCCGAAGCTGCAGCCGGTACCGTAGGACCCGTAATACGCCGCTACGACGCTACGTCGTAAGTCACTTATTTACTGTCACTTACAACGTAGCGTCGTGGCGTACTGTAACCTCATCCTCGCTTCGACGTCCGAGAAGTGTCTTCTCTCACCGGCAGCCCAATCGCCGCTCGAAAATCCCTGAACGCGGTGTCGTACGCCTTCATGCGCTTCGAGAGCTCGGTCGCGGTGGCATCGGGTAACGCCACGGCGTCCCGCTCGCACGTCGGCGTGTAGGCGATCAGCGAGTCGATGCGTACGGTAAGACGGCGGGCCAGCAGGCGCGTCGAGTCTTCGTACGCCGTGGGGTTCATCCGGGGGCGCCCCCGGGCCAGAAATCCCCGCGCGCTGCCGCACAGTCCCGCGAGAAGCCGTCCCGCGCGGCGCCGCGCCACGCTATCCCTCGTCGCCTGAGCGCGGCTCATCCGGCCGAGGCCGTCCTTGAGTTGGGCCACGCCGCGGGTCGCTGTGCGCAGCCCGTTGAGAAAGCGCAGTTGTTCCGGTGTCGGCAGCGCCACCGCGGTGGACTCGGATCGAGTCGACTCCGCGGGCGGCGGTACAGGCTCCTGCGCCTCGCCCGCCTGCGCGGACGTCGCGGCGATGCAAAACACAACGGCCAGGCAGCGCATCGGGACTCCCTATGCTGTGAGTTCGGGCCTGGGTTATAATGTCACAGTGACGGTTCCCGCAACCTCGCGCCAGACGCGCACCTTCGACGACCGCGCCGACGCGCTGGCGCACTTCTTCCTGCGCGCCGGTGAGGCGCCGCGGCTTGTCGCCTATGACGACGCTGTGGGCTGCCCGCTTGACCAGGCCCTTGCCGCGATCGAGTGGACCGCGGCGGTCGGCATTCTCGCCGAGGGCGACGTGATCCACGCGGCGCGCCTGAGCACCGACGCCTCCGCTGCGGTCGTCGAGCGCCGGGATGGGGACGAACGCGTGTTCATTTACTTCGGCCCGCGCATGGACGCCCCGCCCGCCGACCCCTACGAGGGCACCCTGCTGTACGACGAGCCCGGTGTGCGGGCTTACATCTTCGCGCACCGCGTGCACGCGATCGCCCACTTCCTGCGGGCCACGCAGGGCAGCGGCGCGGTCATCGCGATGCTCGGCCGCCGTGCGCCCGAGTTGCGCCACATCCGCCGCTGGTTGCAGGCGCTGTTCAGCGAGCCGGTCGGCGCCGGCCGGTCCACCCAGCTCCTCGTCGGCTGGTTCGCCACGGGAGGCGCGGGCGTGCTGTTCATCCCTCCGCATCCCGGCGAGCCGTACGCCTACCACGAAGTCGGTAGCGACATCTGACGGACCCCTCAAACCTCATACCACTCGGCGTCTGGGCGACCCAGGCGTCCGTTTTCGGGTGCCCGGAAACGCTCGAAAGTTGTGTTGGGACGTGGACGCATGTGGATTCACAACTCCACATCGTGTGGACGGCCGCTCCAAAGAGCGCCTCCCCTAGAAGTTGCCCTCCACAGCCGATGCACATGCACGCGAGCTAACCCGAAGAAACATCGGCACTTGCGCGCTCTGTGGTGGCCCCTATATTACTGTCACGCGGCTTGGAGGGAAGGGTCGGGACCTGGTGTCTCAACCACGCCTCCAAGACGGGTCCGAGCGGAAATTCCGGGGAGGCCGCCGACGCAAACAAGGGCTCAGGCGGCCGGCGATCCGGGAGCAAGCTCTCCGGCTCGGATAGGTGGGGCCTGTCGCGTGCCCCATCCACGTCGAAGTGGTGCCTCGACGTGCAGTGCGGAGGGTCGGTCCGCGATCCGATCTGACCCGCAGCACCCACATCGGTGAACCTTGCAGCCCGATCAAGCTGCTTGGGGATGGAAGCCGGAGCTCTTGATTCGCCCTACCGAGCGACGCATCAGTCAACCGGTGGCGACAGGATGAAGAACGGAGGGAGCAATCCCCCGGCTCCGGGTAACCGATGTGTGGAGCCCCCGGGCGGCCTATCGCGCCGTCCCGGGGGCTTCGCTTTTCCTACCCCTTCACCACGCCCATGGGCTTGATCTGCGCGACCTTGCGGCCGATGCCCGCGGCGTGCACGACGTCCACGACTCGCGCGACGTCCTTGTAGGCCTCGGGGATCTCCTCGTCCACAGTCGCGCGCGTGGCGGCCCGCACGATGATCCCCTGCGCTGCCAGCTCGCGCAGGATGTTGCGCGAACGGGCGACCTGTTTCGCCTTGTGCCGGCTGAGCCGGCGCCCCGCGCCGTGGCAGGTCGATCCGAACGTCTCGCGGAACGCTCCCTCGGTGCCCACCAGGACGTAGCTGTAGCGCCCCATGTCTCCGGGGATCAGCACCGGCTGCCCGATGTCACGGAACGGCGGCGCGAGCTCGGGGTGCCCCGGGGGGAAGGCACGCGTGGCGCCCTTGCGGTGGACGCACACCCGCTGCGGCACACCCCCGAGCGTGTGGGTTTCGTGTTTCGCGATATTGTGGCACACGTCATAAACCAGCCGGGTGCGCCGGGCGGCATCCTCGCCGAACACCCGGGCGAGGGCCCGGCGAGCGTAGTGGGACATGAGCTGTCGGTTTGCAAACGCGTAATTGGCCGCGGCATTCATCGCGCCCCAGTACTGCTTCCCTTCCGGTGAGCCGATGGGCGCGCAGCAGAGCTGCTTGTCCGGGAGGGCAATCCCGTACTTCTCGGCCGCCCGGAGCATGGCGTCGAGGTAGTCGTCGCACACTTGATAGCCGAGGCCGCGCGACCCCGAATGGATGAACACCGTGGCGGTGCCGGCCCCCAACCCGAGCCGATCCGCCACCCGGCCGTCGAACCGCTCGGCGACGTAGCCCACCTCGATGAAGTGGTTGCCGCTCCCGACGGTGCCTAGCTGATCCTTGCCGCGCTCCTTGGCGCGATCGGAGACCCAGCCCGGATCGGCGGCAGGCAGCGTGCCGTTCGCCTCGATGGCCTCGAGGTCCCCCTCCTCGCCGAACCCCGCGGCGACGACCCAGCGGGCGCCCTCGCGCAAGACGCGCTCCAGCTGGCGCCGGTCGAGCCGCACGTCCGAGCGCGAGGCCCCGACGCCGGAAGGGATGGTGTCGAACAAGGCGTCCATCAGCTCGCTGATCCGTGGTCGTATGTCCTGGATGCCAAGCGGGGTCGCGAGCAGCCGCACGCCGCAGTTGATGTCGTAGCCCACGCCGCCCGGGGAGACTACGCCGTTCTCCTCGTCGAACGCCGCCACACCCCCGATCGGGAAGCCATAGCCCCAGTGGATGTCGGGCATCGCGATCGCCGGGCCGACGATGCCCGGCAGATGCGCCACATTCGCGAGCTGCTGCACCGCCTGGTCGCCCTCGAGGTCCTTCATCAGGTTTTCGTCGGCGAAGATGAGTCCCTCGGTCCGCATCCCGCCCTGCCTGGGGACACGCCACCGGTAGGCGTCGATGCGCTCAACGTTCATGCGGAACCTCGTCTCGTCTCGCGGTGCACCGGTTCAGACGTCGAAGATGATGGTCGCGCGATACCCAGCCTCGTCCCTTTTCACCAGCGCCCCGTGATGGGTTACTGCCTTTACTTCCCGCTGCACATCGTGCTTTGTCGGGTCGAGCGGCTCGCCGCAAACGCCCGCGGGCGAGACGCGGGCGGGGAGGAACCGCGTCGTATCGTACAGGTACAGCACGTCGCCGAGGAAGTGGATCAAGCGCGCCGTCGGGTCCACGCCGCGCAGCGGCACCGGTCGCTCCTCGGCCGGCGCGACGGGGCTCTTCCCCACGAGCAGCTCCCGCAGCGCGTCCACGCCGGCCTGGTAGAGGCCGATCTCGCTCTCGGCCCGGAGCTCGACGGCGACGTCGGCCGTATGCGGCAAGAAACGATGAGGCGTCACGCTGGGAGGTCGCGCGGAACCGTCGAGCGAGACGCGTCGCAAGAAGGCGTGCCAGGCGGGCGAAATCCGATCCCGGCACTCGGCGGCGATCCTGTAGGTTCTCGGCCCATGACACCAACCTACCGCATGCCGGGGCCCGCGGCTCTCCTACGCCAGGCGCTCGTGTCCGACATCAACAGCGCCCTCTCCGCGGCGCGCTGCTCGGCACAGCTCGCCGGGATGGAAACCGACGAATTCGTCGTGCGCGAGCTCTTACACACCGTCATCGAGCAGATCGATCGCGCCGCGTGCACCGTGAGACGTCTCCACGTGTCGTCGTTCAGTTGAACGTCGCCGCGTGACGTCGTCTCGTCGAGCCCCCTCAGCAAGACTGCTGTCGTCTGAGCTTCGGGAGCCCCGGATCCGTTTCGTGCTCCTTGTGAAACGGCGCCCGCGGCCTGCGGATCGGGAGCAGGTGCGCGATCGAGTTGGCATAGAACTCGAGCAACGGGCGAC
>JBOHSI010000021.1:0-20266 GCA_050733055.1 Gemmatimonadales bacterium
CTAACGTGTTGCAAGAATTGGAGTGGCGGGGCTTCGTCCAGCAGGCGACGCCCGGCCTCGCCGCGCATCTGGCGAAGGGACCGGTTACAGCGTACTGCGGCTTCGATCCCACCGTGCGGAGCCTTCAGGTCGGCAACCTGATGCCGCTGATGCTGCTCGCCAACCTGCAACGCGGCGGCCACCGGCCCATCGTGCTGATGGGGGGCGGCACGGGACTCATCGGAGACCCTTCCGGGAAATCCAGCGAACGGCCGCTGCTCTCCAAGGAGCAGATCCGTGAGAACGTCCAGCGCATGCGCGACCAGGCCGCGCGGTTCCTCGAGTTCGGCGCCGGCCCCACCGCGGCGCTCTTGCTCGACAACGCGAAATGGCTAGGCGAGCAGCGGCTCATCGACTTTCTGCGGGATGTGGGCAAGCACTTCACGGTGAACGTGATGCTCCAGAAGGAATCGGTGCAGGCGCGGCTCGACACCGGTCTCTCCTACACCGAGTTCAGCTACATGTTGCTCCAGGCGTACGACTTCCTGCATTTATTCCGCACCCAGGGGTGCACCGTGCAGGTGGGCGGGAGCGATCAGTGGGGGAACATCACCGCCGGAATCGAGCTGATTCGGCGCGTGGAGGGCGGCGAGGCACACGGCCTCGTGGCCCCACTCGTCACGACGGCGTCCGGCGCAAAGTTCGGCAAGACGGAGGGCGGCACGATCTGGCTCGACCCGGCGTTGACGTCGCCCTACAAGCTGTACCAGTTCTGGGTCAACACGGATGACAGGGATGCAGAGCAGTATCTCAAGCTTTTTACCTTCCTCACCCAAGAGGACATCAAGGCGCTGATGCAATCTCATCACCAGGACCCCGGCCGGCGCGAAGCGCAGAAGCGGCTCGCGATCGAGATCACCAGGCTGGTGCACGGCGAGCAAGCGTCCGCCAGCGCGGTCGCGGCGAGCGCGATCCTGTTCGATGAGTTCGACCCGCGAAAAGTCGATTCGAGTGCGTTCGACGTGCTGGCGCAGGAGATCCCGACCGTCCGGGTGGACGAGCGCGGCGACCTCAGTCTGGTCGATGCGGTGGTGCAGGCCGGCCTGGCGCAGTCGAAGAGCGAGGCGCGCCGCTCGATCGAGCAGGGCGGGATTTACGTCAACCAGCAACGCGTGAAAGACGTCGCGCGCAGGATCGGGAACGCGGACTGGCTCGCGGGAAGGAGCCTGCTGCTCCGCAAAGGCAAGAAAGACTACGGGCTACTGCGGCGGAGCCGCTAGGGAGACGTCATGCTCATCGGCCACTACGCCCTCGCGCCGGCCGCCAAGCGGTCCGCCCACGGCCTATCACTCCAGCTGATCTAGGACATCCAGCACCCGCTCCATTTCCTCGGCCGTGTTGTAGCAGTGCGGTGCGAGGCGGATCGCGCCTTCCCGCAGCGAGCACACGACGTGCGCCCGCTTGAGCGCGTGGTAGGCTTCGGCGGGACGTCCGGGAGCGATACACACGATGGCGGAGCGGTGGCCGTCGTCGCGCGCTGACACGATCCGCACGCCGTTCTCGTCCGCCCACTTGAACACCGGCTCCTGCAGCCCCCGCGTGTGTTGGGCGATGTCGGCGATGCCGATTTCCGTCAGCATCCGCAACGACTCGGCCATGCCGTAGAAATCCTGGTACGGGAGCGTCACCATCTCGAACCGGCGGGCGTCGGCACGGAACGTGGGGTTGTAGTCGGTGAGTCGGGAGAAGTCGTCGGTCCCCTCGAAGGCCATCCAGCCGGTCACGGCCGGCTCCAGGGCGGGAATGAGCTCCTTGCGCACATAGACGAACCCCGAGCCCCACGGCGAGAGCAGCCACTTCTGACCGCCGCAGGCGAGGATGTCCACAGCCGTGTCTCGCACGTCGAGCTCCGAGTTCCCGACCCCTTGAATCCCATCCACCACGAGGAAGGTGCCGTTGGCGCGGCAGGCGGCGCCGAGGCGGTCCAAGTCGGCGCGGTAGCCGTTCGAGAACTGCACGAAGGACACGGCGAGCACGCGCACCCGCGGGTCGTGCAGGCGCTCGACGAGGTACTCCTCGTCCGGCCATCCCTCGGCGCCGCAGGGCGCGAGCTCCACATCGATCCCCTGCTTCTCGAGCAGCAGCCAGGGGTAGACGTTGGCGGGGAACTCGCGATCGGAGACGAGCACGACGTCGCCCGGCTTCAGGGGGAGGGCGCGGGCGGCAAGGTTCAGCCCGTGGCTCGTGTTGGTGGCGAGCGCGATCTCGCACGTCTCGGCGTTGATGAGTCTCGCGACGGCCTCACGGGCCGTCTGCAGCACCGCGAAGAGCTCGCGCTCCGGGAGCAGGTGCGGCGCCGTGCGTTTGGCGGTGAACTCGTCGAGCGCACGGCGCGTGCGCTCCGGGATGGGGCCGATGGAGGCGTTGTTCAGGTAGACGGTGTCCGCCGTCCAGGGGAACTCGGCGGCGCGCAGCGCGCGAAAGCTGTCGCGCAGCGCCCGCAGCCGGGTCGGGTGGTAGGCGATGTCGGTCATGCCCGCACGTCGAGCGCGTCTCGCAGGCCGTCGCCCACGAGATTCAGGCCGAGCACGGCGGCCCCGATCGCGAGGCCGGGAAACAGAGACACCCACGGCGCCACGCGCAGCAGGTCGCGCCCGTCCGCCACCATCGCCCCCCAGGACGGCGTGGGCGGCTGGGCGCCCAGCCCGACGAACGACAGCGCCGCCTCCGCCATGATCGCCCCGCCGATGCCGAGCGTTGCAGCCACGATCACGGGCGCCAGGACGTTCGGGAGGATGTGGCGCGTGACGAGGCGCCCATCGGACAGCCCGAGCGCCCGACCGGCCTGCACGTAGTCGAGCGACCGCACCAGCAGCACCTGGCCGCGCACCAGCCGTGCCATCCCGGCCCAGCCGACCAGGCCGATGACGACACAGATGACCGGAAGCGAGGGTCGGACCGCCGCGGCGACGGCGATGAGGAGCAGGAGCGACGGGAAGGCCAGCGTGACGTCGGCGACGCGCATCACGACCGCGTCGACCCAGCGGCCGTAGTAGCCCGCGACGAGCCCGAGGGTGAGCCCGGCAGCGATCGCGATTGCCTGGCTCCCGAGGCCGACAGCAAGCGACAGTCGGGCCCCGAAAAGCACCCGGCTCAGGACGTCGCGCCCCTGCGCGTCGGTTCCGAGAAGCGCCGCCGCCGAGGGCGGCTCGAGCCCGCGCGCCAGCTCACCGCGGTAGGGATCGCCCGGCGCGAGCCACGGAGCGGCGAGCGCGACGAGCGCAAGCGTCGCCACCACGGCGAGACCGGCCATGGTCCAGCGACTGCGCACGATGCGATGACGGATGAGTAGCGCGGGCATAGGGGCAACGACTACGTTACTCGGAAGCTCACCTTCCGGGCAAGCGGCGATTCCTGTGAACAGCGACACACGCTTCACTCTCGTCCTCGGCGGCGGCGGCATGAAGGGCCTCGCGCACATCGGTGTGCTGCAGGCTCTGACCGAGCGCAGCCTCGTCCCCACGCACATCGTAGGGTCGAGCGTGGGCGCACTCGTGGGCGCAGCCTGGTCGGCCGGTCGGAGCGTTGCCGAGTTGCGCGACATCGCCGTAAACCTCCGCCGGCGGGACATCTTCGTCGTCGCCCACGCCGACATGGCGTTCAAGCGGATGCGCTCCCCCGCCCTGTTCAGGCGCGAGCCGCTCGACGCCCTGCTCCAGCGCCTCGTAGGCGACATCACGTTCCAGGACCTGCGCCACCCGCTCGTCGTCAACACGGTGGACATCAATTCCGGGATGCAGGTCTTCTGGGGACTCGAGGGACTGGAGGAGGCGCGCGTACGGGACGCCGTGTTCGCGTCGTGCGCGCTCCCGGGGTACTTGCCCCCGCGCGAGATCCGGGGGCGCTTCTACGTGGACGGCGCGACCGTGGACAACCTCCCAGTGGGTACGGCACGCGTGCTGGGGCCCGACCTCATCCTGGCGGTGGACGTCTCGGCATCGAACGCCTTCCGGGCCGACGTGCAGGAGGAAGGCTTCGCGGCGGTGTTCGCGCGCGCCACCGAGATCGCGATGCAGTCGCTGCTCGAGCTGCGGTTGCGGGTGTGGGGCGCGCCGCCCATCTACTATATGCACCCGCGGGTCGAGCACATCTCGCCCTTCTCGTTCGACCACCTGCGGGAACTGGTCGAAGAAGGTTACCGCGCGACGGCCGCCGCCCTCGACCGCGCGGACGAATGGCCCGCGCCGGGTGATCCCGGTGTCTATCCCCGGCGGCGCGTCATCGTGCGAGTGCAGCGCGAGCGCTGCATCGGCTGCGGCGCCTGCCTCGTCCAGGCGCCCCCCGGCATGTTTGTGCTGGACGCGCAGGGAAAGGCGGTCGTCACCCGGCCGGAGCAGGAGTGGTCTCCGATCGACGGGGAGTTCATCCGCCACTGCCCGACGTACGCGATCGGAGCGCGACCGGCCGCGGCACCCAAGGCGGCCGACGCCGCCAGCTAGCCCAGCAGCGGCGACAGGCCGCCGAAGAAGCGCTGCGCGGCGGCCTCGATGGTGAGACCGGCCAGCACCCCCCCCAGCGGCGGACCGCTCCGCTGCGCCACGGAGATCGCAGCCGCGAGGCCGTCGTCGTCGCCCACTTGGAAAAAGTGCGGTGCCGCGCCCAGGAACTCGCGATGGGGCGGGATATCCGACGCGACGACCGGCACACCGCACGCGATCGCTTCCATCGGCGTCAGGCCGAACCCTTCGAACCGGCTCGGGCAGACCACCACGCCTGCCGACCGATACGCGGCAAGCACCTCCGCATCACTGCGCCAGCCTGCGACCGAGCACGGCACGCCCAACTCGGTCGCGAGCCGCCCCAGCGCTTCCCGTTCTGGGCCGTCACCGATGATCCGTACGGCCGGGATGGGGTCGAGCCGTGCGGCAGCGCGGATCACGGCGGCGTGGTTCTTGGGTGGCGTCAGGCGGGAAACAGTCACGAGCACGGGCGGACGCTCCGGCGACGGGCGGGCGGGCGCTGGCACGAAACGCTCGGAGTCATAACAGAACGGGACGTGCCGGCAGGCCACGCCGAACCGCACGCGAACGCTCGCCGCCGTCTGTGCGCTCGGTACCCAGACTTCATGCGCGTGCACGGCGACGTACCGCAATCGACTGTAGTAGCCAGGGCGCTCCGCGTAGCGGCGGCCGAGGCGCGGGAGCCGCAGGTAGCCCCCGAGCGCGTACCAGACCCAGTCGGGCCTACCCGTCCCGAGCCTCCACGGCGGGAGATCCCAGACGTAGTGCACGAGCGGGCACCGCCGCCGCGCGGCGTAACGGTACGCGCCGGCCGCGACCTGGGCGTCCATGGCGATGGCGAGCCGCGCCGGCCGATCGCCCTCCAGCGCGATCGATAGGCCGAGCCGGCGCAGCGCCGGGACGACCAGCGTGCAGAACCGGTTCGGCGCGAACCATCGAATGTCGTCCAGAGGGCGCTCGCGGCCGCTAGCGCCGCTGGAACTCGGCGTCGATCCGCATCAGGTCGCGCGCCACCCGGTCCCAGTTGTAGTAGGTCTCCACGGCGCGGCGGCCCGCCGTGCCCATCCGCCGGCGCAGCTCGTCGTCCCCGAGCAAGTGCATGATCCCCTCCGCCACCGCCGCCGGATCGTCGGGATCCACCAGGAGCCCGGTCTCTCCCTCGCGCACCGCGTCGGGCACGCCACCAGAGCGCCCGCCCACCACCGCGAGCCCGCACGCCGACGCCTCGACGAGCGCGATCCCGAACCCCTCGGCCAGCAGCTCGACGCGGCGCGACGCCCCGACGTACAAGTCGGCCGCGTTGTAGAGCGCCGGCAGCTCGTCGTCTCCGACGAATCCCACGAACCGCACGGCGTCGCCGAGCCCGAGCTCAGCGACCCCCCGCTCCAGTTCCGACCGGCGGGGGCCCACGCCCGCGACCGCGTACCGGGCTCCGGGAAAGGCCGCCCGCACGGCGGGAAGCGCCCGGATCACGGTGTCGACCCCCTTGTGGGATTCGAGCCGCGCGACGGTGAGGAGCCACGGCCCGCCGTCGAGGCGGTAGCGGGCGCGCACAGGGCGCGGGTCGATCCCAGGCCGAAAGTGCGACGGCGTGGTGCCGAGCGGCACTACGCGCACGGCACTGGCGAGCGCCCGGCGCCCCAGGCCAGTAAGCAGCGAGCGGGCCAGATCGGCCGTCCACCGGCTGTTCGCGACGACGACCGCCGCGGACCCCAGTAGTTCGCGCGCCATCCAGCGCTTGAAGCGAGAGCGGCGCAGCTTCGCCTCGAGCAGCAGCAGCTCCGTTCCGTGAACGATCACCCCGTACGGCAATCCGTGCCGCGCGCGCAGCCAGCGCGCCGGGTAGGCGGCGGGCTTGAGCTCGGCGCACCAGACGAAATCCGGCCGCGTTCGTCGCACGAGCGCACTCGCACGAGCGGTCCAAAGCGCCAGCCCGTTGATCGTCCGCAGTCGCGTGGCGCGGATGGCCACGCGGTCGATCGGATGCGGAAACAGGGGGTCCGTCGCCGCGCTGTCCGCACAAGCACCGGTCGACACGACGAGCGAACCCGCCGGATAGCGACGCGCAACCTCGCCCAGCATCCGCGCGATGCCCCCGCCGTGGGGCGGAAAGTTGAACGCGAGGAGGAGGGTGGGGTTCAGGCTAGCGCCGTTCCAACTTGTTTCGCCAAGTGAGGCGTTCTGAGTGCACTAGGCTCGCCTTGCGTCGTCGCTCGCCGAGATTCGGGGCAACAAGTTGGAACGGCGCTAGGCGTTTTCGGCTTCGATGGCCCGGAGGTCGCGGACGACGCGGTCCCAGTTGAAGTACGTCTCGACCGCGCGACGGCCGCCCTCCCCGACCCGCTTCGCGAGCCCCGTGTCCGCGAGCAAGCGGCAGATCGCGTCCGCGAACGCCCCGGGGTTTTCGGGAGGCACGAGGAAGCCGGTCTCGCCCTCGCGGACGGCGTCTGGAACCCCGCCCGAGTTGCCCGCCACGACCGGGAGTCCGCACGCCGACGCCTCGACGAGCGAGATCCCGAACCCCTCCACCCCGATGCGCTCGGCCCGACGCGAGGCGCCGACGTAGACGACGGCGAGATTATAGAGCGCCGGGAGGTCGCGATCGTTCACCTGCCCGAGGAAGCGCACCCGGCTGGCCACGCCGAGCTTGGCGGCGAGCTTCTCCAAGCGCTCGCGGTCGGACCCGCTGCCCGCCACCGCGTACCGCACGTCGGGCGCCTGTTCGAGGACGAGGGGGAGCGCCTGGAGGACCGTGTCGATTCCCTTGTGGGACTCGAGTCGCGCCACCGTGAGCAACCAGCGCCCGTCGCCGTCCGGCAGGCCGAAGCGCCCGCGCACCGGCGACGGGTCGAGGCCCGGTCGGAAGCGATTCGGATCGGTCCCGAGATGCACGACGCGAAGCCGTTGGCCGTGACCGTCCAGGCCGAGCTCGCCGAGCACCGTGAGGGCGAGGTCGCGCGTCCAGCTGCTGATCGCCACCAGTGCGGCCGCACCGCCAAAGATGGCGCGGGACGACCGGCGCTTGAAGATGGAGCGATGGTACTTGTGTTGCTCGGAGAGCAGGTCTGCGCCGTACAGGAGGAGGCAATACGGCACGTTGGTGCGTTCGTAGACCCAGCGCGCCGGGTAGCCCGCCGGCTTTACGTTCCCGCAGTACACGAAGCCCACGTGCCGTTGGCGCGCCAGACTCGCGGCGCGACGCGACCAGAGCAACACACCGGGCAGCGTCTTGGTGCGGCGCCGGCTGACCGGGAGGCGGTCCACGGCCCCGGGAAACGAGGGATCAACCTCCGCAGCGTCCGGATCCTGCGGCGTCGAAACGATGAGCTCGCCCTTGGGAAACCGCAGAGCCACCTCACCATGAAAGCGGGCGATGCCGCCTCCCATGGGTGGAAAGTCCTGCGCGAGCAACAGTGCCGTCATTGCCGGCCAGCGACGTCCGGCGGGAGAGTCCTCGTCACACAGGAATGCTAACGGGATGCGGCGCCCGCGAGCAATCGACGCCGCGCCAGCGCCTCGCGATACACCGCCTCCGCGCGCTCCGCCGTCCGCTCGAGCGTGAACTCCGCCCGCACCAGCTCGCGGCCCGCGCGCGCCATCCGGCGAGCCGACTCTCCGTCCCCGAGCAGCCGCTCCAGGCTCGCGGCCCACGCCCCGGCATCGAGCGGCGGCACGAGGACGCCGGTCTGCCCATGACGAATCAGATCCGGATTCCCGCCCGCGCGCGAGGCTAGCACGGGCACCCCGAGCGCCATCGCTTCGAGCAGTGCGTGAGAGAGCCCTTCGATCCGGGAGGGCAGCGCGGCCAGCGCCGCCAGCCGATAGAACGCGAGCGGGCGCTCGGTGAACGGCACGAATACCACCCGGTGCCGCTCCGGAACGGCGCGCGCGAGGCGGCTGAGCCGGTCGTCCGGCTCGATCCCCACGAACGCCGCCAGCACCGGCACCCCAACGGCGGGCAGCGCCTGAAGCAGAACGTGCTGATCCTTGCGACGCGCCACGACCACCACGACCCGGCGATCACCCACGCCGTCCAGCGCAGCCAGCGCGGCGGCGAGCTCTGCAGCCGTAGGCTCGACGTCCACCCGCGCGAGGTCGATCCCGTTCGGAACCACGCGGAGGCGGGCCGCGGGATGCAGTCGGCGCCGCAGGCCGCGCGCCACCGCCTCGCTCACCGCGATGGTGCGGTCGGCGGCGAACCCGATCGCGAGCAGCTCCAGGGGCGACGTGCGCGGCATCGTGCGCCGGGTGACTACGAGCGCCTGCGGCAGGTGCCCGCGCCACCGCAGCCACGCAAGGGCGCGCCGGTCGCGGGTGCCGTGGGTGTTGACCACATCCACCCGCTCGCGGGCGATCGCCTCGCGCAGCACGCGCGCCAACGGCCCGAGTCGGCTGAAATCGAGCGGGATGTGCGGCAGCCCAGCGCCCGCCAGGAGGCCCGCCAGTACCGTGCCCGGCCGACAGCCGACGAGCACCCGGTGCCCGCGGCGGGTCAGCTGCCGGCTGAGGCCGAAGATGGACTGTGTCGATCCCTGCCCCTGGCCCTGATGGGTGAGCTGCAGAATCGTGAGCGGCGGGTTCGGCATCCGACGAAGCTAGTTATACTATCTCGCCGATGCACGTCGTCGTCGCGTCCCACCAGCTCCTGCCGGCCAAGGGATACGGCGGGCCCCAGCGGGTCGTCGTCGCGCTGGTCCGCGGGCTCGCGGCCTTGGGTCACCGGGTCACCGTGCTCGCGCCGCCCGGGACGCGGCTCGCCGAGGCGGCTGTGGTGGAAGTACCGGCCCGCAAGTTCGGTGACGTGGCCGAGCTGGCGCGCTACCTGCCCCGGGACGCCGAGATCCTGCACGCGCACTTCGCGCTGCGGCGCGCCCCGCCGGGCGAGCTCCCGTTCGTGCAGACGATCCACCGCAACCTGAAGCCCGGCGCTCCGCTCGACCCCCACACGATCTTCCTGTCGCACGACCACGCCCGTCGCCACGGCAGCGACGTGTTCGTTTACAACGGGCTCGACCCGGCAGAGTACCGCTTCCGCCGGTTCCCCAAGCGGCCTGACCAGTACGACCTGTTCCTCGGGAAGCTGCACAGCGCGAAGGGGTACCACTGGGCCGTCGAGGCGGCGAAGCACACCGGCCACAAGCTCATCGTCGCCGGCGGCTGGCGGCCCAGCTTCACGGGGTCCGTCAAATACGTGGGGGAGGTCGACGGCACGCAGAAGGCGACGCTGCTGGCGCGGGCGCGTTGCGTCTGGAACCCGGCCCAATGGGACGAGCCGTTCGGCCTCGTGACCGTCGAGGCACTGCTCTCCGGCACGCCCGTGCTCGGGACCCGGCGCGGCGCGCTCCCCGAACTCGTCACGCCGGCGACAGGCGCGCTGTGCGACACGATGGACCAGATGATCGCCGCTGCGGGGACGATTCACACCCGCAGCCCCGAAGCCTGCCGCTCCCACGCCCAGCGCTACTTCACCCACGTCGTCATGGCGGAGGAGTACGTGCGGATGTATCGCTGCCTGATCGAAACCCGCCGACTGTCGCCGGGACGCCCCACGCCCGGCGCTACCTTAGGGCGACCGTAAGCAATTCTTCGAGACGATACTGCCACGTGTGCTCGCGGAGCGCGCGCTGGCGCGCAGCGTCGGCGAGTGACCGTCTCGCTCCCTCGTCGGCGAGCAGCGTGCGCGCGCGCTCGCGCAGTTCGTCCAACGTGCGGTACAGTGCGATCTCGCGGTCCGGCGTGAAGTGGCGCGGGATATCGCCCTTGGCATCGGACAGCTGCGGCGTGCCGATGCAGGCCAGCTCGAACACCCGCATGTTGGCGCCGCTGCCGTACCGCGCGGGATCACCCGCTTCCCCGAAATGCTGGTGGATGTTGAGCCCGACCGTGGCGCCCGACAGCGCGCGCAGGAAGTCGTCGCCGTACACGGGGCCGCGCGGCCACCCGGGCCCCCAGACCGCGAGCCCGAGATCGCGCGCCCCCTCCACGACCCGCTCGCGCACGGGATCCTTCGATCCGACGAACACCAGCGGGGCGCGCCAGCGATCCCGCCCGTCGAGCCGCCGGTGGTACGACGGGTCGCACCCGAAGCTCAGGTAATAGGCGCGCGCGCCGGCCCTGCGGTGGCGCTCGAGGCTCGAGCTGTCGTGGGTGAAGAAGACGTCGTACGCCGGAGCGAGCGTCAGCGACAACTCGATGTGGTGCGGGTCGTCGGGAAACCAGTTGACCCAGCGGCCGCCGAAGCGGCCCTTCAGCTCTCGCAGGCCCGTGGGGGCGAGTCTCGATCCCTTGAACACCAGGATGACATCGGCCCGCGCACGCCCGAGCACCCCGCCGAGCCGGGGCACGAGCGAGCGGCGCAGCATCGCGTCCAAGCCGCGCTGCCGCTCCTCGCAGCGCCGAACTTCGCAGCCCAACGCCTGAAGCGCCGCCGCCAGCGCGAGCCCGCTGCGGTGGTACCGCCGGTTGAACGCCGCGACCAGGACCACGCGCAGGCCCGCGAAGGGAGGGGAGCCGCTCACCCGCGTCCCAGGGGCGCGCTCATATCTGGACGTAGTTGCGGTACTCGAACACCCGCGCCCCCGTCAGACGCTCGATCCAGTCCGAGAGGTAGTAGCGGAGGTCGTGGAGGGTGAGCCGGCGCGGCACGACGGGGTCGCCCGGGACGCAGCGACGGGCCGCGATCCACTCGACCGCGGGGCGGGGATGGTTGCCCATGAACCGCCGCAACAGCGGGGTCCACTCGAGCCCGCCGCGCCGCTCCTGCCATTGCACCCGCGCGACGGCCTGGGGAAAAAGCTCTTTGGTCGCCGCGAGCTTGCGCTGCAGCGAGGTCGGCGCCCGCGCCCAGCCGTAATGGAACATCCGGGCGCCCGTCAGGCGCGCCTGCACGCGCCGCCGCTCCGGACCCACGCGGAACCCCTGCGCGTCCTGAAAGGAGCGGATATCCCGGTCGAGCCGGACACCGCGGACCTCGCGGCGATAAAAGTGCCGGTTCGTGGCGAGCGTGTCGAAGTCACCGTAAAAATGGAAGTAGTCGACCAGCAGTCCCTCGACGCGCTGGTCGGCGTCCCAATCCTGCATCCTTTCCTTCAGGATGGCGGCGCCGGTCTCGTGCAGCACCTCGTCCGCCTGGATATACACGCCCCAGGTGCCGCGGCAGGCGCGCATCGCGCGGTTGGTCTCTTTGGCCAGCACGACGCTCCCCTGCGAGACGTCCCAAACACCGTCGATGATTCGAATGCGCGAATCGCCGATACCGGCGATGAGCTCGCGAGTGCCGTCCTCCGAGCGTCCGACGTTGACGATGACCTCGTCGCAGATGGAAAGAATCGAGCGGATGGCGGGAACGACGGGATAGTCGAGCTTGACCGCGTTGCGGACGATCGTGAAGCCCGAGAGCACGTCAGGTCCGGAATTGCAGATCGTACAGCCGCCGGTACAGTCCCCCCGCACTGAAGAGCTGGTCGTGCGAGCCCCGCTCGACGATGCGCCCATCGGCGAGCACGACGATGAAATTCGCGTGTCGCACGGTCGCGAGCCGGTGCGCGATCACGAACGCAGTGCGGTGCGCCATCAGGCGGTCGATCGCCTGCTGCACCAGGCGCTCGGACTCCGGGTCGAGCGCGCTCGTGGCCTCGTCGAGGATCAAGATCGGCGGGTCGCGGAGCAGCGCGCGCGCGATCGCGATGCGCTGGCGCTGCCCGCCAGAGAGTCGCGTGCCCCGCTCGCCGAGGGCGGTTTGGTAGCCATCCGGCAGCTGCGAGATGAACTCGCCCGCGTTGGCCGCCTGCGCTGCCGCCCGTACCTGCTCGAGGGTGAAGTCGGTCCGGCCGTACGCGATGTTGGCGAACACCGAGTCGTTCAGGAGCACGGTTTCCTGCGACACGATTCCCATCAGCCCCCGCAGGCTGCGCCGGGTGAACTGCGTCAGGGGGACGCCGTCCAGCAGGATCGCGCCGGCCGTCGGCTCGTAGAAGCGCGGCAGGAGGTCGACGAACGTGGTCTTCCCCGCGCCCGAGGGCCCTACGATCGCCACGACCTGTCCGCGCCGCACCTCGAGGTCGACGTCGCGCAGCACCGGTGCCTGGCCGTCATAGGAGAACGATACGCCGCGGTACTCGATGCACTCGCGGAAGCGGGCATCGGTCTCCCCGGGCCGGTCGCCCTCGTCAGCCGGCAAGTCGAGCACCTCGAAACAGCGGTCCGCGGCCGCGCTTGCGCCCGCCATGATCGTCGGATACTGCGCGACCGCTTTCACCGGCGACATCAGTCGCAGCGCCACGGCGACGAACGCGATGAACACTTCGGGTCGCAGCGACGCGGAGGTGCCGAGCGCCAGGCGCGCGCCGACCGAGAAGATCAGCACCACCACGAGCCCCGCGAAGATCTCGCTCACTGGGCTCGTGAGCGTCGACACCCTCTGCACCCGCAGCACTCGCTTGCGATACCGATTGGCGAGCTTGTGAAATCGCTCCACCTCGAACGCCTCGGCGACGTAGGCGCGCACCAGCTTGACGGACGCGACCATCTCGCTCACGAGACTCATCAACTCGCCGCGATCCTCCGCCTGCTGGCGCGCGCGGCGGCGCACCCGGGCGACGATCGGACGGATGATGAGCACGAGCACGGGCGCGAGCATGAGGGCGATCAACGTGAGCCGCCACGACAACCCCACCAAGATCGCGAGGTACACGACGATCAGGCTCACGTTCCGCAGGAACGAGGCGAGCGCCGCCGTCACCGTGCTCTTCACCTGGTCGGTATCGCTGATGATGCGGGCCAGCAGCTGGCCGCCCCTGGTGCGCTGGAAGAAATCGAGCGGCAGCGTTTGGAGATGCCGGAACAGGCGGACCCGCAGGTCGCGCACCACGCCTTCTTCGATCGCGACACTGCACATCGCGGCGCCGTAGCTCACCGCGTTCTTGAGCACGAGGGTGCCGAGCAACACCAGGACGACGTTGCGCAGCGCCGTTTCCGGCGTCCCGGTGGTGAGCAGCGGCCCCAGGACGCGCGCGAGCACCGCCTCCACCGCGGAGCCGCCCGACTCGGGCAGCGCCTGCAACCCGAAGAGCGCGCGCAGGAAGGGGATCAACAGCACCAACGTGGCTCCGTCCATGAGCGATGCCACCAGCGTGGCGGCGATGTTGGCGACGAAGAGGACGGTATAGGGACGCAGCAGGCCGAGGATGCGGGCGTCGCGGCCCATTCAGCCAGACCCCCTTGCGCGACCGCGCGGGGTGAGCAGGGCCACGGGGAGGATCACCTCCTCGGGTGTGACGCCGCCGTGCAGAAAGGAGCCGCGGTAGCGGGCCTGGTACTCCCGCAGCTTGGTGGGATACACGAAGAAGCGGTCCGCGGTGGCCAGCAACAGACGCACGCCGAGCCCGAGCGCGGGGAGGCCGAACGACTTCAGGTCCTCGACGGTGATCGCAGCCTCAGGGTCCTGGGCGCGCAGGTCCTCGCCGAACTTGTACCGGAGGTTGGCGGTCGCGTCGCGCTTGGCGTACACGGTGGCCGGGGTCTCGCAGTGGATCGAGCCGTGGTCGGTCGTGAGCAGCACGGTGACGCCGCGCCGTTCGGCCTCCTGCAGCGCCGCGAGCACGGGGGAGCGCTCGAACCACGTTCGTGTCAGATTGCGGAGCGCCGCATCGTCGCGCGCGACCTCGTACAGGATCGCGCTCTCGGAGCGGCCGTGCGTGAGCTGGTCGATGAAGTTGAACACGAGCGCCGTCACACCGTCCTGGGCGAGATGCGCCGGGAGCCGGCGCAAGAGATCTCCCCCGTCGGCCGAGCCGAACAGCTTCTCGTAGCGGACCGCCACGGGCCGTTCCACCAGCTCGCGGAGCTGCTCGGTCAAGAGCTCGGCCTCGTGAGCGTTGAGGCTCGCCTCGTCCGACGCCTGACCCCACCAGTCGGGGTGGCGCGCCGCGATCTCCATCGGGAAGAGTCCCGAGAAGATCGCGTTGCGGGCGAACGGCGTGGCGGTCGGAAGGATGCTGTAGTAGTGGGATTCCTCGACCTCGAACAGCGGAGTCACGAGGTCGCGCAGCACCTCCCATTGGTCGAGCCGCAGGCAGTCGATCACGATGAGCAGCACGCGGCTCTGCGCGCGCAGCACGGGCACGAGGAATTCAGCGCCCACGTCCACCGACAGCGGCGGCCGGTCCCCCTCGGGGTTCGCGAGCCAGCGCGGGTAGTGGCGGGCGATGTATCCTGCGAAGTCCTTCCGGAGACTCACCTGCAGGTTGCGGAGCGCCTCGGAGAGGCCGGGCTCGTTCGATGCCGCGAGGCGCACTTCCCAGCGTGCGAGCTCAACCACGAGCTCGATCCACTCGCGCCACGCGAGCGCAGACCCGCGCCGGCCTTCGAGCTCGCGGAACCGCGTCACGAAGTCGCGAGCGAGCCGCTGCTGACGAATGCGATCGCCCTCGAGCAGTCGCGTCACGACCGACAGGATCTGGCGCGGGTGAACCGGCTTCACGAGGTAATCATCCACTTCCACGCCGATCGCTTCACGCAGCGTACCTTCGTCCTCGCTTTGCGTCACCATCACGACCGGCACGGCTCCGTCGATGGCGCGGATCTCCGGAAGCAGCTCGAGGCCCCGCCGCCCAGGCATCTGCTCGTCGAGCAACACGACGCTGTAGGGCTGCCGCCGCAGGAGCGCGAGGGCGTCGTCGCCGTGCGCCGCCGTGGCTACCGTGAACCCCTGGGCCTCGAGGAAGCGGCGGTGCGCGGCGAGGCCGTCGACCTCGTCGTCCACCCACAGGATGCTCTTGGGACGCGGCATGGGCGAAAGCTAATGGCGACTGGCGAACTGCGGCAACGCAACCATAGTTTCTTGCCCTGTGTTGTGCGTCCTGGTCGTTCGCTTCAGTTCCATCGGCGACATCTTGCTGACCACGCCACTCGTGCGCGCGCTCGCCCGCCGCCACCCGGAGGCGAAGCTCGTCTACGTCACGAAGCGCGCGATGGCCCCGCTGGTCGCGGACAACCCCCACGTCGCCGAAGTCGTGGCGCTGGAGCCCGACGAACCGATCCGCCACCTCGCCCGCCGCCTCTCCGCCTTCGGCCCCACCCACGGCCTGGACCTGCACGGCAACCCGCGGAGCGCAGCGCTCCGGCTGCTCGTGCGCTGCCGGTGGTCGGGGTACCGCAAGCGGAAGATGGCGCGCACGCTGCTGATCTCCACCAAGCTCGACCTCTACCGCGGCGGGGTCCCGGTGGCGGAACGATACTTCGAGGCCGCGCGCCGGCTCGACACGCGGCCCGACGGCGGCCCGCCCGAGTTCCACCTGGGCAGCGGCGCGCGCGAGCGGGTCGGGCAGTGGCTCGCCGAGCGGGGGCTGGCGGACGCGCGGCTCGCCGCACTCGCGCCGGGCGCGGCTCACGCCACCAAACGCTGGCCCATCGCGCACTGGATTGCGCTCGCAGAGCGGCTGCGCGCCGCCGGCTACCGGCCCGTGGTCGTGGGCGGGCCCGAGGATCGCGGCCTCGGGCAGCAGCTCGCGGCGGGCGAGGCGGCGGCCAACGCGGTGGGAGAGTTCTCACTCCAGGAGACGGGGGCGGTGCTGGCACGTGCGCGCGCGGTCGCGTCGGGAGACACCGGCGTCATGCACATGGCGACCGGGGTCGGAACGCCGGTCGTCGCCCTGTTCGGGCCCACCGTCGAGCAGTTCGGGTTCTTCCCCTACCGGGCGCACGCGCTGGTGTTGCAGCGGAACCTCGACTGCCGCCCCTGCTCGGCCACGGGAACTGCGAAGTGCCCCCTCGGCCACCACCGCTGCCTCGGCGACGTCGCGCCCGCGGACGTCGCCGCCGCGATCGAGCACCTCGTCGCGTGATCCAGGCCACGACGCCCGCCGAGCAACGGCTCATCGCGCTCGTCGCCGGGGCCGCCCGCGGCCCCAAGCGGGACGGCCTGTTCGCAACCTGGCTCGTGGTGCGCGCGGCCGAGACGCTGCTCCCACCGTACCCGGTGTCCCCCAAGAACCACCGGCGCCGGCTCGCCGCCCTCGAGCACCGGCTCGCGACCCTCACGCTCCCCGCGCCTCTCAAGCGGGCGTTCGCGGCCGCGCGGCACCACCTCGAGCCGGCGAGCCCCAAGGCGGCGGCCCTCGTGCTCTCCCAGCTCGTCGCGCCCGCCCGGGAGGTGCTCGGCCCGGAGGCGGGGGACGCCGTCGCCGTTGCCGCGCGCTCGGCACGCGTACATCTATAAGGCCAGACGTACAAGGCGCTCAGACGCGCAGGAGGGGCACTCATGAGCCCACGCCGCTTGGAACGCCGGCCCTCGCCTGAGTCTCTCGTCGAGCGGGTGGATCAGCGACGCCCAGGGGAGATCTCGGGGGACACCGTTCCCACAGGCTTCCCGTCGATCGACCGGGTCTTGGGGAGCGGCCTGCGGCGCCGCGACCTCGTCGTGCTGGGCGGCGACATCGGCTCGGGGAAATCGGCGCTGGCTCTGGGGTTGGCGCTGCGGGTCGCCCGGCAAGGACTCGGCGTGGCCTTCTTCTCGGGTGAGATGGACGAAGAGCGGCTCATCGAGCGCGCGCTCGCGATCGAGGGTCGCATCGCCGTGGACGAGCTGCGCTCGGCGAAGCTGAACGAGCAGGCGCGCGCCGGGATCGGCGGCGCGGCCGTGCGGCTCCGGGGACTGCCGCTCGCGGCGTTGGCGCTCGCCGCGCCCGACTTCGAGACCCTGGCGGCCCGGCTCGACCCGCTGAGCCAGCTCGGACTGGTGGTGGTGGACTACCTCCAGTTCGTGCCGACGCCCGCAGGCACGGCCCGCTCCACTCAGGACGAAGACCTGGCCCTCGTGCTGCAGCGACTCAAGGCACTGGCGCTCGAGCGCCAGGTGGCGCTGCTCGTCGTGGCACAGCTCCCCAAGTTCGAGCCCAAGCGCCAGAACCCACGCCCCAACCTCGACGACTTCGGCCACCTGGGCGCGATCAAGCAACACGCCGACGTGGTGCTCGGCATCTACCGCGAGGAGATGTACAATCCGGGGTTCGGCGTAGACGGCGCGACCGAGCTGCTCGTCCTCAAGAATCGCAACGGGCCGACGGGATTCGTCGACCTCTATTTCTACCGGCGCTGGATGCGGTTCGAGGACATGCTGGATCCCGATCGCTGAGCCCGCAGTGTGTCGGGGCGGGGCCGGTCATGGTGCCGCATCGTTGCTGTGGCGCGTAGCGCCGGTCAAGTTGTAAGTTTGAACCGACGGGGTCCCCCATGGCTGGCCACAGCAAATGGAAGCAGATCAAGCGCAAGAAGGCCGTCGCCGACGCGCGGCGCGGGGCGCTCTTCACCAAGCTCATCCGTGAGATCACCATCGCGGCCAAACAGGGCGGCGGTGATCCCGCCGGGAACCCCCGGCTCCGCACTGCGATCGACGCGGCGAAGGCGGAGAACATGCCGCTCGACAATATCGCGCGCGCCATCAAGAAGGGGACGGGCGAGCTCGAGGGCGTCACGTACGACGAAGTCACCTACGAAGGCTACGGCCCCGGCGGAGCGGCGATTCTCATTCAGGCGACGACCGACAACGCCAACCGCACGGTCGCAGAGATCCGCCACGTCTTTACACGGCACGGCGGCAACCTCGGCGCCGCCAACTCGGTGGCATGGATGTTCGATCGCAAGGCGCAGATCACCGTCGATGCGACCAAGGCGGACGAGGACGCCACGATGGAAGCGGCGCTGGACGCCGGCGCCGATGACATGGTGCGGGACGGCGAGGTCTTTCTCATCACGGGGCCGGGGAGCCAACTGCACGCGATCACGGAGCGGCTCAGGACCGGGAAGGTCCCCGTGCAGTCGGCTGAGATCGCGATGATCCCGAAGAGCACCGTCAAAGTGGACGGCAAGGATGCGAAGCACTTGCTCGAGCTGATCGAGGCGCTGGAAGAGATGGATGACGTCGCCAAGGTGTCCTCGAACTTCGACATCGACGCCGAGGCGATGGCGGCGGCGACTGCGTGACGTGAAGGTCCTGGGCGTCGACCCGGGCACCTCGGTCACCGGTTACGGCGTGATCGAAACGGGAAACGGGACGTCCAGGATGGGCCGGCTGATCGAGTGCGGGGTCATCCGGTTTGATCGCCGGAGCTCGCTTCCGCGGCGCCTGCAGGAGCTGCACCGGCACATCGCCGACCTCATCTCCCGCCACCGCCCGACGGCGCTGGCGCTGGAACACGTCTTCTATCACAAGAACGTCCGCACCACGCTCGTGCTGGGCCACGCGCGAGGCGTGATCCTCCTTGCGGCCCAGCAGGCGGGACTCGCCATCGCGCAGTACCCGCCGGCGACGGTGAAAAAGACGGTCGTCGGGGCCGGCGGAGCGGTGAAGAGCCAGGTCGGGACCGTCGTCGCGCGGCTCCTGAAGTTGCGGCAGCCGCCCACACCGTCCGACGCGGCGGACGGGGTCGCGGTCGCGCTGACCCACGTCATCCGCTCGTGATCGCGCAAGTCAGCGGCCGGCTCGCCGCGAAACGGATCGACCGCGTCGTGGTGCAGACGGCGGGCGGCGTCGGCTACGAGATCGTCGTCCCCCTCGGCGTGATGGAGGGGCTGCCCGCCGTCGGCGAGTCGGTCAGCCTCGCCACCGAGCTCGTGGTGCGTGAGGACGGCTGGGCGCTGTACGGCTTTCAAGACGACGCCGAGCGGCGGTTCTTCCAGCGCCTGACCGCCGTCTCGGGCGTGGGCCCGAAGATCGCCATCGCACTCATGTCGGCGCTCCGCGTCGAGCGCGGGGTTCGCGCCATCCGAGAGCGCAACATCGGGCTGCTCTCGTCGGTGAGCGGGATCGGCAAGAAGACGGCGGAGCGGCTAGCGCTTGAACTGGCCGACAAGCTGGGCGAGTTTGAGGAGCCGGCCAGCGCCGCGGCATCCGGGGGCGGGGAGGGAGCCGCGGAGGCGGCCCTCAAGGCCCTGGAGCGGCTCGGCTACGCTACGGCGGAGGCGGATCGGGCGCTGCGTCAGGTCCTCGCGGCGGACGGCGCTGGAGGGAAGGGCGGAGGCGACGTCGAGATGCTGGTCCGCCGGGCACTGCAACTGCTCACGCACGGATGACGATGGCGACGACGGCTGAGTGGAACTGCACGCGGTGCGGCTCGACGAACCGCAAGCTCGTGCCGAACGGCGCGACCCGGGCGGTGGATCAGTGCCTCCACTGCCACACCCGGCACGAGCTCGAAACGAATTCGCGGCCGGTGCGTTGGCGCGCCCGGCCCGTGGGCCAGAGGTAGCTCCCCGTGAAACCGGCCCGGGCCCAGATCACTACCCCCGACCCGCTCCCCGACGAACGCCTGACGGACGCGGCGCTGCGCCCCTCGCGCCTTGACGAGTTCGTCGGCCAAGCCAAGGTGAAGGAGTCGCTGCAGATCGCGATCGACGCCGCGAAGCAGCGCACGGAACCCCTCGACCACACCTTGTTCTTCGGCCCGCCGGGCTTGGGGAAGACGACGCTGGCGCTGCTGATGGCGCGCGAGCTCGGTGTCAACGTCCGCACGACTTCGGGGCCGGTGCTCGAGCGCCCGGGCGACCTGGTCGGGCTGCTCACGTCGCTCAAAGCGGGCGACATCCTGTTCATCGACGAGGTCCACCGGTTGCGGCCCGTGCTGGAGGAGTTCCTCTACCCCGCCATGGAGGAGTACCGCGTAGACGTGCGCATCGCCGACGGCCCGCACGCGCAGACGATCCCGATGGCGCTCGAGCGCTTCACGTTGATCGGCGCCACGACGCGGTTCGGCCTGCTCACGCCGCCGATG
>JBOHSI010000022.1:0-10772 GCA_050733055.1 Gemmatimonadales bacterium
AAATAGACGTTGACCTGCGAGAGGCCGAAGGCGGAGATAGACTGGATCCGGGTGACCCCCGGGAGCCCGTTCATCGCCACCTCGATGGGATACGTGACGAGCGCTTCGACCTCCTGGGGGGCCAGGCCGGGAGATTCGGTGATGACCTGCACGAGCACAGGCGATACGTCGGGGAAGGCGTCAACGGGTAGGCCCCGGAGGGCCAGCACGCCTCCACCGAGCAGGCCGGCGGCACCCACGAGCACGAGGAGGCGCTGACCCAGCGCCCAATCCAGGACGCGCTGGATCATCAGTGCTCCTCGCCGAAGGTCGCGCGCAGCATGTGCGCCTTGAGCGCGAAGCCGCCCGAGAGCACGATCGAGTCACCCACAGCGAGTCCTTGGAGGACCTCCACCCACCCCCCGGCGCGCGGCGCTCCGAGGCGGACCGGGAGGGCCCGGAAGCGGTTTCCCCCCTCCGCCACGAAGATGACCTCCCGGCCTTCGAGCGTCTGCACCGCCGCGTGCGGGATCCCGATGGCGCCGGGTCTCGCGTCCAACACGAGGCCGGCCCGCGCGAACATCCCAGGCTTGAGAACATGTTCCCTGTTCGCTATCTCGACCCGGACCTTCACCGTACGGGACACCGTATCGACCACGGAGCTGATCAACCCGACGCGCGCTTCGAAGCGACGATCGGGATAGGCGTCGGCCACCACCCGGACCTGCAGTCCCCGGCGCACGCGGCGCAGGTCGGTCTCGTACAGGTCGAGCAGCAGCCAGACCCGGTTCAGCTCCCCCACGACGAAGAGGCTCGTCTCGGGCCCCACGACCTCGCCCACGGTAGCGTGCTTCTCGACCACCTCGCCATCGAGCGGCGCTCGAATCACGAACAGTCCGGAGCCCGCGGTATCCGGTTCCGCGCCGAGGGCGGAGAGCGACTGCAACGCAGCCGTGAGCTCCGCCTCCCGTTCCCGCAACTCGGCCTCGACCTCGAGGCGCCGACGCTGGGAGACGATCCCGTCACGGTACAGCCGTTCCGTCCGCTCGAAGTTGCGGGCGGCCACGTCCCGGGTGACGCGGGCCTGCGCCCAACGGGCCTGCGCGGCAGCGAGTTCGGGGCTGTCGAGGACCACCAGGGTGTCCCCGGCCGATACGTGCGTCCCGATGTCCGCGTACACCCGGCGGATACGCCCCGGGACGCGCGGGCCCACGTGACTCACTCGGGCGGCATCGAACGTGATCGTGCCCGTGAGGTAGATCGTGTCGGGGGGGAGAGGCCCCACGGCTCCTACCGCCACGCCGCCCGCAGCCTGCTGCGCCGAGTCGAGCTCCACGCCATCCGCCGCCGGGGAATCGCTGTGGTCCTTGGGGGCGGGATCGTTCCTCCCGCATCCCGTCAACAGCATTCCGGCCGTCAGCAGGAAACCGACGATGTTGCGCATCTCAGTCTCCCGTTCCCAGCAGCGCCGCGAGCTCGGCTGGCTGTGCGGCAAGGGCCGCAGCCAGTTCGAACCACGCGTCCGAGGCGTCGCGAAGCACATCGAGGTACTCGAGCTGCGCGTTGACGGCCGTCGCCCGGAGTACCAGCACGTCAATGAGGCTCACTTCCCCTTCCGCGAGCGCCCGCTCCGTTAGCGTCACGTTCTCGGTCGCCGCGCGCAGCACCTCCGTCGCGAATCGCTCCTCGGCCGCCCGAGCCCGGAGAAACCGCGCTCCCGCCGCCAAGACATTCGCCTGGATCGCCCGTTCGGTTGCGGCCAGCTCCGCGCGAGCCGCGGCCCGCTCGGCTTGCGCCGCACCGATGTTCGCCTGCTGGCGATGGAACAGCGGAATCCTCAGCCCGACCGCCAACCCCAACAGTCGGTCTGTGCCTTCCTCGCGCCCGTCGAACAGGGTCACGGCGAGGTTCGGCACGAAGGACAGGCGGGCGGCGGTGACGTTGCGGTCCGCGCTGCGCTGCGACGCCTCACTCGCCCGAAGGTCCGGACGCCGGGAGCGAGCGAGGGTAAGGAGAACACTATCGGAGCTCCACCGAAGGTCCGGAATAGGCGGCAGCGTCGTTGCCCGAGGCGTGGAGTCCCGTGGCAGCGCCAGCAGGCGGGCGAGATCGGCCGCCGCCGCGGCCGCATCAGCCCGCGCCCGCTCGGCCCCACTTCGCGTCCGGGCAGCCTCGAGCACCGCGGCGTTCCACTCGAGCCGGTTGACTTCGCCCGCTTCGAACTGCCGCCGGGCGAATTGGGCCAGGCGCTCAGCGAATCCAGCCGCCGAATCCGTCAGCGCCGCACGCCGCTCTGCAAGCGCCAGGGCGACATACGCCCGGCGCGCCTCAAGCGCGACGAGCCGGCGAGCATCGTTCACCCGTGCGTCCGCCGAGCGCACGCGCGCGGAGGCGGCGCTCCCCCGCCACGCCCATTGGCCCGCGATCTCGATCTCCTGTGTCACGGACCACTGGCGATCGTAGGTCGTGGACACTCCGGTCTGCCGGCGGACACGGCCGTATTCGAGGGTAGGGTTTTCGGGGAAAGGCCACCACGCCTCGGCCCGCAAACCGCGCGGGGCCCGGACGGCCCCCACGGCAGCGGCGACCGTTGGGCTTGCAGCGAGGGCCCGGGCCGTCGCGCCGTCGAGTGTGAGGACGAGCGTGTCCTGAGAAGGGAGGATGAGCACCGCACCAATGAGCGCCAGCACCATCAAGCAACACCTCGCGCAACCGCCGGTGAGAGCGTTGTCGCTTTGAAGGTTCAATTGTGAGTTGACGAAGGATCGGTCGGCGCGCCCGACCATTAGCTCGGGCGGGAAAACGCGCGCCGATCAGACACGACGGAGACTACGCCCGGGGAGGGTGGAACTGGGTGTGGATGGCCTCGCCTGCGGAGAGGACGGGGTCGGTCTGCTGCTGACTGGAGACCGGGGTCGCAATCGAGAGATGGAAGGAATGCACCACAGTCGCGATGCCGTGGACGTGGGTGCAGTGGTCGACCGGAGTCCCATGCTGGTGATCCTCGTGACCGTGCCTCCCCGCAGCACCGAGGTCCGCGTGCAGGGCAGCCACAACGCCGGACTCGTAGTGTACGGCGCCATCGCGCAACACGCCCATGACCGACTCAGCTGCCGAGATCGGAGTCGCAACGAGCAGCGCGGTGCCGATGACTCGGCGCAGGGTCGTTCGACGCATAGGGGGAACGCAATCTACATCTCGCCGGGGTAGCCAGGCAACGTTGCGTTCACGCGGCGACTTGCCTCCGTCGCCACAAGTAGTACAGCACCGGAATCACCACCAGCGTCAGCACGGTGGACGTGACCATCCCACCGACCATCGGCGCCGCGATCCGCTTCATCACGCTCGCCCCGGTCCCGTGGCTCCACAGCACGGGCACGAGGCCGAGGCTCGCCACCCCCGTGGTGCTTGACCCTATAGCGGACTATAGAGTTTAGCTTTCGGCCAATGGGAATAATGGTGCGCGAACACCTCCGCATCGGGGCCGTGGCACTCCAAGCCGGCGTCAACGTACAACCCCTGCGCTACTACGAGCAGCGCGGCCTACTGGGGAAGCCGGAGCGGACGCCGTCCGGGTACCGCGAGTACCCTCCCCAAGCCGTCCAAGTCGTCCGCTTCATCAAGCGCGCGCAGGACCTCGGCTTCACGCTGAATGAAATCGCGGACCTCATGCGGCTCCGGCAGACCCGGGGACGCGACCGGCGCCGGGTGCGCGCGCTCGCCGCCGCGAAGCTCGCGGACATCAAGGGCAAGATTCGCCACCTCCAGTCCATGCGGCGCGCCCTCGCGACCCTGGTGGAATCCTGCGAGTGCGCCGGCGCCGAACTCGAATGCCCGATCTTAGAAGCGCTCGATGACGACCCCGGTCCGAGCCGCTGAGCCGGTCGGTCCTGGCCGCCCGCAGTGGGCGCCGTCGCTGACGCTCGTCCCCGGCGCGGTGCTCGCCGTGCTGCTGCGGGGCACCTGTCCTGCCTGCGTCGCCACGTACATGGGCGCACTCTCAACGCTCGGCCTCGGCGTCGCTGCCAGCCGCCGCGTGCTCACCCCGCTGATGGTGGGCTTCCTCGTCGCCGGTGTCGTCGCCATGGCGTGGTCGGCCCGCAGGCGTCGGCGGGCGGGGCCCTTCGTCGTCACGCTCGCCGGTACGATCGCGGTTGCCGCGGGCCATCTGGTCTGGAACGTGCCAGTCGCGGCCTACGCCGGGGCGGCGCTGCTTCTTGGAGCCGCGGTGTGGAACCTGTGGCTCAAGCGTCCCGAGCCAGCGGCCCTGGTTCAGATCGACCGCATGCCGCGAGCCGCGGGCGCGCGATGACCAGCGTGACGCGCGAGCGCCGGCTCCCCGGCTACCTCTCTCTCTTCGCCTCGCTCGGCACGCTGGTTTGCTGCGCGCTACCCTCGCTGCTCGTCCTCCTGGGCTTCGGGGCGGTCCTGGCTTCCGTGCTGTCGGCGGCGCCGTGGCTCGTTGCGCTGTCCCGGCACAAGGCGTGGGTGTTTGCCGGCTCGGCTCTCCTCATCGCAGGGAACTTCTATTACGTGTATTCGCTCGCACCCCGGCTGCTGGCGCGGGTCACGGCCTGCCCGCCGGACGAGCAGGATGCCTGCGCCGCAGCACGCCGCCTGAGCCGCGCGGTGCTCTGGCTCTCGGGGGCCATCTACGCCGCGGGATTCTTCGTCGCCTATCTCCTCGGCCCCATCCTGCAATGGCTCGAAAGATGACTCGCAACAGCGCCGCTTCGGTTTTCCTCCTGCTGGCCCTGGCTGCGGGAGCGCCACACGGGGCGGCCCAGGGTCACGGGCCCGCCTACGGGCTCTCCACCCCCACGCTCGGCCGCGGAGGGTGGAGCCTCGACGTGGGCGTGATGGACCGCGTGGTCGGCGACAAGCAGATGGCGATGACGCGGCCGATGCTGACCTACGGTATCACGGAGGATCTCCAGCTCTCCGTCTCGCTCCCGATGCCGCTCTACGTCCCGCAGGGCCTGCCCCACGGGCGCTCGACGGCCCGGATGCCGACGAATCCCGACATCGAGATCCTTGTCGGCTGGCGGTTCCACCGGCGCGGCACGGACGTCGGCTCGCGGTTCGAGTCCACCACGTACTTCGGCTTCGAGTACCCTACCGACCCCGTCCGCGCCGGCGCACGCACCTATCCGGGGCTCTACGCCGGGGCGGTCACCGGGTACGTCTCGAGGACCGTTTACGCCTGGGTAGGCGGCCTCTACCGCCGGTACATGAGCCCGGTGGGCGCCACCGCCGATCACCTAGGCGATCTGGCGATGTACAGCCTGGTCGTCGGCTACCGCCCGCCCCCGTTCCAGCGCGACTTCCCCAACCCTGATTGGCGAGTGTTCATCGAGGCCGTGGGGGAGTACAGCGCAAGGGACGTGATCGCCGGCGTTGAGCAGGCCAATACCGGCGGGCACCAGATGTTCGTGGGGCCGACCCAGCTCGGCCTGTACGGTTCGAGGGGCATCTCCGGCGGCCCGGTGTTCCCGGTGTACCGGCGACTGAACGGGCCGCAGCCGGGCGACAAGGTGCGCGTGATTGTGAACACGACTTTCTGGTTCTGAGGAGGACGCGATGAAGCGCTTGCTCTTCGCACTCGGATTGTTCGCCGCAGGAATCACTGGCACGGCGAGCGCGCAGCTCCAGGAGATGCGGCAGACCATCTTCGGGATGGACTGAGCGGTGTGCGCCCACGCCGTGCGCGTGGCCGTGAAGAAGATTGAGGGAGTGGAGGCCGTCGAGGTCAGCCTCAACCGCGGGGTCGCGGTCATCCGGTTCAGGCCCGACAACCGCGCGACGATCGGCCAGGTGCGTCGCGCCATCCGCACCAACGGCTTTACGCCGAAGGCGGCCGAGGTGCGGATCGCCGGCACGGTGGTCGAGCGGGAGGGCCGGCTCGCGCTCGAGGTCCCCGGGTCGGACAGCGCCTATGTGATGCAGGAGGCCGCGGAGTCCCAAGGGGCAGTGACGCAACTCCGGGCGGTGGCGGGCCGACCGGCGATAATCGAAGGGAGCGTCCCGGAGACTGGGCGGCGAGGCGATGGCCCCTGGACCTTGGAGGTGTGGCGGTTTTCCCTGCCATGACCGCTCGGCACTGAACTCGGTGCCAGCCGAGGTCTGAAGAGCGGAGCCCTGTCACCGCGCGACCGGCGGCCTACCGGTTCATCATCGCGCGCATCATAGCTTCGTGCAGTGCCATCACTCGGCGCATCCGGTCGACATGCGCCTTGAGCCCCGCGATCATCGTTCTGTTCACACCCCCTCCTTGGTTGCGGTTCAGAGCGCCGTGTCGTCCGAACCCCGCAACCCCGGTGGCGCCACAGTAGTACAGCACCGGGATCACCACCAGCGTCAGCACGGTGGACGTAGAGTGGTCCAGCCGCCCTTGACCATATACCTAAGTATAGGGTGTATTCTGCTCGTTGGATCTTGAAGAGAGTTCATCGATGGCGCTGACCATCGGCCAAGTCGCGGCCGCGGCGGACGTCAATGTCCAGACACTCCGCTATTACGAGCGTCGGGGGCTGGTTCCGAGTCCGCGGCGCACGCCGTCGGGCTACCGACAGTACACCGACGATGCCGTGGCGCGCCTCCGCTTCATCAAGCAAGCGCAGGACCTCGGTTTTTCCTTGAAGGAGATCCAGGAGTTGCTCGCGCTGCGTATCCGGCATAAAGGGGCCTGCGACGCCGTGGAGCGCGAAACCAGGCATAAAATCGAACTCGTGCAACAGAAGATTCGCGATCTCCAGCGCCTGAATCGCACGCTGGAGCGCCTGGCTGCGGCGTGCGCAGCCCGTCAATCAACGGACGATTGCCCAGTCCTCGAGGCGTTGGAAGACCATGGTGACGTCAACCAATAAGACCGTGCTCGCGGTGACCAGCGGGGTCGTCGCCGCCGTGGCGTCGGCGCTCTGCTGCGCCGGGCCACTCGTCGCGGTGGCCTTCGGCCTGAGCGGCGCGGGACTCGCCGCGACATTCGAACCGCTACGCGCCTATTTCGTAGCCGGCACTGTGCTGGCTCTCGGCTTCGGTTTCGTCGTCCTGCGCCGGGAGGAGCAGCGGGCGTGCGAGCCTGGCTCCTTGTGCGCTTCGCCGATCGCCCGCCGCCGGATGAAGTGGGCGTTATGGATCGCGACCATCATCGCCATCCCACTCCTCATGTTCCCCTGGTGGTCGACGTTCGTCTTCGGATAGGAGGTCACCATGTCGTCGTCAGTGAAGGCGGGGCTCGTCCTCGCCGCCGGACTCGCGGGCGCTGCGTTCCTGTGCCCGCTGTGGGACGGTGGAATCCAGGCCGCCGGCGCGCAAGATCTCAGCGTCAACACCCAGGCGCGTGACACGGCGACGGTGCTGCTGCACATCTCGCGGATGACCTGCGGGAGCTGCCCGGCGACCGCACGCCTCGCCCTGAAGAGACTTCCCGGCGTTTACAGCGCCACGGTGACGCTGGACGACAGCCTCGGCGTGGTGCGCTACGACCCGCGCCGAGTCACTCCGGCTCAGATCGCCGCCCACCTGACCCGACTCACCGGCTTCGGGGCAATCATCTTGGCGGACACAACGAAGACCTCCCGGGGCCCCGGGGATGAGTAGCCAAGGCGGCGACTTCGACTTAGTGATCGTAGGGGCCGGCTCCGCCGGATTTGCCGCGGCGATCAAGGCCGCCGATCTCGGCGCCCGCGTTGCCCTAGCCGAGGGGGGTAGCCTCGGCGGGACGTGTCTGAACGTGGGCTGCGTGCCTTCGAAGACCCTGATCCGCGCCGCCGAGGCGCAGCACCGCCGCGCGCACCACGGCTTCGCAGGGATCCCGACCACCGACGGCCGCCCCGACTGGGCCGCAGTGCGCGACCAGCAGGACGCGCTCGTGGCCGAGTTGCGGCAGGCGAAGTACTGGGACGTGCTGGGCTCGTATCCCTCGATCACGCTGTTCGCGCAGCGCGCCGACATCGCCTCCGGCCACAGCGTGCGCCTGGCGGACGGTCGCACGATCACTGCCGGCAAGATGCTCGTCACGACGGGCGCATCGCCGTGGGCCGCGCCGATCGCTGGGCTCGCCGAGGCGGGCTACCTCGACAACGTCTCCGCGATGGCGCTCGACCAGCTGCCAAGTTCGCTCATGGTGATCGGCGCAAGCGCGGTGGGGCTCGAGCTGGCGCAGCTGTTCGCGCGGCTGGGAGTGCGGGTCACCGTGCTCGAGGCGCTGGCCCGCGTCGTCCCCGCTGAAGACGCGGACGTCGGGAACGCGCTGGGCGATTACCTCCGCAGCGAGGGGCTCGACGTCCGCGCAGGCGTGCCCATCGAGCAGGTGGGGCGCGGCCGCGACGGCTACACGGTGTCGTTCAAGGAGGGCGGCAAGACCCTCGTGGCGCGCGCCGAGCAGCTGCTCGTCGCCACCGGGCGCCGGGCCAACACCAAGGGGTTCGGGCTCGAATTGGTGGGTGTCACGCTCGGGAAGAAGGGGGAGATCGCCGTCAACGAGTTCCTCCAGACCGCGAACCCCCACATCTACGCCGCGGGCGACGTGATCGGCGACCCGATGTTCGTGTACGTGGCGGCCTACGGCGGAGCGCTCGCGGCCGAGAACGCCCTGACAGGGAACGCGCGCCGCTACGACCTCACGGCCCTGCCAACGGTCACGTTCACCGACCCCGCGGTCGCGGCGGTCGGGTTGACCGAGGAGCAGGCGCGCGAACAGGGGCTCGACCCTCTGGTGTCCGCGCTACCGCTCGAGCACGTGCCGCGATCCCTCGCCGCGCGGGACACCCGCGGCTTCGTGAAACTACTGGCGGATGCCACGACGCGGAAGATCATCGGCGCGCACATCCTGGCCGCTGAGGCGGGCGAGATGATCACGGAACCGGCGCTCGCGATCAAGTACGGGCTCACGATCGAGGATCTGGCTTCGGCGTTCCATCCGTATCTGACGCTTTCGGAGGCAATCAAGCTTGCCGCGCAGAGCTTCACGAAGGACGTGGCGAAGCTTTCCTGCTGCGCGGCCTAGTAGGACCTCGCGCCATCGAGGCAAGAGAGGATTACCATGACGCGATCGAACATCCCGACGGTGGAGCAGTACTGGGAGGCGCTGGCCGCCGCGCTCCCCGCCTTCTCGCCCGAGGACCAGCGAGTGGCCGTGACACTCTACCGGGAGGTCGCGAAGGGTCAGCCCGTCGATGCCGCGCAGCTGGGCGACCGAGACTCGCTGAAGCCCTTCGCGTATTACGACGAACAGGGGCGCGTCCTCGGCTTCGGTGGCCTCGCGGCGGCGCCGATGCACCATCGCTTCGAAGTGGACGGCCGCACCTTATGGACCTGGTGCGCGTGGGACAGCCTCTTCATTCCGGAGATCTTGGGGAAGCGGGCCCGCGTCACGTCGCCCGACCCGGAGACCGGCGATCCCGTCCGCCTGGTGGTGACGCCGCACGAGATCGAGTCCGCCGAACCGGAGAACGCCGTCGTCTCCTTCTTGCTGCCGGACGCGCGCGACTTCGGGACCTCCGCCGCCAACGTGATGACGAACTTCTGCCACTTCATCTTCTTCTTCGCCTCCCCCGCTTCGGGGGAACGCTGGGTGGCCAGGCATCCCGGAACGTTCCTATACTCGCTCGACGATGCGTTCGCGCTAGCGAAGCGGCTCGACGGAAGAAACTTCGGGCTGGAGCTGGCGCGGCGCCGAGCGGACGCGGCATGACCGCGCCGGCGAACGATCTGCTCTCGAGCCGCGGCACCACGAACCTAGTGTACGGGGTGCCGTCGCTCGCGATCGCCGCGACCGGGGTTCTCAGGGCGGGCGAGGCTGTGCTGGCGCTCGTCTGGACGCTGGGGTTCACGGTGATGGGCGTCGCGTGCGTCGTGAACGCGATGCGCTGCGGGCGAATGCACTGCTACTTCATGGGCCCCTTCCTGTTGCTGGTGGCGGCCGCCACGCTGCTCCATGGGCTCGGCGTCGTCTCGCTCGGCCCGAGCGGCTGGCAGTGGCTGGGCTTGGTCGCCATTGCTGGAACCGTCGTCCTCCTGGTTGTGCCCGAGCGCCTGTGGGGGCGCTACACGGACAGGGCGAACCGCGCGAGCAGCTGAGGGTCAGTCGCCACGATCATGGTGGTGGCGGCGCGTCGAAGACTAGCTCGGCCGTGATCGCGATCGCCGTGTGCAGCGACCGATACACCGGGCAGAACTTCGCGAACATCCCGTGTACCCGCTCCGCCGTGTCCCGCCGATCCGCCGACGCTTTCCCTCAAGGCAGACCGTGCTCTCATGCTCCGCGCCAGCACCGCCGAGGCGGCGCCAGAGGTAGTCCAGCCGGAGCGTCGTGTCTGGAGAAACGGACTCCGTGATGAGCGGGTGAGAAAAGTGCAAGCCCTCGTAGTGGTGATGGGTCGTCGCTGTACTCGCTCTGGGCCGCCGCCGGCACCGTCAGGGTCAGCACGGCCCAAACGAGCGGAGCGGTTGCCCTCACCCCCAACCTCCGAAACCGTCGGCGCGAATGGGGCGACGGCGCACCTGCAGGGGATCGTGTGTCATCGGGGTCCTCTAGCGAAGTGAACAGGCGCACTACAGCTCCACCCGCCGCAACCGCAGCGCGTTGCCAATCACCGAGACGGAGCTGAAGGTCATGGCCGCCGCCGCGATGATCGGGCTGAGCAGCAGGCCGAACACGGGGTACAGGACGCCCGCCGCGATGGGGACGGCGAGCGCGTTATAGACGAACGCGAGAAACAGATTCTGGCGGATGTTGCGCATCGTCGCCCGGCTCAAGCGCCGCGCCCGGGCGATGCCGCGCAGGTCGCCCT
>JBOHSI010000023.1:0-15212 GCA_050733055.1 Gemmatimonadales bacterium
TGACCGACGCCTTCTGGTACGTGCCGTCGATCGCTAGCGCCGCCCGGTAGGCGTCCGCGGCCTGGACGACGTGACCGGTGCGTTCCAGAGCTACCCCCAGGTTGTTGTGGAACGTCGCAACGGTCGAGTCGATCTCGATCGCCCGCGCGAGCGGTCCGAGCGCGTCCTCGAACCGGCCCTGGCCAATGTATGCCGTGGCGAGGTTGTTCAACGACCACGCGTCTCCCGCGTCGAGGATGATCGCCTGCTTGAACGCCTCGATCGCCCCATCGCGGTCGCCTAGCTCGTCGCGCACGCGGCCGAGCACGCGGAAGCCTTCGCCCAACGTGGAGTCGATCCGCAGGACCGCCTCGACGTGCGGGAGCGCTTCCGCCGCTTTGCCCTGCTCGATCAGCACCCGGCTCAAATTCAGATTGCTCTTCACATGAGTCGAGTCCTTTTCGAGCGCGAGCGTGAGGGCGTCGAGCGCGCGCTCACGATCGCCCGTCTTCCAAGCGGACAGGCCGAGCATGTAGTAGCCCCAAACGTTGTCGGGCTGCCCGGCGGTGTACGTGGTGAATAGCTGCACTGCCTCGTCGTAGCGCTTCTCCCTGAACGCTGCCGTTGCGTCGTCGAACGAGGCGGGCCCCGTCACGATCGCCGTCGCCGGGGACGCGCCCGCCGTTTCCGGGGACACGGTGCTGACTTCCGCCGCGTTGGCGTCGGAAGACCTGGGGGTCTTGTCCCCGCACGCGCCGGCGAGGAACGCGGCGATCAGGCAGGGGACGATGGTGTAGGTCCGCATGGACTCCTCCTGTTGGGGTTCGCGCCTGCTTGTGAGGCAGGAGGAGGGCCAGCGCTCAGCCGTCAGCCATCAGCCGTCAGACCAACTAGTTGCGATAGGGTGGGTAGAGGTTCGTGTTCGCGGGGACACGGTATTCGGGATCGCTGGGTGTCCGAGTGGACACGCTCATTCGCTCCTGATCCCGTGTCGCCGCATGATCTTGAGCAGACTGGCGTGGTCGGCGAGGCCGAGCTCCTGCGCGGTCTTCGTAATGTGCCAGGCGTTGCGCTCGAGTGCCGTCACGATGATCTGTCGTTCGGCTTCGGCTCTGAGCGCGTGGAACGTCATGGCTGCCGGGCGCGCGGTGCTCACGCGGCGCGACGCACCAGCGTCGCGGATCTCGGCGGGCACATCGTCCAGACCGATGACATCGCCGTCCGTCGCGATGATCATGCGTTCGATCGCGTTCCGCAGCTCGCGGACGTTGTTCTTCCGCCAGTCGTGCGCCATCAGGCACTCCAGCGCGGTGGCGCCGAGCTTCTTCGCCCGCAGGCCGAAGCGCGCGCATGTGGAGGCGAGCAGGTGCTCCACCAGGGCCGGGATGTCCGAGAGCCGCTCGCGCAGCGGGGGGACCCGCAGGGCGTGGACGTTGAGCCGGTAATAGAGATCCTGTCGGAAGCGCCCGGCCGCCACTTCTGCCTCGAGGTCCCGGTTCGTGGCGGCAACGACCCGTGCGTCCACGGCGATCGTGCGGTTTCCGCCGATCCGCGTCACCTGCCGCTGTTCGATCACGCGGAGGAGCTTCGCCTGGGCGGCGAGCGGCAGCTCGCCGATCTCGTCGAGGAACAGCGAACCGCCCGACGCGGCTTCGAAGGCGCCCTTGCGAAGGGCGGCGGCGCCCGTGAACGCCCCCCGCTCGTGTCCGAACAGCTCGTCCTCGACAAGGCTCTCGGGGAGCGCGGCGCTGTTGAGGGCTACGAACGGCCCCTTCGGGTTCGCGCCCAGGCGGTGCAGCTCGCGAGCAACGAGCTCCTTCCCGGAGCCGCTCTCGCCCACGATCAGCACCGGGCTTGGAATCTTGGCGACGCGGGCGATCGCGTCCTTGAGCTGCTGGAGCGTGGGGCTCGCGCCGACGAACGCCGCCTCCGTGCCGAGCCGCTGCTCGAGCGCGGCGACCCGGCCCGCCAAGCGCTGTCGCTCCAACGCGTTCTCGACCTCCTGCACGACGCGCTCCATCGGCTCCGCTTTGTCGATAAAGCTCCGCGCCCCCAGGCGGATCGCCTGGATGCAGCGGTCGTAGTTGCCCGTCCCCGTATAGATGATCACGGGAATCCGGAACCCGCGACGCTCCATTCGGCGCAGCACCTCGAAGCCGTCCATCCCGGGCATCTCGAGGTCGAGGATCACGCAGTCCACCGCCTCGCGCTCCAGGAGATCGAAGGCCTCGCGGCCACTCTTGGCGACGAGCGTTTCGTAGCCGCCCACCCGCTTCAGATCGTAGGCGTACTGCTCCGCCATGGCGGCGACATCGTCGACGACCAGTATCGCGGTCACGTCCCCTCTCCGGGCAGCTCGATGATGAATCGGGTCCCCGCGCCGGGCTCGGTCTCTACCCGCAGGGCCCCGTTCGCATCGAGCACCAGCCGGCGCACGATGGAGAGCCCGAGGCCGGTGCCGCCGGCCTTCGTCGTGTAGAAGTCGTCGAACGCGCGCTCGAGCTCGGTCCTGGTCATGCCTCTCCCGGTGTCGGCGACGGTGATCCGCACGGTCGCGCCGCCGTTCGTCGACCCGCTCGACCCCGTCGCTACGGTGACTGTCCCGGGACGCGACTCCAGGCTGTCAACCGCGTTGCCGACCAGGTTTTCCAGGATCCGCCGCAGCACGAGCGCGTCGGTGCGGGCCCGTGGAAGGCCGTCGGCGAGCTCCGAGCGAACCGTTGCTTGGCCGGAACTCCCGATGCGGCGCAGCGTCTCGCGCACGACCTCGTTCACGTCGCACGGCTCGCGGGCCGGTTGCGGGTACAACCGGGCGTAGTTCGCCGCCAGCGTCTCGAGGTAGGAGACGCTCGATTCGACGGTCCTCTCCCGGTCCTGAAACGCGGCGGCGAGCCGCTCCGGACCCTCGCCCGCCGCCTGGGCCAAGTGCCGGAGCACGTTCCGGATGGGAATCAATCCGTTCTTGATGTCGTGGTTCACCTGGCGGGCGAGGTCGCCCATGGCGATGCGGCGCTCCGCCTCGCGTAGTCTCACGGCGCCGCCCCGCAGCCGCTCGGTCATCGCGCCGAGCAGGCGCGTGAGCGCGCCTACCTCGTCGTCCCGGGCGGTCTCGAACACGACGTCGAAGCGGTCCATGTCGATCTCCGTGGTCTTTCGAGCGAGTTCGGCAAGCGGCCGGCTGATGCGTGAGGACAGCCAGCCGGCGAGCAGCAGCGCGATCGCGGTGGTGACGACCACGGCGACCAGGAACGACAGGTCGACGCCCCGGCGCAGCGCCGCGAGCGAGGCGAGCGAGTGCCGCACGATGATGCGCGCCGACCCGAGCTCCGCGGAGTCACCCGCGGCGACGAAGGGCACGATCAGCTCGCTCACGGCCCGACCTGCGGAATCGACGCCTGCGAGTGTGTCCGCGGGAAGTGCCAGCGCGACGGTCAACTCGGAGTCGCGTGCCAAGCGGGCGAGAAAGCCCGAGTCCACCGCCACGCCGGCGACGAGTGTAAAGCGTCGCCCGCCCAGCCGCAGCGAATCGAGCCGCGCCAGCGCCAGGAACTGGGCCTCCGCGGTCCGTGCCTCGACGAGGGCCGTCCCTTCCGGCGCCCGGGTGAGCAGTCGCGGCAGCTCCGGGGCGAGCCGGTCGTACTCGTTCCGGAAGTGGCCCGAGCTGATGATTCGGCCCTGATCGTCCTGGATCTGGAGCAGGGACAGCCCTGCGAGACTCATCGCGCTGCCGGCGTAGTCGAGCAGATAGCTCTGCTCGGTGCCCTGCAGCGCGCCGAGCCGGAAGCGGTTGTCCGTCGCGATCACGTTCTTGAGGGCGTCGAGGCGGCCCACGATCCCCAGCCCCTGCTGGGTGAGGTCCGCCCGGATGATGGCGACGAGCGACTGTACCCGCTGCTGGTATTGCGCGGTCAGTCGGTTCGCCATCTCCGTGCGGATCCGCAGGCCAAAGACCGCGAGGGGGACAAGCACCACCGCGCCGAAGCCAAGCAGGATGCGAGAGCGCAACGTCATGGCGGGGCGAACCGAAGGGTGCCGTCCAGACCGACACGGAGTCGGACGACACCCCGTCGCACGATCGCGTGTGACCGCGTATCGACGAGCGGGACCAGGGACGCCGCATACGTGGAAGGGAGGGATTGTCGCAACATCCGGCACGGATCGAGGACCCGCCGGGGCAGCGCAACGACGTACGCCCACTCGCCTCCCGCCTGGAGGGCGGTCGAGAACGCGCGCGGCGACAAGCCGGCGGCCACGACTCCGCTCCCCACGGCGCCCAGCGCGACCAGCCGGTCGGCGAGCTCCTGCGCTGTGGCATCTCCGCGCGCGTAGGTTACGCGGCGACGGATGGGAGCGGGGCGCGGCGGCTGACCGGCTCCGTCGATCCTAGGGCAACCGCGGGAGTCCTCCCACCAGTACGGTGGGGCGGCAGTGCGGGCATCGCCGCGCACGGCGCGCCACAGTCCCTCGCGGGCGATAGTGGCCGGGGTGAGCGCCGGCGGCCCAGCGCCGATTCTCGCGGGCGCGATCAGCACGTACGTGCGCTCCCACGGGAGCGCGGCGGACACGAGCTGCTCGCGGGTGCCGGCGTAGTCGAGCGCCGCAGCATCGTTCGTCACCAACACATCGACCGGCTCGTCGAGCAGGTCACGGGGGTCTGTCTCGGGGACTACGCGGAATACGATCACCGGCAGGCCAGCCCCGAGCGGCGCCGCCCGGACTGCCTCCGCCGACGCGGTCGCCGCGCCGACCCAGAACGCGCCCGTGCCGATCGGCCAACCTCTGTCCGGCGCAGACTTTCGGACCGCGAGCGCGGGGTCGGCGAACAGCGGTGGCACCGTCTCGGCCGGCCGGGTCAGGAACGTGTTCACCGTGCGCTCGTCGACGGCGACCACGGACGCGACCGCCGTCGTATCGCGCGACGCCCAGCTCGCTACGATGTCGCGCGCCGTGACCGGCGCACCGTCCCAGAACCGGGCATCCTCGCGCAGCGTGAACGTCCAGCGTCGCCCGGCTCGGTCGGCGACCCAGGACCGCGCCAGCGCAGGCCCGACGCGTCCGCCGCAATCCACCTGCACGAGCGTCTCGTACAGCTGTGCAAAGACCAACCGCTCGGCATCGTTGCGGGGAATGGGAGCGTGCGCCGGGTCGACGGGTTCGGTGACCGCGACGAGCAGGGACTCGCGGCGCACCTCCGGCCCTGACGCGATCTCACAGGCCGCGTCGCCAGGCGCCGGCTCCGTGGGCGCGACCGCAGGCCTCGGCGACGGCGCGCAACCGGAGAGCGCGACGCCGAGCAGCAGCGCGCCGCAGCGGGCAGGACAGAATAGGAGGCGGGCGGGAATCACGATCGGGCTCGGGCTCAGGGCTCCCTCGAAGGATACAGAGGGCCGGAAGCCCGAGCCAGAAGCACGTGCTACGCGCGCGGCTTGCGCGACATCAGCTCGAGAGTATTCCCCTCCGAATCGCGGAAGGCTGCCAACCACAAGTCGTGATCAGGGGCCCGGTGAATCAGGGCGGGAGCTGAGAGGAATTCGACCCCACGGCTCCGCAGCGTGGCGTGCGCGGCTTCGATGTCGGGAACCAGATAGTAGACGATCGAGCCGGGATGGTCGAACTCGGGCTTCTCCGGCACCCCGAGCATCAGCGTAGTAGCCCCGCACCGCAAGAACGCCGTGTTCGGCACCTGGAAGAGGAATGGCATCCCGAGCGTGTCGCGGTAGAAGCGGACCGCCCGGTCGAGGTCTCGGGCGCGCATGAAAATCTGCCCGATGATGGAAAGCCCGAACGGCTCGGTCGTCGGGGTCATGAGCCGTAAGTTTGCGGGCCGGAGGCTGCCCACCGCAACCGGTTGCGACGGCTGCTACGCCGTTGGCTCCTGCTGTGTCAGGCAGTGCAAGGTGCCAAGCCCCCACACCAGATCCACCGCGTGAATGCCCACCACGGGTCGATCCCTGATCAGCTCGCCGAGGATTCCGAGCGCCACGCGGTCGTTCGGATCGTTGAACGTCGGCACGAGCACCGCGCTGTTCGCGATGTAGAAGTTCGCGTAGCTGGCCGGCAGCCGTCGGCCGTCGAAGTACAGCGGGGTGGGCATCGGGATGGGCACCGCTTCGATCTTCGAGCCGTCCTCGAGCCGCATGCCCTGGAGCCGCTCGCGGTTCTCCTCCAGGGCGCGGTAGTTCGCATCGCGGGGGTTCTCCTCGCTGCACAGAACAACCGTCCACGGACCCACGAAGCGGCATAGGTCGTCCACGTGCCCGTGGGTGTCGTCGCCCGCGATGCCCTTGCCGAGCCACAGGACGTTCGTGGCGCCGAGGTAGTCCCGCAGTGCGGCCTCGAGGTCGGCACGCGACAGTCCCGGGTTGCGCGCCTGGACCGCGGGGTCGAGCAAGCACTCCTCGGTCGTGATCAGCGTGCCGCGGCCGTTTACGTCGATGCTCCCGCCCTCGAGCACGATGTCGCGGCTGCCGGCACGTGCGCGGAATAAGCGGAGCTTGAGCCGCCGGGCCGCGAGCTCGGGGATGCGGTCGTCCTTCCTCCAGTCGGGGTACTTCGCCCAGGCGTTGAAGCGGAAGCGCGCGATCGCCAACTCCCGCTCGGGGTGCTCGCGCCGGATGAAGAGCGGTCCGAAGTCGCGCGTCCAGCCGCGGTTCGTCGGAAAGCGGAAGAACTCAATGCGTGCAGCGTCCACACCCACCCGCTCGAGCACCCGGCGCGCCTGGCGCTCATGCGCCCCCGAATTGACCAAGGTGCGCACGATCTCGCCCGCCGCCAGCCTGCGGACGATCTCGCCGTACACCCACTGAATCGGCGCAAACTTCCCGGGCCAATCGCTGGGGTTGTGTGGCCACCCGATCCAGGTCGCGTGATGGGGCTCCGCCTCCGCGGGCACGCGAAACCCGAGCGCGGAGGGCGCCTCTGCGCGGGTCATTCGGGACGCGCGCTACGACCGATTGTCGAGGAAGCGGCTGCCGATGTCGGCGTAGGCGTCGATGCGCCGATCGCGCAGGAACGGCCAGCCGCGGCGCACCTCCTCGATCCGGGCGAGGTCGACGTCCCCGATCAGGATGGTCTCGCGGTCCTGCGGTGCCTCGGCGACGATCGTCCCGAACGGCTCGGCGAGGAACGACGAGCCCCAGAACTCGATTCCATCGCCGCTCGAGTCCAAGCGTTCATGCCCCACGCGGTTTACCGCGGCCACGTACACCCCGTTCGCGATGGCGTGGCTGCGCTGGATCGTGCGCCAGGCGTCGAGCTGCTCGGCGCCGTGGGTGCCCTTCTCCACGGGATGCCAGCCGATCGCCGTCGGATAGAACAGGACGTTCGCACCCTGGAGCGCCGTGATGCGTGCGCCCTCGGGGTACCACTGGTCCCAGCAGACCAACGTGCCGATCGGTCCGACGCTGGTGTCGAACACGCGGAAGCCCAGGTCGCCCGGTGTGAAATAGAACTTCTCGTAGTACGCGGGGTCATCCGGAATGTGCATCTTGCGGTAGAGGCCCACCACCCGGCCGTCGGCGTCGATCACCGCGGCGCTATTGTGGTACAGTCCGGGGGCGCGCCGCTCGAACACCGGCGCGATCACGACGACCCCCGCCCGCTTCGCTGCCTCGCCTAGCGCTGCGGTGCTCGGACCCGGCACCGACTCCGCCAGGTCGAAGAGCGCTGCGTCCTCGCGCTGGGCGAAGTAGCGCGAGCGGAACAGCTCTGGCAGGCAGACGAGCTGCGCGCCTTGCGCGGCCGCCTCGGCGACCTTCGCCACGGCCTTCTGGAGGTTGGCGTCCGGGTCGGCGGACATCGCCATCTGGACGAGACCGACCTTGTAGCTCGCCGGGGATTTCGGGCGCGACATGGAAGAGAAGACTACACGCTCCGCTCTTCGCGCGCACCTCCGAGCGCTCCGTGCCGGCGTTGCGCGGCTGCCTCGCGGTCGAGAAACTTCTGGTCGTGGACACCGGCCTGGCCCGCCGCCTGCGGGTGTGGTTCATGCTCAACGAAGCCGTCGACCGGCGGACCTACCTCGTAAACGGTCTCGTGCTGGTGGCCCTCAAGTACGGGGTCGATGCAGCGGCCGTGTTCAGCATGGCGGGGAAGTTCTGGTCGCCCCTCGACTACCTCTTGCCGTTCTATTTCCTGCGCGCGGAGAAGTTCGCCGGTGCGCCCGCTTGGTTCCTTCCCGTGCTCGTCGTGTGGACGTTGCCGTTCATGTGGATCGGAGTCGCCATGACCCTGCGTCGCGCGGTGGACGCGGGACGCTCGCCGTGGCTCTCACTGCTGTTCTTCGTGCCGTTCCTGAACTACGCACTCATGCTGGTGCTGTGCGCGCTGCCGACGGTGCCGCTGCGTCCATGGGAGCAGGCGGAAGGAACCCGCGTGGTGGACGCGCGGCTCGCCGTCGCGCTGTACGGGATCGCGGCGGGACTAGCCGTCGCGATTCCCACGATCATCGTCAACGTGTACCTGCTCCGCCGGTACTCGACGTCTCTGTTTCTGGGAACGCCCTTCACCCTGGGCGCCGTCACGGCCTACGTGCTCAACCGCGAGGACCCTAGAGGCGTGGGCGTGACGATGCAGGTCGTGAGCTTGAGCGTCGTGCTGCTGGGTGGAGCGATCCTGCTGTTCGGGCTCGAGGGCCTGCTGTGTATCGCGATGGCGCTCCCCATCGCGATCGCGCTCGCCATCCTGGGCGGGGTCTTCGGACGGGCGATCGCCCTGCACACCCCCGGCCGGCCGGCGCAGCTCGCGAGCCTGGTGCTCGCGGTGCCGGTCCTGGCGGGGCTCGATCAAGTGCGCGGCATCGCGCCTCCGTACGAGGTAGCCGACGCCGTCGTGGTCGACGCCCCGCCGGAGACGGTGTGGCGCCACGTCGTGAGCTTCAGCGAGTTAGCACCGCCGGGCGAAGCACTATTCCGGCTGGGCGTGGCATACCCGCGGCGCGCCTGGATCGAGGGGACCGGGCGGGGCGCGATCCGCCACTGCGAGTTCTCGACCGGCACGTTCATCGAGCCGATCACGCGGTGGGAGGCGCCGCGTCGGCTCTCGTTCGACATCACGGAGCAACCCGTGCCGCTACGAGAGCTGTCACCCCGCGGTGCGATCGATGCGCCGCACCTGCACGGCTATTTCGGAGCGCGGCGCGGCGAGTTCCGCCTGGCCGAGCTGCCGGGGGAGCGGGTCCGGACGCTGCTGATCGGGAGCACCTGGTACGAGATCGACATCGGGCCGGCGTGGTATTGGAGGATGTACGCGGACGGAATCGTCTCGGCGATTCATTGGCGCGTGCTCGAGCACATCAAACAGCTGTCCCAGATCGGATCATGAACCGTTGCTCGACGCTCCTGCGCGGTCACACCGCCGTCGTCGCGCTGCTCATCCCGGCTGCGGTGGCCGCGTTTCGGTTCGGGCGCGGCCCGGTTGCTTCCGTCGGCTCGGCGTGCGTCTCGCATCCCGCGGTGGCGCCACCGGCGGCCTACGCGACGGCCGTTTCCCGAGGGCAGGTGATCGTGTGCAGAGAGCTCGCGAGCCGGATTCCCGGGGTGCAAGTCGCGGTCGCCGTCGACGGCAGCATCGTCTGGTCGGAAGGGTTCGGGTACGCGGACCTGGAGGACCGGGTCCCCGTCACGAGCGAGACGCAGTTCCGGATCGGGAGCGTCTCTAAACCGTTGACCGTGGTGGCCGTGGCGCTGCTGTACGAGCAGCGAACGCTCGACCTGGACGCGCCGGTGCAGCGCTATGTCCCTTCGTTCCCCGACAAGGGCTATCCCATCACGACGCGCCAGCTCGCGGGGCACCTTGCCGGGATCCGGCACTACCGGTACAACGAATTCTTTCTCAACCAGCGCTTCCACACGGTCATCGAGGGGCTCGCGATCTTCCAGGACGATTCGCTGCTGTTCCCCCCCGGAACGAAGTTCGGCTACTCGAGTTACGGCTGGAACCTGATCTCGGCAGTGATCGAGGGTGCGGCGCGGCAGGACTTCCTGAGCTACATGACGGAGAGCGTGTTCCGGCCGCTGGGCATGACCCACACTGCGCCCGACCGCAGCGACAGCCTCATCCCCAACCGCTCGCGCTTCTATGACCCTGACCGCGGCGGTGGCTTTACGCCGGCGCCGCCCGTGGACTTGAGCTCCAAGTGGGCCGGCGGCGGGTTCCTCTCGACCGCCGAGGACCTGGCGCGATTCGGCTCGGCGCTGCTTCAGCCCGGCTTTCTCAAGGCCGAGACGCTCGAGCTGCTGTTCACGTCACAGCGGACGACCGCGGGAGAGTCCACGCGGTACGGGATCGGGTGGTACGTGGCGACCGACAGCCTGGGGCACCGCTGGGTGTTTCACGGGGGCAGCTCGGTCGGCGGGACGACGACGTTCGGCCTGGACCGGGACTCGCGCGTCGTGGTGGCGATCCTGTCGAACCTCACGGACGCGCCGCTCCGGCCGGCGCGGGCGATTCAGCCGTTGTTCGATCGCCGCTGACTAGCGCTTCGACAAGTCGCTGTACAAGATCTCCACGAACTTGTCCGGCTTCAGGAAGGCGCCCCCCCACGTCGCGTCGAACTCCGCAGTGGGCTTCGCCGCCTGCACCTGCTCAAGCGTCTTCCCCTGCCGCACCAGGTTCCGCACCCGGTCGCGCACTGTGACGAGCATGCCGCGGTAAGTGTCCAGCTGCGAGCGGCTGGAGAGCGGCCCGTGGCCCGGAATGAACTTGGTGTTGCGGCCGGTCATGCCAAGGACGCGGTCGAGGGCGGGGATCACGCCGTCGACCGACCCGCCGCTCGCGACGTCGATGAAGGGATACATCCCGTTGAAGTAGATGTCGCCCATGTGGACTACGTTGGCCTGCCGGAAATACACAACCGCGTCGCCGTCCGTGTGCGCGGGCGCCACGTGGAACGCGTTGATCGAGTCCCCGTTCAGGTAGAACGTCACGGCGTCGGTGAAGGTCACCACGGGGAGCGCCCCTTCGGACGACGGCGGCACCCGCATGCCAAACGCCGCGATGAACTGCTCCGCGCTCATCCGTCGCCGCACGTTCTCGTGCGCCACGAGCACCACGCCGGCCTTGCCCATGTTCTCGTTGCCGCCCGTGTGGTCGGGGTGCCAATGCGTATTGAGCAGGAACCGGATCGGTCCCGGATGGATCGCGGCGACGGCCGCTCGGATCTTGTCGGTGAGCGGCGCGTACTGGTCGTCGATCAGAACGACGCCGTTTGGCCCCGCGGAGACGCCGATGTTGCCGCCGCTCCCCATCAGCATGTAAACCCCGTCCGCCACCTTCACGGTGCGGATCTGGATCGTGTCCCAGTTCTGCTGCGCCGCGAGCGGTGCGGTCAGGGCGCCGAGCGCGACCAAGAGCAGTGTCAGACGCACGTCAGCTCCTCGCTTTCTTCCATTGCCGCGGGTCGAAGAGCGCCTCGTCAAGCGGGACGTCGGTCCTGATCTCCGTGTACTCCTCGAACCAGCGCTCCCGGCCGTCCAGCAGGAAGGCCACCTCGGGGGAAAGCCACGCGCCACCGACCGGGTGGTACTTGTTGAAGCGGATGTCGCTGATGCGCGTGGTGTCGCGCTGCCCCAGCTCGAGCAACCGCACGAACACGAGCCGTTCCCGGTCGATCCAGAACTGTCGCGCGCGCAGGTCCCCGGCCTTCGCCCCCACCACCCAGACCGGGCGCCCCTCCCAGGTGTCCTCGTGCACCGTCCCCACGTCGAACTTGAGCTGGGAGAGCCGGGCCACCGTCCGGTCCACGGGATCGAAGTAGACGTCGAAGCCTAGGACCATGAGCGGATGGATGTAGGGTGACGCGCTGACGAGGGTGTCGGCGTTGAAGACGAACTGGGAGTCGTTCACGAACAGGGCGCCGTTTCCCGAGTCTGTCGGCTCGAACTCGATGCGCAGCTTGCCGGGCATGGCGGCGTACTCGCGCCACACCGAGTGCTGTTTCGCACCGTCGGGCCCCGTGGCGGTGTTGTGCTGCACGAAGGCGAGCGTCCGGTACCATTTCCCGGCGTACCGGTCGTGCATCGCCTTGATGATGTGACGCCCGTCGGGCGGGGAAGCGATAACCGCGGACGTGAACAAAATGTCTTGTAGCACGGGTCCTCTACCGCTCGAATCGATATCCGGCTTTGCGGACCGTCAAGATGTGCCGCGGCGCGGCCGGGTCGGCCTCGAGCTTGCGGCGCAGCTCGAGTTGGTCCGGCCGGTCAACCCGGGGTGCAGCACGTGGCCCCGGGTTTGGCTTTATGTTTCAAGCCATATGACGCTTACGCTCATCAGCACCGCTTTCGGGGAAGGCGGCCCGATCCCCGTCAAGCACACCTGCGACGGAGCCGACGTGTCGCCTCCGCTCTCGTGGGGCGGGATGCCGCGGGGCACGGTCGCATTCGCCGTGATCGCGGATGACCCCGACGCCCCGGCAGGCACCTGGGTACACTGGGTACTGTACGATCTGTCGGGGAGCGCGGTGCAGCTGCCAGAGAACGTTCCCAAGGCGGACACGCTCCCGGACCTGGGCGGCGCGATCCAGGGGCGCAACGACTTCCGGCGCACGGGCTATGGCGGACCGTGCCCGCCGCCAGGTCCGGCGCACCGCTACTTCTTCAAGCTGTACGCGCTCGACGCGCCCCTGAAGCTCAGGCCCGGCGCCACGAAGCAGGAGGTGGAGGCCGCGATGAAGGGCCGCGTCTTGGCAACGGCGCAGCTGACGGGAACGTACGCGAGGCGGAAGCGATGAGAGCGCTCGTCATCGCACTTGTGGCGTCCGGCTTGGTATGGGGGAGCAGGGAGCAGGGAGCTGTCCCCTCCGATGCGCCGCGGGCTCCCGGTTCGCACCGTCAGGTACTGCTCCCTGCTCCCCGCTCCCCCGAGTTTGCCGTCATCATCCTCCCTGTGGCGCTGCGCGACCTGATGAGCGCGGTGTGGGTTGAAAACAACCGCCACTGGGATGAGCTCGCCGACCAAAACACACTCACGCAGCTGCTGGGTACCGGCAAGCCCACTCAGCGAGAGTATCTCGGTTGCCTGCAGGGTGAGATCGCGCGCGACACGCTCTGGGTACGGGGCATCGTCGCGGCGGCCGAGCTGAAGCAGCTACAGTTCGCGGTGTCGGGAAACTGCGACGACGTGGACCAGTCCGTCGGGACCTGGCACACGCATCCGTACCGGGCAGACCCGGCTGGCCGCGCCATGAAGGAGCGCGGGCTGTCGCCGATGGACCTCGCGACGTTCGCGTCCGCGCGCGACGTCGTGACGCTCGTGATGTGGGACCTGGACTCGCTCGATGCGGCGGCAAAGGCCGTGGACGGCACCGTGCGCCATCCCGCCCCGCTCGCGGTCCGCTAGTCGCGGCCCGCGTCGTCTGAAGGCGCGCCTGCCCCCAACCAGCTGCGGAACGGCCCCGATTCGAGCGCCAGGCGCCACTCGGCCAACACGGACTGGGCCATGGCGCGCACGGCGCCGCTCGCCGGGGACGCGAGCGAGCGCTCCAGCAGCCATCCTTCGAACCCCTCGGGATCGGGATCTTCGCGCACCGCGGCGGCAAGCAGCTCGCGCTTGATCTCCAGCCCGATCGCGTCGGGAGTCGTGTCGCGCTTGCGCTTGCGGCGGCGGCCCTCAGAGGCTTCGAGCGCCGCAAGCAGCTGGCCGCAGATCTCGGCCGGGCGGGGACTGGGCGAGGAGGGCATCTCAGCCGAACGGAAGGATGGACCGGGCTCGCCGAGCCGCGACGCGCACGTCAACTGGATACCCGAGCCCCGGCGGCCGCACGAAGCCGCGATCGGCCGCCACGAGATCGAGCTCTACCGTCTCCAGATCGCACAGCAACAGCTCGATTGGCGGGGCCGGTTGCAGCGTGGCGACGGACTTCACGTAGCCGAGGCAGCTGTCGCAGGTCTCGATCTTGCGCGTCTCCGGGCCGCCCTCGGGAACAAGTGCTCCAAGCTGCCGGTGATCGTTCTCGCCGCAATAGGGGCAGTGCAGCCAGTTGACTTGCCAGTCGCACGCGCACCGGCCGCAGCGCAGCCGGCGCGCGCGGTCGATTCCGATCAGCTCGGCGAGCACGGGCCAGGCTCCGCAGATGGGGCAGTAGCCGTGAGGCCAGTCCGCGGGGAGGCTCCCGGCCAGCTGTCGCCCGCACGCCACGAGGATCGGGAAGGCGACCAGCCGTCCCACCGTCGCGAGGATACCGGCCTCGGTTCCGGCAGCCGTCGCCAGCGCGCCGGAGCGGACCTCATCCTGGCGCACTGTCGCCTCGACCAAGGCTACCGCGTCGTCTGGGCTCGACCGGTAGCCGGCCAGCGAGGGGTGGCCGCTCGCGGCGGCCAGGCGCGTGACGGCGTCCCGCACCCGGCCCGCATCGACGCCCAGCTGCCGGCCGTCAAGCAGCGGTGTGGCAGGCTGGTGGGGGGCCGCGGGCTCCTCGGCGAGCGGCGCCGCCCAAGCGTGCTCGTGCAGAAGCGCCGCCGTCTCGCGCACCAGCGCGAGCCAGGAGCGCCACTCCGGGTTGTGCTGCTCGAGCCCGGTTAGTCGGGTCTCCAAGTCGTTCCGAATACCGGCCACGGCCCCTCGCAGCGCACGGGCTTGGTGACGCAAGGAGTCTGGTAGTAGGGAGTCGCCCCGTCGTGAAACACCACTGTGGCGCCACGGTTGCCCGGGTCCGCGCCGGGCCCGCCACCGCGCGCGCGTCGCGACTCGGGGCTCGCGCAGGCGGCGGCTGCGAGGAGCAGGACCGGCAGGCTGCCGACGGCGCGACGCAGCATCACCGGCTCGTGAGGCCCGAGCCGAGGATGTAGATTTGTTCGGACGAGAGGATCACGACCATCCGGAGCAGCAGCCCGCCGAGCAGCACGAGCGTCGCCGCCTGGACCAGCCGCTCCGACCCCTCGAGCCCCGCGCGGCGCTCCAGCACGAGCGGGGCGAGAATGCCGGCGCCCACGACGCCCACCAGCAGCAACAACCCCCACCACCCGACCAGGACTCGCGCCACCGAGCCGAGCGACAAGAGGAACAGGACCAGCACGAGGAGCTCGAGGATGAGGGCGCCTCGATCGAATCGCGACAGCCATTCCAGCGATGCCGGATGAGCGATCCGGCGACGGATCGACAGCAGGATGAGGCAGGCGGCGGCGGTGGATGCGCCCGAGACGAGGAACAGGATTCCCAGGACGTTCGAGTCGGCCCAGATCGGCCGGTTGGTCACCGCGAGCAGGACCCCGGTGTATCCGGCGAGAAACAGGCCC
>JBOHSI010000024.1:0-5083 GCA_050733055.1 Gemmatimonadales bacterium
AAGCGGTCCTTCACGACCTTCCCCCCATCAGATTCGACGGACAACTCATCCCCATTCGTCTCATGGTGCGCCGCACCGAGGACGCCGTCTGGCGCGGACGGGTTCTGTTCGGGGCGCCGGACACCGAGGCCGAGCGCTCTACGGCGGAGATCTTCTGCGCGACCTCGGAGCAGGACCTATGGCAGGCAGTGCGCGATCTCCGGGATCATCACCTGCGCGACCTGTACCGCTCGCTGCTCTAGTGCTGTTGCAACTCGTCGTGCCCAGAGTTGCGGTCGGGAATGCGGCCGGAAGCCCGGCGCGCCTCGGATCTCGGCCTAACCTCCGAAAGTTGGAACGGCACTAGATGGCCGAGGCAGGCGACGCGCTACGCACGCTGCGGCACGACCTGTCGAATCCGCTGGCGGCCATCCTCGCGGAGACCCAGCTGCTGCTGCTCAACGCCGAGCAGCTGGACGCGGAAACTGTCGGGAGCCTCAGGCAGATCGAGTCCCTCGCGCGCAAGATGCGCCAGATCCTCCAAGACTTGGACTCGTGAGCCGGCGGCACCGGCCCCGGTTTTGCCATCCCGCTCTGTGGTGGCGCCCGCGCCGTCCGTTCCTGGTGAGGCCCTGCGGGCTACGCTGGGCGCTGGCGCGGGCGCGGCGCTTCGGCCGCTCACTGGGTGAGATACGCCCGCCCGCTCCAGAAGTAGAGCACCAGCAAGCCGGCCGTCGTGACGCTCACCCCGTACTTGAGCCCAGCGGGCGCATCGCTCGCCGACAGCAGGCCTTCGATCGTCCCCGCGAAGGCCAGCAGGCTGACCACGGCCCCGATCATCCGCGCGGCGAGCCGGCCCTCGACCACAAGGGCGTCCTTGCGCGTGCGGTCCCCGGGGAGGATCAGTGCGCCCGCCAGGCGGAATCCCGCGCCGGCAGCGATGAAAATGGCGGTCAGCTCGAGAACCCCATGGCCCGCGACGAACGTCGCGAGGTAGCCCCCCGCGTGGTAGTTCACGAACAGCCCGAATCCAAGCCCGAGACTCAGGCCGTTCGTGACGAGCACGAAGGCCGTGAGCGTGCCCGCGAGCATGCCGCCCACGAACGCCCAGAACGCCACGCCGATGTTGTTGGTCATGATCGCCGAGGCGAGCACCGGCAGCGTCTCTCCGCGCGACTGCGCATACCCGATCCCCCGCGCCTGGCGGTCAGCGGCCTGCTCCGCGCGGCTCACCATCACGGGGGAGAGGACCTCCTCGGCGAGCTCGGGCCGACTGCGGATCATGACGTACCCGATGATGGCCGGGATTGCGAACAGCAGGAAGGCGGCGAGCACGTAGGGCCACGACTGCACCACCGCAGCCGGGAAGTCCCGCAGGAGATAGCGAAGCACGGGCGTGCGGCGGTGCCCCCGGGCGCGGTACAGCGCGTTGTGCCCGGCGCTCACCACGCGCTCGAGATATTCGATCACGCGCGGGTCCACGCCGTAGGTGCGCGCGCGGGCCAAGTCCGCCGCGATCTCGCGATAGCGGGCGGCGAATCCGGGAATCTCGCCCGGCGTGAGAGCGCCGACGCCAGCGCGCTCGACGCGGGCGGCGATCGCGTGGAACGTCGCCCAGCCGTCGCCCTTCTTCGCCACGAACCGCTCCGCCGTGACCGTCGTGCGCCCCGCGGGACCGGTCTGCGCCCGCGTCGCAAACCGGCCGCGCCGCTTGCGCTGCTCCTCCGCGTGCAGCGCCGTGAGGAAGCTATCCGGGTCTGCGGTGCGGCGGGGGATCCGATCCTGAAAGCGGCGTAACAGGTCCGTGGCGAGGCGCACCTGCAGCGCCGGGTCGAGCTGGTCCGCGCGCGCCAGGAACTGGTCGAGCAGCCGGAACTCGTCTTCGGACAGCTCCGGCGGCCCCGTCTCGAGCGGCTCCTCCGCCGCCGCCTCGCGGGCAGGCGCGGGCCCGAGGGCCCAGTCCAGCGGCCGGTCGCGCACGACGATCGTGCCCGCCGCGAGGTCTCCCAGCCGCTGGTTGCGCCGATGCAGGAACACCATGACCAGGCCCGGCAGGAACGGCAGCAGCGGGAAGTAGCAATCCAAGAGGCGCACCAGATTGCGCACCATCGCCGCGGCGGGGGTCACGGGGTGCCCGGTCTCCATCACGACCCGCAGCCCCAGCGCCTGCTTGCCGGGCGTGCGCCCGCCGTTCAGCGCTTCGAACAGCGCGAAGTAGCCGAAGAACGTGAGGAACGACAGCAGGATGAGGACCGCGAGGGCCCACCCCTCGAGCGCGGTTCCGATCTCGCCGAGTCCGAGAGCGCCCGCGAGCACGCGGAGCACCAGGAGCGCCAGCGTGACGAGCAACGTGTCGAGCAGGGCCGCGGCGGCGCGCGAGCCGACCCCCGCGAGCTCCAGATGAACCGCGACGTGCTCGGGCGTCTCGATGGGTATGTGCTGGCGCAGCGGCGCCGCCGGCACCGGGTCTCGCGCGGGCGCGTTCACGTCCTATCTTATCGCCACCCCGCCACAGGAGCGAGTCGCGGATGCCCCCCCCAGATCTCCGGCCGCTGGACTTCGGCGAGATCCTCGACGCGTCCCTCATGATCTACCGCCGGCACGTCGGCTTGTTTCTGAAGCTCGCGGTGATCACGCTCGCCGCCCCCGTGGTGCTGTTCGTGTACTTCGGCTTCCAGTTGTTCACGGACTTCGGGCAAGACCCCCTCCGCATCCTCCTCATCCTGCCGGTCGGACTCCTCTACTACGTCGCGAGCCTTGTCCTGACGGCCGGCACCATTCGGATCATCTCGGACTCCTATCTGGGCCGCACCGCCCGGCTCCGCGATGCGCTGTCGCTCGGCATGTCCAAGATCTGGCCGCTGATCGCGGTCGGTCTGGGGAAGGGGATTGTGCTGGCGCTGATCATGATCGGGACCGGCGTCGTCGCGGCGATCATGATCCCGCTGACTCGGAGCGTCGGGGCCGTCGGCGCAATCGTGGCCGTCGCGCTCGTCGGCGGCGGGATTTGGTTCGCGATCTACGTTGCCTGCGGCTACGGCGTGACGACACCGGTCGTCGTGCTCGAGGACCTCACGAGCTCGTTCGACGCCTTCGGCCGCTCGTGGGACCTGACCCGCGGCTTCAAGGGGAAGGTGCTGGGCCTTTCAGTGGTGGCGTTCCTGCTGTGCAATTTGATCCCCTCCCAGGTCTTCCAGGCCGTAGCCACCGCGGTGATGCCCACGGCACCTGCCGTCGGGGTGGGCCTGATGGTGTGCTCGGTTGTGCTGCCGCTGATCCTCGCGCCCGTGATCGCCTCGGTGATCACCCTGATGTACTACGACCTGCGCGTCCGCCGTGAGGCGTTCGATCTGCAGGTGTTGGGCCAGCAGCTGGGGATGATCTGACGCCTGATCCCCGGCTGGCGCTCCAGGCGGTGCCGGCGCTCTCCGATTCACTGCGCCAGGCGCTGGATGAGGTGTTCGCCCGGCCGGAGTATTCGTGGGCCGCGTACCGGAGCCCGTTCGACTGGCTGCGCGAGCTGTGGTACCGCCTGCTCGATTGGCTCGGCGCGATGCAGACGGTGCACCCCGTGGGGTTCAAGGCGCTGCTCGTGGTGCTGATCGCGGTGCTCGCCGGCTTGCTCGCGCACATCGGCTATGTCGTGTGGCGGATCATGCGTCCCACGGCCGGGGTGCCCGTGGTGGGGGCGGCGGCCGGCGGCGGCCTGAGGCTCGAGGACGCGCGGGCGCACCGCGAGCGGGCGCACGAGTTGGCCGGCGCGGGCCGGTACGCTGAAGCCCTGGCGCACCAGTTCGCGGCGCTGCTGCTCGACCTCGAGCGGCGCCGGGCGGTCACGTTTCATCCGTCCAAGACGCCCGCGGAATACGTGAGCGAGGCCCGCCTCGACCCGACGGGTCGCGCCTCGCTGGCCGACCTCGTCTCCCGGCTGTACCGCCACCTGTTCGGGGCGGCGCCGTGCGACGAGCACGCATATCGCGACTTCGCGGCCGCGGCCGAGCTGGTCCCGAGGCATGTCGCGCCGGGTTGAGCTGGCCCTGGTCGCGCTCCTGGCGCTCGCCGTCACCGTCGCCGTGGTGGCCGGTCGGCGGCGCGCGGGCCAGCTGCCCGACCTGGACTTCCGGGCCTCGACGCTGCGCGCCGGCCCGCACGGCAGCCGGGCCGTGTACGAGGTAATTGCCCGGCTGGGCGTCCCGGTCGGGCGGCGCCGCACGCCGCTCTTTGACCTCACGCAGAGCGGCAGTCGCGCGCGCCCCGCCGTGCTCGTCGTGCTCGACCCGCCGCTCGACTTGCTTCCCGCGGAGCTGGCGCAGGTGGTGCGCTACGTCCGCGCCGGCGGGGCGGTCGTGGTCGCCGGCGCGGGTGGCGGCATCACGCACTGCGTCGGTTGGCGCACGGAGCACGAGGACCGCTTCTTCCCGACCGACAGCTTCCGCGTGCTTGCCCCCTCGGGCGCCCCGGGGCTGCGCCTGCCGCCGGTGACGGACTTCCTCAGGCCGCGCTGGGATGACGAAACCGCCAGGGCGAAGCGGCGCCTACGAGGGGGGGACATCGAGGAGAACGAATGCGAGACGCTGCCGCGCGCCGCGCAGGACACGCTGCTCCGGCTCGCCGACGGCCGTCCCGCGGCGCTGCGCCTGGGCTATCCCGGAGGTGGCTCGGCGACCCTCGTGGCCGACGCAGGATACGTCCGCAACCGGGTGTGGCGCGCGACCGAGGTGCCGTACTTCGTCGTGCCGCTGCTCGCCCCTGCCGAGCGGCCGGGGCGGGTAGTGTGGGACGAGTATCATCAGGGGTTTGGCGCAGGCCGCTCGCTGCCGGGGGTGCTGGTCGGCTGGCTGGTGCGCACGCCGGGAGGGTGGGCGCTCCTGCAGCTCGTCGGGGTGCTGCTCGTCGGGCTCGCCGTCGCGGCGGTGCGCTTCGGGCCGCCCCGCCCCGTGATCGAGACGCGGCGCCGCTCGCCGCTGGAGCACCTGGAGGCGCTGGCCGCGGGCATCGAGGGCGCCGCCGGAGTCGACACGGCCGTCGCGCTCACGGTGTCCGGGTTGCGGCGCCGGCTGGGCCGGGCGGGCATGCTGGCGCCCGAGCAGCAGGGGTCCTGGCT
>JBOHSI010000025.1:0-10646 GCA_050733055.1 Gemmatimonadales bacterium
ACCCCTGCCGGTTCACTCTAACTCTCCAGTCCAAATTTTGATTGTGTCCGCGAGCTCGTCCAGTACCTCAGCGTCCGTCTTCCCCGACCGCTTCAGCACGTGAAACGAATGATCCGCCCCCTCCACCAGGTGCAGGGTCGCCCGCTTCCCCAGTCGCAGGATGAGGGGCCGCAAGAGGCTCAGGTCGGCGAACTCGTCCCGAGTGCCCTGCAAGAACAGCATCGGGACCTGCACCCGCGCGAGATGCTCCGCGCGCTTGTCGCCGGGTCGCCCCGGAGGATGGAGCGGGAAACCGAGGAACACCAGTCCCCGCACGCCGGGGAGCGGCTCGTTCGCCTGCGCGGAAGACGTCATCCGTCCACCAAACGATTTCCCCCCCGCCAGGAGCGGCACGCCCGGCGCCAGGCCGGCCGCCTCGTGCACCGCCGCCCGCACCGTGGCCTCGGCCACCGCAGGAGGGTCGGGCCGCCGGGCGCGAGCCTCCATGTACGGAAACTCATAGCGCAACGTGGCGATCCGTCGGTCTGCGAGGCCTCGGGCCACGGATTCGAGGAACGGATGCCGCATCCCGGCGCCAGCGCCGTGCGCGAGGACGTAGAGCACGCGCGCGTCGGGCGGCCGAACCAGCAGGGCCGCGACGCGACCGACCCGATCGCCGACGGCGACGTGGAGCTCTTCAGCCGAGGCGCGCATGGAGCCGCTCGAGCGCACTTACCAAGTCCGGCTTGAGCTCGAGCACCGGCCGCAGCGGGTCCTGCTTCAGCTTCTTCATCCGGGCCGGCGCGGTCCCGATCGTGAACTTCCGGATGTCAAGCTTCGGCGTGACCGCGCTCCAGGCGAGCGGCATGGAGACCGGCGCGCCCGGGAGCGGGCGCACGCTGAAGGGTGCGACGAGCAGGCGGCCGTGTCCGTTCTGCACATAATCGACGTACACGCGGGCGCCGCGCTTCCCGACCTGACGCGTGATGGTGGCAATCTCGGGCAGCTCCGCCGCGATCACCCGGGCGAGCAGGCCGCCGAGCGTCCGCGCCTGCTCGTAGGTGCACTGGCGGCCGAGGGGCAGCAACACGTGCAGGCCGGTGGAGCCGCTCGTCTTGATGAAGCAGGGCAGCTCGATCTCGTCGCACAGCTTTTTGATCGCCCGCGCGACGGTCACCACGTGCGTGAACGGCGCCTCCTTGGGGTCGAGATCGAGGATGCACCAGTCGGGCAGCTCGAGCGCCGCGGTCCGGCTGCCCCACACGTGCAGTGGAATCGTGCCGAGGTTGATGATGTAGAGCAGCGACTCGACGTCGTCACACACGAAGTAGTCGATCTCGCGTTGCGTGTCCTCGCTCCAGATTCGCACGGTGCGAATCCACTCCGGAATGAATCCCGGCGCGTCCTTCTGAAAGAAGGATTTCCCCGTGATCCCGTCCGGGAAGCGGGTGAGCACGAGAGGGCGGTCCTGGAGATACGGCAGCAGCCAGGGCGAGATGGCGCGGTAATACTCGATCAAATCGCCCTTGGTGTAGCCCTCCACGGGCCAGAACACCTTGTCGAGGTTGGAGAACTTCACCTCTTTGGGGAGCGGGGAGAGGGGGGTGGTACTTGGCGCGGGCACCTCAAGGTCCCGCTCCCCGCTCCCGGTTCCCCGAGTCGCGATCTCGGTCACCGGCTTGTCATCCCGAAACCGTGCAAACACCGGTTGCCGGAGCAGCCCTTCGTCCGTCCACTCCTTGTATCTGACCTCGGCGACGAGTGTCGGCTCGACCCAGGTGTGGCCCTTGTCCGGCGGCGCCGGACCGTCGAATGCCGGCGTCCGCCGCCCGCTCCGCTCGAGCGCCGCGCCCACTTCCTTGAGCTGCGCCTCCGTGAAGCCGCTGCCGACCCGGCCGGCGTAGACGAGCTTCCCGTCCTGGTACGCGGCCAAGTCCAGCGCCCCGAAGCCAGCGCGGGAGCCCTGCGGCCGCGTGAACCCCACTACGACGAAGTCACCGGTGCGATCGGCGCGGACCTTGAGCCAGCTCTCGGTCCGGCCGGCGCGGTACGGCGCATCGGCCTTCTTCGCGACGATCCCCTCGAGCCCCATCTGCACGACCCGCTCGTACAGCGCCTCGCCGTCCTTCGCGAAGTGCTCGAGGTACTTGAGCGGCCCCGCGCGTGGCAAGATCCGCTCGAGGATTGCCTTGCGCGTGACGAGCGGCAGGGGGCGCAGGTCGTAGCCCTCGAACGCGAGCAGGTCGAATACGTAAAGCAGCGCGGGCGTCTCGACTGCGGCGCGCCGCACCTCGAGCGGCCGCCCGACCTTGGCGCGGTTCTGGAGCCGCTGAAAGCTGGGCCGGGCCGCGTCGTCCGGCACGACGAGTTCCCCGTCGAGGATGAACCCCTCGTCCGGCAGTGCCGCTACGGCGCGCGCGATTTCGGGAAACGCGGCGGCGAGGTCGTGCCCTTTGCGCGTGAGGAGCCATGCTTCGCCCTGCTCCCGCGCCGCACGGATCCGGTACCCGTCGAGCTTCAGCTCGAACACCCAACCGGCCTTGCTGAATGGCCGCTCGCGCGTCTCGGCGAGCATCGGCTCGGCATCAGCGACCGCCACCACCCGCCGCGGCGCCTTGAGTCGCGCCAGCTCTTGCTTGATCGGCGCCGCACGGTCCCGTCCTTCCTTCAGCTCCTCGACGCTCAGACCCGAGAGCACCGACTCCGCCGGCAGCGCTCCGTCGCTGGCGACGTAGCCGTCCTTTTCCTTGATGAGCAGCCATTCTTTCTCGCCCTTCTTCAGCTTCACGAGCGTCCATTTGCCCCTCAGCTTGTAGCCGCGCAGCTCGAACAGCAGCTTGCCCTTCCGCAGGCCTTCGTGCGGATCCTCCAGCGGGATCCACACCCCGCGGTCCCACACGATCACGGCGCCCGCGCCGTAGTTTCCTTCCGGGATGATTCCCTCGAAGTCACCGTACTCGAGGGGGTGATCCTCGACGTGGACCGCGAGGCGCTTGTCGGCGGGGTTGGGAGACGGCCCCTTGGGGACGGCCCAGGACTTGAGCACGCCGTCCATCTCCAGGCGGAGATCCCAGTGCAGCCGACGGGCCGCATGCATGTGGACCACGAACAGGCCCCGGGCGAGCGGGGGAGGAGCCGGTGCCGCCCGGCTTCCGGGCTCCGGCGTCCGGTCCAGCGACCGCTTTGCGCGGTATGCGCCCAGAGGGTCGCTGGCCTTGCGATTTGCACCCATGAGCGTGAAATCTTACTATAGGCCCCCTATGAGCGCACATTCCATCGGGTCTGCGACCCTCTCCTTCGGCCTGGTCTCGGTGCCGGTCAAGATGTTCTCCACCGGCGAGCCCTCGGCGGCCATCTCTTTCAACTGGCTCCACAAGAAGGACGGGGCCCGGCTGAAACAGCAGTACGTCTGCTCCAAGGACGGCGCGAAGGTCGAAAAAGACGAGATGGTGAAGGGGTACGAGTTCACCAAGGGGCAGTACGTCATCTTCACGCCGGACGAGCTGAAGGCGCTCGAGGAGAAGGCGACCGGCGCCATCGAGATCACGGAGTTCGTCCCCGACAAGCAAGTCGACCGTATCTACCTCGAGAAGTCCTACTTCCTCGGGCCCGACAAGGGCGGGGAGCGGGCGTACCGGCTGCTGGCCGAGGCGCTGAAGCAGACCGGCCGTGTCGCCGTCGGCCAGTACGCGGCGCGGGGCAAGCAGTACGTGATCTCTGTCCGCGCCATGGACGGCGGGCTGGTGATGGAGCAGCTGCGCTACGCCAATGAGGTGCGGTCGATCGCCGAGGTGCCGATCCCGAAGGTGGACCTGAAGAAACCCGAGCTCCAGCTCGCGACGCAGCTCATCGAGCAGGCCGCGTCGGACGCGTTCCATCCGGACGCGTACGATGACAACGTGCGCAAGCGGATTCTCGAGCAGATCCAGCGCAAGGTAGACGGCCAGGAGATCACCGAAGAACCGACCGAGGCGCCCAAGACGCAGATCATCGACCTGATGGAGGCGTTGAAGGCGAGCCTCAAGGGCAAGGGCACGGCCGGCGAGCGCAAGCCGGCAAGGCGTGTCGAGGGGAAGGGACCTGCCAGGGCTGCGCCGGCCGCCAAGCGCAAGGTGGGAGGTGCTAGGGGCTAGGGGTTAGTACGGGATGAAGGGATATACCTCCCGAGACGTCGCCAAGCTGTTGGGATTGACCGTCGCGCAGGTACGGGGATTCGCGCGCGACGGTTTTTTGACGCCCGGCCGCGGCCCCCGCGGCCAGCTGCTGTTCTCCTTCCAGGACCTCGTCATTCTCCGCACCGCCAAAGGCCTGGTCGCCGCGCGCATCCCGACCCGGCGCATCCGCCGCGCGCTGCGCGGGCTCAAAGCCCAGCTGCCGCGCGGGCGCTCGCTGGCCGAGCTGCGTATCGCGGCGGAGGATGACCGCATCGTGGTGAGCGACGGCGAGGCGACCTGGAGCCCGGAGTCGGGTCAGATGCAGCTCGACTTCGCGGTCTCCGAGCTCGCCAGCCGCGCGGCGCCCATGGCCCGCCGGGCCGCGAAGGCCGCCCGCCGCGTCGGGGACGACCTCTCCGCGAAAGACTGGTACGAGCTCGGGCTCGAGCTCGAGGTGGCGGCGCCCGTGGAGGCGCGCGACGCCTACCGCCGGGCGCTCGAGCTCGACGCCCACCACGCCGACGCCCACGTCAACCTCGGCCGGCTGCTGCACGAGCAGGGACTCGTGGCCGAGGCCGAGCGGCACTACCGGGCGGCCCTCGGTGACAACCCCGACCACGCCACGGCCGCCTACAACCTCGGCATCGCGTTCGAGGACCTGGCACGGCCGGCGGATGCCGTCGAGGCATATCGCTCCGCTCTGTCGGCGGATCCCACGCTTGCCGACGCGCATTTCAATTTGGCACGACTGTACGAGAAGGCCGGCAAGCGCGCGGCGGCGCTCCGCCACCTCGGCGCGTACCGGAGGCTCACCGGCCGTTGACCAGGACCACGCCGCCTGGGTATGCTGCACCCATGATGCGGTCCATTCGCCGTCGCGTGTGTCCGCAGCCCCTCGTCCTCCGCGTCAATCCGATGCGGCTGGTCGAGCGGAAGCGGTCGAAGGATCGAATGCGTGGCAGATAGGCTGCAGCAGCGGATCGGTTTCGCTGACGCCAGCGCCCCCACCGTCGATCGTGAACGAGTGGGGGCGTTGGCGTTCAACCCGTCAGTGCCGGAGGCAGTCCGTGACCGTGCTCGTCATGACCGGAAAATTTCTCCTCGCCATCGCCAGCGGCGGCTTCGGCGCATCGCTCGGCTTCGCCGTGAAGCAGTGGCTCGAGCGGCGCGAACGGCGACTCGGCGAGGACTCGGAGCGGTGATCGCTATCTGCGTCAACGACGACGATGCTGCTCTGTCCTCTACGTTGCCGCGCCGCGCCGCCCCGAGGCTCGCTATCCGCTACGTCCGAGCTCCAGGACGGCGACGGCGTGCGGCGGCGGGTTCACGAACTCGACCGGTTGAGCAGCGCCTTCACCCCGTCGCGGTACCCAGCGTCGGTGGCAATCGGCTGGGTGCCTTCGGGCTTGTGAAACAGCGGAGCCCGGTTCAGCAGCGCCCGCTCGCCATCGATGAACCTCTGTTCAGCGATCGGGGCCACTGCAAGGTGAGCCGAGGCGGTGGCGCTGCCACCCTGAGCCGATACAAACCTGTTCAGCAGCGCCCGCTCCGAAGCGGCCGACTGTGCGCTCGCGGCCGTTGGGACAACAAGGGCGGACCCGCCGACGAGAGCCGCCAGTATGATCGCCCGGGCGGCGGTGTGAGGAGTGTAAGACATCGTTGTACCCTCCCTCCTGAAGTGAGCTACTCGCAGCGCGTATTGGCTGCCCGACGCAGCCCAGTATAGAACCCACCCTTCAGGTCCGATTCAGAAATTCCTCACCTGGATTTCAGTGCTTCGGCTGAGGCGCTCGGCGGCCGCTCGATGAGAGGCTGGGAGGGAATCCGCTCTCCAGGCCGGATGTCGCAGGAAGGTCAGAGCAGAATCGGGACCGAACTCAGAGCTCGAACCCCATCTTCTTGCGCAGCACGCCGAATCTGGGATCCGCGGTCAGAGGCTCCCAGAACGCGTCGATGAGAAACCAGGCCAAGGAACCGGCGCGTTGTTCGGAGGCGAGCTCATACAGCCTCAGCGCCGCATCATTGTCGCCGAGGCCGGCCAAGATGGACGCCTCGTAGACGGCGGGGACGTAGCAGCGCCGCCCATGGTTGCGCAGCTCCTCGAGAATGCCTTGTGACTCCTCCCTCCGTCCCAGCCGGCCGTACGTGTGCCCGCAGATCATCAACAGGATGGGGAGTCGTCCCACCAGACGCATCCCCTTTTCGCCCTCGGCTAGCGCCTTCCCAAACAGGCCTTTCGCATTGTAGGCGCGAGCGAGCCACACATAGGTCAACGCGTGGTTGGGCTCCATCTCCAAGACGGCACGCAGCTGCTCTATCGCCTCATCATAGCGACGCGCCCAGTAATAGCAGCGCGCCACAACCAGATGGGCCGTGAGCGAGCCCGGGTCGAGAGTTTCGGCGCGCTTGGCGAGCCGCATACTTTCGTCGTGCTGGCCCCTGGCACCGAGGAAGACGGCGTACCAAAGCAGCGCAAGGATCGCGCTGGGATTCAGGGTAAGGGCTCGCTGGAAGTGCCGCTCAGCAGCCGGCCAGTCCCAATCGTACAGCATCGCGACGGCGCCGAGCCAGCCATGCGCATCCGCCAGCGTTGGCTCGATCTCGAGGGCCTGCAACGCTGCGGCTTTGGCTTTCGGCATAGCTTCCGCAGGCCGCAGGTCTAGACTGAATTCTTCAAAGCCGCGCAGGACATAGCTCTCGGCGAGTCCCGCGTGCGCGAGGGCGTAGCGCGGATCTCGCTCGATCGCGCGGTTGAAGTATTCGGTGGCCGCCCGCAGTCCTTCTGCCGTCCGCTTGTTCGCACAGTAGCGGCCTCGCAAGTACAGCGTATACGCCTCCAGCACCTCGGTCGAGGGCTTGACGAGGGGCCGTCCGATCTTTTCCGGAACCTTGAGTGACAATGCACTGACGATGGCCCGGGCCAGCTCTTCCTGCACGGCGAACACGTCAGCGAGGGTCCGCTGGTAGGTCTCCGACCACAGTTGATACCCGTCGGCCACGCTCACGAGCTCGGCGGTGATGCGGACTTGATTACCCGCCTTTCGCACACTTCCCTCCACCACCGCGCCTACCTTCAACCGGTCGCCGATCTCCCGCACGTCCGCACTCTTCCCCTTGAAAGCGAAACACGAGGTACGTGACGCCACTCGCAACTCTTCCACGTGGGCGAGCGCGTTCATGAGCTCGTCAGTCATCCCGTCGCTGAAGTACTCGTCCTCCCGGTCAGAGCTGAGATTGACGAAGGGCAGAACGGCGATCGCCGCAACCGGCGCTCCCGGCTCCGGCGCTCGGGCCGGTGGGGATGACGCAGGGAGATCAGCAGGGCGCGTTCGGATTCGCTCCACCGCCGCGAGCACGGCCGGATCGGGGGCGGCGTCCAACTCCTCGCGGAGTAGCTTCTCGTGCAACTGGGCGACTTGGAGGGCACCGGCCCGGTCACCCCCCGCACTCAGCGCCTCAATGAAGCAGACGGCGATCCGCGAATTGAGCGGATCGTTCTCGGCGAGGGGTCGCCACCAGTCGGCCGCTCTCCGCCAGTCGCTGCGGCGGGCAGCACCCGACGCCAGGGATTCGAGCGCCGCGCTCCAGTGCTTGGCATACTGCGCCCGCTCCACTTCGACCCAGCGCTCGAATTCGACCGCCCCGGTCAAATAGAAGCCGTCCAGGAACGGACCACCGTAAAGCGAGACGGCGCGCTCGAGGTCGCCCCGGTCCAGGGCGTCGGTGAATTCCACGGTGTCGGTGGAGATGACTTGCGGGTTCAGCCGGAGCTCGCTCGTGCCGAGGAACAGCGCCTCCGCCTCGAGGTCTCGGCGTAGAGCGTGTAAGACTTGGCTCAGACGGTGGGCCGCCTTCGGAGCCTCCGTCTCTGGCCACAGGTAGGCAAGGATCTTGTCGCGGCTGACGCCGCGCTCCCCGGCGCATGCCAAGAGTGCAAGGAGGGCGAGGGACTTCCGTTGGGCGGCCGCGCCGCTCAGCGGGCCCGCGCTTCCCTCAACCGAGGGGCTGCCCAACGTCCTGAGCCGCAGCATCGAGCGCCGTCTGAGGAGTTTCTGATGCCTACCTGACGCAACTACCTATAGTAGGACCTGGTTGCTGACGCTGCAAGGCACGCTTAAGGAAGCTGACGCCCAACGAGAGGATCTCGCCATGTTCAGGCTTACGCCGAAGCAGGGAATGATCGCGGTCTCGTTGCCGCTGTTGCTGATCCCGCTGCTGGGGGCCCGGCACGAGGGCGAGCGAACCAAGATCTCAGGGACGTTCAGACTCGCGTATGTCCAACAGCACGCGGGCCCGGTGGGGGATATCGACGGCCACGTTGTCATGCTCACCCAAGCGAAGGGCTCCAACCGCAACACCGGCCGCGCCGATTACATGGATGGCGCCGAAGCGATCAGCGTGGAGACCGCCGATCTCATCCAGGGAAACGGGCCGCACCAAGGCTACATCACGTTCTCCAAGAACGGGGAAACCACGGTCACCAAGTGGAATGGAAAAGTGACGACAGTAATGCGCGAAAACGCCCCCATGACTTCGTTCGAAGGAAGTTGGACCCTTGCAACAGGAACGGGTCAGTATCAGGGCGTTACGGGGAGCGGCACGTACCAGGGCCGCATGATCTCGCCAACCGAATTCACGGTAGACTGGAAGGGCGAGTACTCGAAATAGCGACCAGAGCTCTCACAGCGTCGCCCCGCGCGGCGTGATTTCGGAGGTGACCCGATGACGACTCTTGCCCCGAGCCGGCCGAGCCAGCCGGCCACCCAGTCCCGTGTGGACGTTCCCCGGCCCACGAGTCGAGACCAGCTCGACGAGGCGGTCGCTCGCCTGCAGCACGGCGCCCGCAAGTTCGCGAGGCTCTCGCTCGACGACCGGATCGCCCTCGCCCGCTCGATGCAGGCGGGCTACCTCAAGGTCGCCGAGCGCAGCGTCGAGGCCGCTTGCCGGGCGAAAGGGATTCCCTCGGGGACCCCCGCCGAGGGCGAAGAGTGGACGGCGCCATCGTTCGTGGTTCGCCACCTTCGGCTGATCCAGGAGTCGCTCGCCGCCATCCGGCGCGCGGGCAACACGCCGATCGGGAAGGTGGGCCGCACCATCGACGCACGGCTCGCGGTTCAGGTGTTCCCGACGAACCGTATTGATGGGGTGCTCTTCAACGGCGTCCGGGTCGATGTCCACTTGCAGCCGGGCATCAGCGAGGAGGAGATGCACGCGTCGCGCGCCCGGTTTTACAAGCATCCCGACCACGATGGCCGCGTAGTCCTGGTGCTCGGCGCCGGGAACATCAACGCCATCGTTTCGATGGACGTCCTCACCAAGCTCTTCAACGAGGGCAAGGTGTGCGTGGTGAAGATGAGCCCGGTCAACGCCTACCTCGGTCCCTTTCTCGAGGAGGCGTTCGCCGACGCGATCGCGCAGGACTTCCTGGCCATCACCCATGGGGGCGCGAACGAGGGCGAGTACCTCGCCCACCACCCCGGCATCCAGGAGGTTCACCTGACGGGGTCCGACAAGACGTTCGACCTGATCGTCTGGGGACCGCCCGGAGCAGACCGCGAAGCGCGCAAGGCGCAGGGTCGGCCCTTGCTCGACAAACCGATCACGGCTGAGCTGGGGAACGTTTCGCCGGTGATCATGGTGCCGGGCCCGTACACCGAGCAGCAGCTCCTCTACCAAGCCGAGGACGTGGCCAGTGGGCTGATCTTCAACGCCTCCTTCAACTGTAACGCGACAAAGGTGCTCGTGACGCCGAAGGGCTGGGCGCAGCGCGAGGCGTTCCTCGCGGGCGTCGAGCGGGCCCTGTCGAACGCGATCACCCGAAAGGCGTACTACCCGGGCGCAGCGGAGCGCTGGCGTGCCTTCAGCGAAGGGCGGCCCGGAATTCGCAGATTCGGGGGGCCAGGCGAGGACATCCTGCCGTGGACACTGATTCCCGGCATCGACGCCGACGACCGCGGCGAGCGCGCCTTCCGAACGGAGTCGTTCTGCCCGATCCTGTTCGAGACCCAAGTCGGCAGCCGAGACCCGGTCGAGTTCCTCGAGCAGGCGGTCACGTTTGCGAACGACCGGCTGTGGGGAACACTCTCGGCCGGCCTGGTCGTGCATCCGAAAGCCATGAAGGACCCGCGGCTTGGCGAGGCTGTCGAGGGCGCGATTCTGGACCTCCGGTACGGCGCGGTGTCCCTGAATGCCTGGTCGGGGTTTGTGTTCGCGTGGGGTACGCCGCCATGGGGCCCCCATCCAAGCTCCACGCTCTCGAACATCCAAAGCGGCCAAGGCTGGGTGCACAACAGCGCCATGCTCGAGGGCATCGAGAAAGTTGTGTTGCGCCATCCCATCGCCGTTCGCCCGAAGCCCGTGACGTTCCCGACCCACCGGAGCGCGCACAGGGTGATGCGGCGACTCACGAGGTTGGAGGAGCGGGGGAGCTGGAGCAAGCTGCCGGGGGTCCTGGCGGCGGCCATGCGAGCCTGAGAGGAAGTGAGGCGAGGGCGCCCCACGAAGCGACTGTGC
>JBOHSI010000026.1:0-5504 GCA_050733055.1 Gemmatimonadales bacterium
CTCGAGCGGGGTTGCCACCACGGTCCTTACGCTCGGCATGGGCACGAATTACGTGGTGAGGGCTGGCGTGACGGGTTTGGCCCTCACCCAAGACTTCACCGCGACCGCCATGGCGCCGCCGCTGACCCAGGCGGTGAGCCTGTCCGGTTTACGGTTCAATCCCAGTAGCGTCGTCGTTAAGGTCAACCAGGGCACCGCAGGCGTCGGTGAAGTGACCTGGACCTGGAACGATGGAGCGATCGTGCACAACGTGACGTTCGCGGGCAGCGGGCCTCCTGGCGGCAACATACCCAATCGCGACGCTGGGAGCGTGACCCGCACGTTCAACGTCGTTGGCGCATACAACTACACCTGCACCAACCACGGGGGAATGAACGGATCGGTGACGGTGGTGAACTGAAGGAAACGGGGAGCAGGGAGCGGGGAGCGGTACCTGACGGTGCACACCGGATATCCTGCGCGCGCCGCCAGAGTACCGCTCCCCGCTCCCAGCGCTTCTTGGTAGCTAGACCACCTTCCCGATGGGAAGTCTTCGAATCCGCTTCCCCGTCGCCGCGAAGATCGCGTTGCACACCGCCGGCGCGATCGGCGGCGTGCCGGGCTCGCCGACGCCGCCCTGCGCGTCCGTGCTCGGCACGATGTGCACCTCGACCTTCGGCATCTCGGGCATTCGCAACATCGGGTAGTCGTGGAAGTTGCTCTGCTTCACGCGCCCTCCCTCGATGGCGATATAGCCGTACAGCGCCGCCGTGAGCCCGTACACGATCCCGCTCTGCATCGGAGCCTCGACGATGTCCGGGTTCACGACGGGCCCGCAATCCACGGCGCATACGACGCGGTGCACGCGCACGCGGCCGTCCGACTCCACGGACACTTCGGCCACCTGGGCCACGTAGCTCTCGAACGACTTGTACACGGCGATGCCGCGGGAACGGCCAGCCGGCGGCGCCGTGGCCCAGCCCGCCTTGGCGGCGGCGAGGTTGAGCACGCCCAGGTGACGCGGCGCCCTGCCGAGCCGATCCCGCCGGTGCTCGTACGGGTCCTGCTTGGCGGCGTGGGCCAGCTCGTCGATGAAGCTCTCGACCACGAACGCGTTGAACGAGTTGTTCACCGAGCGCCAGAACCCGACCGGGATCCCCGTGTCCGTGAGCACGTAGTCGACGGGGACGTTCGGGATCGCGTAGGGCATCCCGACGCCGCCTTCGACGGCTTCTTCGTCCAGTCCGTTCTTGATGGTTTGTGGGAATATCCGCGCCATGATCGACGGCGCCACGAGGCGGTGCGTCCAGGCGACCGGCCGGCTGCTTGCGTCGAGACCAGCTCGCAGCCGGTGGTGGCGCGCGGGTCGATACTGCGCGTGCCGGATGTCGTCTTCACGGGACCAGATCACCTTCACCGGCGCGCCGACGGCCTTCGACGCCTCGAGGGCCTCCTGGGTGAAGTCCAGCTCGAACCGCCGCCCGAACCAGCCGCCGAGATAGGTCGTGTGCACGTTGACCTTCTCCGACGGCACGCCGCCGATCTGGGCGCCGAGGCCCTGCACGCCGGTCTGAAACTGGGTGGGCGCCCAGACGTCGACGCCGTCGGCTATCCGAGTAGCGCCACCCGCGTCATTTTCCCGCGTCATGAACACCTGCGCCCGTCGGCCTTGCACTGTGACCTCCACCGCCGCTGACCGCCCCCTACCGCCTCCTGCCCCTTACCGGTGACCCACCCACAAGGGAGCTCGTATCGAGACCCCGCGCACCTCTTGGGCGTGCCACGTGCTCTGGGCCCGTCCCATCGACTTACGCAGGACGAGCTCTACAGGCAAGCCGCGCGACCCGGCCGCTTCAACCGGGCCGTGGACTACCTGAAGATCAAGTGGGTCCTGTGGCTGTGGCATTACCTGAAGACCCGGATCGGCGGCAAGTATCCGTTTGCCACCTACGATGCGACGCCGGCCGATCGTGGCATCTACCCGCTTGCGGATGATCGGGTGAGGATCGCGATCGTCGGTGACTGGGGTACAGGGACGCGAGAGGCGCACGAAGTCGCCACCGCGATGGCGCAAGCCGAGCCACACTTCACGATCCACCTCGGCGACGTCTACTACGTGGGAACGAAGCAGGAGATGTACGACAACATGCTGGGCGGGCGGGTGAGCTGGCCGGTCGGCAGTGTGGGGAGCTTTGCCCTCAACTCGAACCACGAGATGTATGCGCGGGGCAAGGGCTACTTTAAGTACCTGCTTCCCAGGCTCGGCATCGGCGGTGCCGGCCAGCGGGCGAGCTTCTTTTGCCTCCGGAACGAGCACTGGCTGGTGATCGGTCTCGACACCGGCTACTACTCGGCGGGCCTGCCCTTCCTCGATAAGATCTTCAAGCCGAGTTGCAGGCTGCACGACAAACTCATGAAATGGCTCCGGGAGGACGTGAAGCTGCACGACCGCACGCGCGGCGTCATCCTGCTGAGTCATCACCAGTACCACTCTCAGTTCGAGGCGATCCACGACAACGCCGCGAGGCAGCTTTCGGAGCTTGTGCATCGGCCGGTACTGTGGTTTTGGGGCCACGAGCACCGGTTCGCGATCTACGGTAAGCACGCCACGGAGCACGGGAGGCTCGAAGCGTACGGACGATGCATCGGGCACGGCGGCTTGCCCATCGAAGACATCGACGAGGAGCCGAAGGCCGACGCGCGACACCAAGTCGGCCTGGTGCTCTACGATCGGCGCAGGAGAGCCGAGCTCGGCCCGCGGCGGACCAAGGTCGGATGGAACGGATTCGCTGTGTTGGAGTTTCAGGGCAGCGCGTTGACCGTGGACTACCGGGACGCGCGCAACCGACTGTTGGTCAGGGAGTGCTGGGAGGTGGGGGCGGGCGGGCTACTCCGGGGCGTGTCGATCGAGAAGGTCACGGACGACCGGGACGTCAGGCTTCACAGCGCCAGCCTGGAAGACGCGCTGTGAGTGACGACCGCGAGCTGATTGCCCAACTGCACCGTGACGCCCCGCTGACAGACGTGCACGTGCACCCCTCGCTCAAGGCGTACCTGTATGGCCGTGACCTCTGGCGGCATTACATGTCGGGCCGGACATTCAACCCGCTCTCGTCGCGCAGCGACTTTCCGACGCTCGAGCGTGGTGGCGTCGGCGTGATCTGGGCGACGCACCATCTCCCCGAAACGGAGCTGTTTCGCCAGTGCTTCCTGCTGCGGGCGGCCGGGTGGCTCCTGCTTCCCGTCTACCGCAAGATCACGTCAGGGAGTCGGCTGGGGCGCGTGCTGGAGATGATCGACATGCTGGAGGAGCAGGTCGCGCGGCACCCGGATCGCGCCGAAGTGGCGCGCTCCGCGGCCGACGTGCGGCGGATCCGGACCGCGGGGAAGATCGCCGTCGTACACGCAGTGGAGGGAGCGCACGTCCTGGAGGGCAGGATCCAGGGCCTCGACGACCTGGCGCGCCGCGGCGTGGCGCTGGTGACGCTGAGCCATTTCTTCGACAACGGGATCGCCGCGCAGACGTCGGGTGGCATCCCCCGGGAGATGTTCATTCGCAAGCTGTGTCCGTTCGACCTTCAGTGGAGCCACGCCACGGCGCTCACCCCGTTCGGGAGGGACGTGCTGCATCGGATGGTCGAGCTGCGGATGCTCGTCGACGTCACGCACTGCACGCCGGATGCGCGGGGGGCGGTGTTCGCAGCGCTGAACCGGTCTCGCCCCATCGTCGCCACCCACGTGGGGGTGCAGCGCTACAACCCCGACCCGTACTGCCTCGCGGACGACGAGCTGCGGGAGATCGCCCGCTCGGGCGGTCTGGTCGGCGTGATCTTCATGACCTACTGGCTGCGGCAGCCGCACCCGCCCCGGAACGGGCTCGACCTCATCTGGCGGACGGTCGAGCACATCCATGCGGTGACGGGGTCGTTCGATCACATCGCGCTCGGCAGCGACTTCGACGGGTTCACGGATCCGCCGGACGACGTCGAGGACGCCTCGATGCTGCCGGCCGTCACGGCGACGCTGCTCGACCGCGGGATGGCCCCGGCCGACGTGAAGAAGGTGCTGGGTGAGAACGCGCAGCGGGTGCTGGAGGTCGGGTGGCAGTAGTCCGTGCATCCCCTTGACGAGCCCTCGCGCCGGCTTCCACTTAATCAAAGGAGTGGTCATGAACACCAACGGGCGGTACGCCGCCTTCACCGAGCGTCTAGTCGAGAGCGTGTTGGCCGCGCCCGGCCACACGCCGAGCGAGCTCCGTCGCGCCACGCTGGCACGGGCGGCCCGGCTCGGGGGGCGGCGCGACCCGGGGGGCGGAGCCGGTGACGGGGTGCCTGCCCCACTCGTGAGCTACGTCGACAACGTGGCCCTCCGCGCCTACGAGGTTACCGACGGCGACATCGCAGCCCTGCAGCGCGCCGGCAACTCGGATGACGCCCTTTTCGAGGTCACGGTTGCCGCGGCGCTCGGCGCTGCGCTGGGCCGGCTCGAGCGCGGGCTCGCCGCTCTCCGAGGCGAGGAGCCGGACTGATGCGTCTCCGCCCGGTGGAGCGCGGGCATCGCCTCCCGCAGCGCCTGAAGCTCATGCTGATCCGGCTCGTGAGCAACCGGCGGGTCCCCGACGTCGTCAAGACGCTCCTGTACCGGCCGGAGTTCTTCGGCCGCCCGATGTGCGACTGGACGCAGGCGGTGATGCGCGGGCCCTCGGCCTGGAGCGTGGGCGAGCGGGAGCTGTTCGCGGCATTCACGTCGCGCCTGAACCAATGCGTATTCTGAACGGGCGCTCACGGCGCGGTCGCGTCGCTGGCCCTGAAGGACGAGAAGCTGGTCGCGGCGGTGCTGGCCGATTGGCGCACGGCGCCGGTCGATCCGAAGGTCCGCGCCACCCTCGGCTTCCTGGAGAAGCTCACCCTCGCCCCGGTCGAGGTGCGCCCGGCCGATCTCGAGCCACTCCGCGCCGCCGGCGTGAGCGATGAGGGCGTAGAGGACGCGATCCACGTCTGCGTGCTGTTCAACATCTACGACCGCCTCGCCGATTCCCTCAGCTTCCATCTGCCGGGCCCGGACGGCTACGCGGCCTCGGGGCGCTCACTCATGAGGCGTGGCTATCTCCTCTAGGATCGCCACGCTCTGCACCGCACTCCTCACATCCGTCGTTCCGGCCGTCGCCCAGGAGTGGAAGAGCGGCGCCGTCTGCTACGAGATCTTCGTGCGCTCGTTCTACGACAGCGACGGCGACGGGATCGGGGACTTGAACGGCCTCGTCCAGAAACTCGGCTACATCAACGACGGCAAGCCGGACTCGCAACACGACCTGGGTGCCCGCTGCATCTGGCTCATGCCCGTTGCCGAATCACCGAGCTATCACGGCTACGACGTCACGAACTACTACCAGGTGGAGCCGGACTACGGCACCAACGAGGACTTCAAGCGGCTGGTTGCCGAGGCGCACCGGCGTGGCATCCGGGTGCTCATCGACATGGTGCTGAACCATGCGTCGAGCGAGCATCCGTACTTCAAGGACGCCC
>JBOHSI010000027.1:0-20168 GCA_050733055.1 Gemmatimonadales bacterium
CTCTCGGGTCCCGCCGGCGGCGTGGTGGGCGCCCGGCTCGCCGGGGCTGCGGTCGGATGCTCCGACCTCCTCACGCTCGACATGGGCGGCACCAGCGCGGATGCGAGCCTCGTGACGGGCGGCAGAGCCGTCAGCGACGGGGGGAGCGTGGTCGCGGGCGTCGCGCTCGCCCTGCCGGCCATCCTGATCGAGACGGTGAGCGCGGGCGGCGGCAGCGTCGCGCGAGTGGACGCCGGCGGGGCGTTGAGGGTCGGTCCCGACTCGGCCGGCGCCGTGCCCGGCCCGGCCTGCTATGCCCGGGGTGGCGACCGACCGACCGTCACCGATGCCTGCCTCGTGCTCGGCTGGCTAGATCCGGAGAGCCCGCTCGCCGACGAGGTGCGCCTCGACCCCGCCGCCGCGTACCGCACCATCGCGTCGCTGGGTCCCGCCGCGGGCGCCGAGCCCGCGCGAGTCGCGGCCGGGATCGTCAGCGTCGCGACGGCGGTGATGGCACGGGCGCTGAAGCGGGTGAGCGTGGCGCGCGGACTCGATCCGCGGCGCTTGGCGCTGCTCCCGTTCGGTGGCGCGGGACCGTTGTTCGGGTGCGCCCTCGCCGACGCGCTCGGGATGCGCACGATCGTGATTCCGCCCCATCCGGGGGTGCTCTCGGCCTTGGGACTCGCCGCCGCGGCCGAGCGAACGGACCTGTTGGCATCGTGGCATCGTTCGCTCGACGAGTTGAACCCGACGGACATCGGGGATGCGTTCCGCCCGCTCCTCACTGAGGCGGCGAAGCAGGTCCCCGGATGCGCGTTGCTGAGGTATGCCGATTGCCGGTTCGCGGGGCAGGGCTATGAAGTGACCGTGCCAGTGGAGAGCGACGAGCCTCGGCACATCCGCGACGCGTTTCTGGCGGCGCACCGCGCGCGCTACGGACACGGGGGCGGCGGCCAGCCGGTCGAGCTCGTGAACCTGCGGGTAGTGGCGCTGCGCGAGGCACCGCTGCCGCGGTTCGCCGGGGGGGGGCGCACGGCGGGCCAGCCGACGGCGCGCCGTCCCGTCACGGTTTGCGGCGAGCGGGTCATGGCGTCGGTGTGGCCGCTCGACGGTCTCGCACCCGGTGTCACGCTCGATGGGCCCGCAATCCTCGCGGGGCGGGACGCCACGGCGTTGATCGAGCCGGGTTGGCGCGGCGTCGCGCATGTCTCGGGTGCCGTGCTGGTGGAGCGGCGGTGACGCTGGACGCGGTCGGCCTGGAAGTCCTGGGGCACGCCTTTGCGTCGATAGCGGAGGAGATGGGGCTCGTGTTGATCCACTCCGCGTTGTCGCCCAACATCCGCGAGCGGCGCGACTGCTCGGCGGCGTTGTTCGACGCCGGCGGCGCGATGATCGCGCAGGCGGCGCACATTCCGGTGCATCTCGGCGCCATGGCCGAGTCGGTGGCGGCGGTCCGGGCGCTTACCCCCCGGCCGGGCGAGGTCTTCATCCTGAACGATCCCTACACCGGTGGGTCGCACCTTCCCGATATTACCCTGATCGGCGCCATCGACGTGGAAGGCGGGGTGGGGGGCTACAGTGTCGTGCGGGCGCACCACTCCGATGTCGGCGGCGTTCAGGCGGGGAGCATGCCGGCAGGGGCACGGGAGATCTTCGCCGAGGGCGTGATCCTGCCGCCGCTCCGGCTGACGCAGGAAGTCGAGCGGCTGTTGCTCGCGAACGTGCGGACACCCGAGACACGGCGCGGTGACCTGACAGCCCAGCGTGCCGCAGTCGAGCGCGGCGCGGACGGGCTGCGGGCGCTCGCCGTGCGTTACGGGTGGGCGACGGTGCGCGGCGCGGCCCGCGACCTCCTGGACTATGCCGAGCGCCGCACGCGCGAGGCGCTGCGACACATCCCGGCCACCGGTCTCGCCGCCACGGACTGGCTCGAAGGCGACGGTGTGGACGACGTCGACCTCCCGATCACCGTGCGCATCGACATCCGTGACGGGGTGTTCCACGCCGATTTCACCGGCACCGCGCCTGCCGCACGGGGCAACGTGAACTGCCCGCTCGCGGTCGCCCGCTCGGCTGTGCTGTTCGTGGTGCGGACCCTGACGCCCGAGGACGTGCCCACGAACGGCGGGCTGCAGCGCGCGGTGCGGGTCACCGCGCCGGAGGGCTGCCTCATCAACGCACGCTACCCGAGCGCGGTCGCCGCGGGCAACGTCGAGACATCGCAGCGAATCGTCGATACGGTCTTGCTCGCGCTGGCCAGCGGCGGCCTTCCGGTGCCCGCGCAGGGGCAGGGGACGATGAACAACGTCACGTTGGGGGGATCGACGTGGACGTATTACGAGACGATCGGTGGTGGGCAGGGGGCGAGCCGCGGCGCGCATGGCCCGTGGGGCGTTCACGTGGGCATGTCGAACACGCGGAACACGCCGATCGAGGTCCTGGAGCTCGAGTTTCCCGTGCGCGTGCGAGCCTATGGCTTGCGCCGGGGGAGCGGGGGTGTGGGGCGCTGGGCCGGTGGCGACGGTGTCGTTCGTGAGTTCGAGGCGCTGGCGCCGATGGAGGCGAGTATCCTCGCCGAACGGCGCCGCCACGCGCCGGCGGGGGTCGCGGGCGGCGGGCATGGCGCGCTGGGGCGGACTATCTTGAACGGCGCGCCGCTCGCGCCCAAGGCGAGCGCGCGGCTCGAGCCCGGCGACGTACTCTGCATCGAGACGCCCGGCGGCGGCGGCTGGGGGACCCCGAGACAAGGAGACGACCGATGAACTGGGTGCTGGTGAGCGTGATCGGCCTGGTGGCCGGGGTGGTGTCGGGGCTGTTCGGCGTCGGGGGTGCCGTGGTCATCGTGCCCGGCCTGGTGCTGCTCCTGGGCCTGCCCCAGCACACTGCGAACGGCACCTCGCTCGCCGCCTTGGTCCTCCCCGCGGGAATCCTGATCGGCACGCTTGAGTACTATAAGCGCGGCCAGGTCAACGTTCCCTACGCGGCCGTCATCGCCGCGGGGCTGTTGCTCGGCGCGCTGGTGGGCGCGAAGCTCGCTGGGACGCTCGGCGACCTCGCGTTGCGGCGCGGCTTCGCGGTGTTCCTGATGGTCGTGGCCCTGAAGCTCTTCGTCCGCTAGACCCGCGCCTCGAACACCTTGCCGTCGACGAACAGCCGGAACAGGTCGGGGTCGAGCTGTCCGGCCCGCACTTCGTCCGCCATGATGTCCAGGGCCCGCGTCGGCGCGACGGCCGGCTTGTAGGGGCGGTCCGCGGCGGTCAGCGCGTCGTAGATGTCGCTGATCGTCATCATGCGCGTCTGGACGGGGATCGCCTCGCCGGTCACGCCGCGCGGGTAGCCCGCGCCGTCCAGCTTTTCATGGTGCCCGTAGGCAATGAGAGGGATCTCCTGCAGCTCGCGGGTCCACGGGATCTGCTGCAGGAACCGGTAGGTGTGCGTCACGTGGCTCTCGATCTCGAGTCGCTCGGCCTCGTCGAGGCTGCCCTTCGAAATGGTCAGGTACCGCACCTCCTTCTCGGTCAGGTAAGGGTGCGGTGAGCCGGTCGGATCCTCGTACGTTCGCCGTGCCAGGGCGGCGAGCTGCTCGAACTGCCCGGCGGGGAGCACGGTCGGCTCGTTCGCTTCGAGCACCATCTTGAGGAACTTCTCGAGCTCGGCGAGCTCGCCGGCGTGGGCCTCCTCGAGCCCCCGCAAGAACTCTTCGTACCCCTTGCGCCCGCCCGCCTCGAGGAACTCGGCACGCTTGCGCCAGAACTCGCGCTCGATGGTACGCCGCACGAAGTCGTGCCGCTGCCTGATCAGCTCGAGCTGCAGCGGATACAGCTTCTTCGCCTTGACGAGGACCTGCTCCCGTACCCCGACTTTGCCGAAATCGTGCAGCAGTCCGGCGTAGCGGATCTCGCGGATCTGCTCCCGCGTGAACTTGATCCCCCCGTACGGCCCGTCGCCCGCCCGATCCACGACCATGGCGAGGTCGACCGTCATGTTCGCCACGCGGCCCGAGTGCCCGAAGGTGGTGGGATCGCGCTGCTCGATCGCGTGCACCGCTGCCTGCACGAACCCCTCGAACAGGCGCTCGATCTCGCGGTAGAGCTGGCTGTTTTCGATGGCGACCGCGGCCTGGCCCGCAAGCGCGGTGACCAGCTCGACCGTGCGCTTGGAGTAGGGGACCACGTGCTGCTCCACGTCCGCCGGAGTCGCGAGCACCGCCTCGAGGTTCCGCTTGCGGTTGATCAGCTGCAGCACGCCGATGACCTGCTCCTTGTGGTCCTTCATCGGGATGACCAGCATCGACTTGGTGCGGTAGCCGTAGCGCTCGTCGAAGGAGCGGTTGATGCTGTACTCGACATCGGGCGGCAGGAAATAGGCGTCGTCGATGATGAGTGGTTCGCCCGTCACGGCCGCGTAGCCGGCAAGGCTGGTCCGGTCCGTCGGCATCGTGAATTCCACGAACGGCGCTTCCGGCTTGGAGTAGGTCTGCGCGCGTTGGAACCGCAGCCGCTTCTGGCCGATCTCGCTCGTCTCGACGAGGTACAGGCTGCCCGCGTCGGACGACGTGATGCGCCGGGCCTGTGTGAGGATCAGGTCGAGCAGCGTGTTGAGGTCGCGTTCGGTCCCGAGCGCCGTGCCGATGCGCGTCAGCTCCCCGATCTCGCGGCCGCGGCTCGCGGCCTCGCCACGGGCCCGGGCCGTTTCGGCGCGCGCCGCGGCCTCGCGGTATCCCGCGCGCACCGCGGCGAGCAACTGGCGTGGGCCGGGGGGGGGGCGCACGAACGCCGAGAGCAGCTCCGCCGGCATCTCCGCCGGAAGGTCCGGCTCGCCCTCGCGGCCCAGAGCGATGATCGCGCCCCCCGCGTCCACGAAGGCGCGCAGTACGTCGAGGGGGAATACCGACCGGCTCTCCGAGTCGAGGATGAAGACGGTGGGTCGCTCGTCCACGACCAGGTGGCGCGGCAGGCGCGCTTCGCGCACCTCGATCTGCGCCCCCTCGAGCATCGGGGCGAGGTTCGCCAGCTGCCAGACCGGCGTGTGGAGCAGCAGATATCTCACGGCTGGGTGCTGCCTGAAGCGGCCAGGAGAACTTCGGTCACGTCCGTGGACAGCTGGCTCGCGACCTCACCGCGCGGTCACGAGCTCTTCACCCGCTGGAGTCCCTGCTGCGCCTCCGCGTAGTCCGGGAAGACGGCCAGCGCCTTCTGATACATCTCCACCGCCTTGTCCCGCTCCCCGCGGTCCTGATAGAGCAGGGCCCTCGAGTAGTATGTCAGGGCCTCGGTCGGGATCTGGCGGCTCATCCGCTGATCGGACGCTTGTTTGGGAAGCGGCGGCAGGTTCGCGTCCTTCATCAACCTGGTCGCCACCGTCCGGATCAGATCGAACAAATGATCCCGCTGCATCCGGTCGGATTCGACCTTGATGATTTCGCCGGTCTCCACATTGATGAGCCGCGCGTCGAGCCGGAAATCGCCGTAGAAGTCGATGAACACGCCCGTCACCACGTAGCGCGCGCCCACGAGCTTGCCGATCTTGGCCGCGGTCGGGGGATCCACCCGACCGGCGGAGCCGAGGTTCTGCTCCTCGAGGAGCTTCTGCAGCTGGTCACGCTCGACCACGCGGACTGCGGAGTTCGTCGCCAGCTCCGAGATGACCATCCCGGCGATGCCCCGCTGCAGGGCGTCGAAGTTTTCCCGGTCCTGCCCGTAGGACCCGCCGTTGTCGAACGGGAAGACGGCGATCCCGGGGCGTGCGTCCTGGCCCCGCGCTTGGGCGCCGAGTCCGCCCGCGGCCCCTACGAGCACCGCCAGGGATATCAGGGTGACTGTCGAACGGGAGTGCATATCGTGCTCCTCACGTCAGAGGGTCAGTGTCATCCCTTCTTGCGCCGCGATCACCTCGGCGGGCCGGCCGCGCGCTCGAGCCTGCTTGCGGGCGGCGGCGAGCAGGTCGTCGATCGCCGCGTCGCCGTGCTCGGGCTCGTGGTGGAACAGCACCAGCCGTTTGACCCCGGCGTCGGCCGCGAGGGCGGCCGCCTCTTCGAAGGTGGAGTGGCCCCACCCGCGGTGCTCTTCCAACTCCTGAGGCGTGTACATCGCGTCGTGGATCAACAACTCGACGTTGGCGAGAAACGCCGTCAGGTCCTGCCGCCACGACCCGGGGGTGTTGTAGTGCCCGCCCGGCCCCAGTTCGTTGTCCGTCATGTACGCCATGCTCGGGCCCCCGGCGGAGGGGGTGAGCCGATACCCGAGCGTCGTCCCAGGATGGCGCAGCTTCATCGCCTGTACTCGGAACCCGCGCACCGTGAACTCCCCGGGCTCGACCTGCTGCACCGTCAACTTCGCCGACAACGCATCGAGCGGCACCGGGAAGACCGCCGGGTCCATCTGCTGGCGCAGGATCGCCTCAAGCGAGGTCGTCCCCTGGCGCGAGCCCCAAATGCGCACTGCGTTCCCCGGCGCGAAAAACGGCTTGAAGTGCGGCAAACCCTGGATGTGATCCCAGTGGGCGTGCGACAACAGGATTTCCGCGGTCACCGCGCCGTTCTGCCGCTCCACGAGCTCGAGCCCCAGCGCGCGGATTCCGGTGCCCGCGTCCAGGATGACCAGCTGACCCCCGGCGCCCTCGACGGCGACGCACGGCGTGTTACCGCCGTAGCGCGCGGTGTGGGCCCCGGGGGTGGGGATAGACCCCCGTGTCCCCCAGAAGGTCACCGTGTAGGCCATCTGATCCGGCACGCCGTATCCTGAGGAGCTAAGTTACGGAGAATCCTGGACGTACAACAAGCCGCAGCCTCACCCGGCGTCCGTGACCCACCTCACGAGCGTCCGGCGGACGCTTCCAGCGCGGAGCGGTCGCGGATCAGGATCTCGCGGCGGCTGATCTCGATGTAGCCCTTCTCGACCAGCTCGCGCATCGTGCGGCTCACCGTTTCGCGGCTCGAGCCGATCATCTGCGCGATCGTGTGGTGGGTGAGGCGCCGCGTGATGTGGTTCGACCCTGCCTCGTCGGCGAGGTCGAGCAATAGCTGCGCCACGCGGCCGTTCACGTCGAGGAGCACGAGGCTCCCGACCTTCTCGTCGACCCGCCGCAGCCGCCGGGACAGCTCGCGCAGCAGCGCGAGCGCGATGCCCGGGGACTGCTGCAGGATGGTCTGGAAGTCTTCCCGCCGGATCACGAGGAGATTCGAGTCTTCCATGGCGATGACATGCGCCGAGCGCGGCTCCTCGTCGATGAGGGACATCTCGCCGAAAAAGTCTCCCTCGCCCAGCACCGATAGGATCACCTCCCGGCCGTCCTCGCCGATGAGGACGACCTTGACCTGCCCCTTGGCCACGATATAGAGGGCGTCGCCGGGGTCGTCTTCGAAGAGGATGACGGAATTCTTGGGGTAGCTGCGCTCCCGCGTGATCTCGCCCACCCGTTCCAGCTCGGAGGGCGAAAGCTGGCCGAACAGCGGCACTTTCTGGAGGATGGCCGTGATCGACACGGTGGCTGTCCCTGGGGCTTGAGGGGTGTGGTGCGCAAGCTTACGTCCCAGGGTGCTCGGTGTCAATTCGCGGCGGGGTCGGTGGCTTGCTGGCAACTCACGGTGCCAGTTATATTTCCGGCCTTCACACGAATTCGAGTTCTCAGCAAGGATACGAGCCGTGAAACCCGGAATTCACCCTGCCTACCAGCGCGCCACGGTCCAATGTGCGTGTGGGAACAGCTTCGTGACGCGGTCCACGGTCCCCGTGATCCACGTCGAGATCTGCGCCAAGTGCCACCCCTACTTCACCGGGAAGCAGAAGCTCGTGGACACGGCCGGGCGCGTGGAGCGGTTCCGCCAGAGATACGGCCCGGACAAGAGCGCGGGCTGACGCGTGGAGGCCAGACTCCGCCAGGCGCTCACGCGGGCGGAGGAAGTCGCCCAAGCGCTGGCCGACCCCGAGACGGCGCGGAATCCGGCCAAGCTCAAAGAGCTCGGTCGCGAACTCGCCCGGCTGGAGGTGATTCGCCAGACCCACGACCGTCTTACCCGGCTCCGGAAGGAGCTGGCCGAGGCTCGCGAGGTGCTCCAAGACAAGGACCCGGAGCTGTCGCAGCTCGCCCGTGCCGATGTCGAGCGCCTGCGCCCCGAGGCGGAGCGGCTCGAGCAGCAGCTCACAGAGCTCCTGACACCCACCGACCGGATGGACGACCGCGACGCCATCGTCGAGATCCGCGCGGGCACCGGGGGCGACGAGGCGGCGTTGTTCGCGGCTGACCTGTTTCGCATGTACACGCGGTTCTGCGAGCGGCAGGGCTGGAAGGTGGAGGTCGTTTCGCTCTCCGAGGGCAATCTGGGAGGTCTGAAGGAGGCGATCTTCGCCGCCCGGGGGCCCCGAGCGTACGGGACGCTGCGCTACGAGTCGGGCGTGCACCGAGTACAGCGCGTGCCCGTCACTGAGGCGCAGGGCCGCATCCACACCTCCGCCGCCACCGTGGCTGTGCTGCCTGAGGCGGAGGAGGTGGACGTGAAGGTCGAGGAGAAGGACCTGCGCATCGACGTGTTCCGCTCCCAGGGGCCGGGAGGGCAGAGCGTCAATACCACGGACAGCGCGGTGCGCATCACGCACCTGCAGACCGGTCTCGTGGTCCAGTGCCAAGACCAGAAATCCCAGCTGCAGAACAAGATCAAGGCGCTCGAGGTGCTGCGCTCGCGTCTGCTCGACAAGATCCTCGCCCAGCAGGAGGCCGCGCGCGCGCGCGAGCGGCGGGCGCAAGTCGGCACCGGTGACCGCTCGGCCAAGGTCCGGACCTACAACTTCCCGCAGAACCGCGTGACGGACCACCGCATCCATTTCACGGTTCACAACCTCGCCGCAGTCCTCGACGGGAACCTCGACGAGCTCATCAGCGCGCTGCGGCTCGCGGGAGAGAAGGAGCGGCTCAGTGCCTGAGCGCGCGACGCGGCCTCCGGCGCCTCCTCGCATCCGGTCGTCGATCGGCGCGGCGCTGGACGAGGCCGCGCGGCGCCTGGAGCGATCGGGCGTGACCTACCCTCGGCGCGAGGTGACCTCGATCTGGGCGGCCGTGGCCGGTCCGGGCGTGACGCCGGGCGAAGTGTGGCTGCAGCGGGCTGCGGAGCCTACCGCCGGCGTGGCGGAGCGGTTCCGGGACGCCGTGGAGCGGCGCTCGAATGGGATCCCGTTCGCGTACGCCGTCGGCCGCGCCGGGTTTCGCGACCTCGAGCTACGAGTCGACCCCCGGGCCCTGATCCCTCGGCCGGAGACGGAAGGGTTGGTCGATCTGGTCTTGCAGTGGACGCGCGACGGGGAGAAGGGTGGTGTGGTTGCCGATATCGGCACGGGGTGCGGCTGCATCGGGCTCGCGCTCGCGGTAGAGGGTGAGTTCGATCGCGTGATCGCCGTGGAGCGCTCGGAGGAAGCGGCGGCGCTCGCGCGGGAGAACGTAGGCCTCGTGCGCCCCCCGGTGCCGGTGGACGTGCGGGAGGGAGACCTGCTCGCGCCGCTCGCGGGCGAGCAGTGCCGGGCGATCGTGGCGAACCCGCCGTACCTGACGCTGGACGAGTACCGCGTCCTCGACCCCTCGGTGCGGCAGTTCGAGCCACCGGAGGCGCTCGTGAGCGGGCCCGAGGGGCTCGACGCGACGCGCGCCTTGCTCGCCGGCGCCGCCGCCCGGCTTGAGCGGGGCGGCCTCCTGGCGCTCGAGATCGACGAGCGACGGGCGGAGCGGGTGCGGGCGCTGGCGCGCGAGTCCGGCTGGTCCCGCGTGGCGATCTACGAGGACCTGTTCGGCCGGCCGCGGTTCTTGCTGGCCTTTGCCAAGGAGGAAGCGTGATGGACCAGAAGGCGCAAGAACTGGGTCGGCTGCTGGGCCAGAGCGACGAGTATAAGGCGCTGCTCCGGGCCAGCGAGCGGATGCGCGAAGACGCGACCTGCCGGCAGCTCCTCGCCGAGGTCGAGCGCATCGCGCAAACCATCGAGCAGGCCGCGCAGCAAGGGCGGGAGCCGGCCAAGGAACAGGTCGAGAAGTACGACCGAGCGCTCCAGAGCGTGCAGTCGAATCCGGTGTATCAGCAGGTGGTCGCCGCGCAGGCCAACTTCGAGAAGCTGATGGCCAAGGTGAACGCCCGGATCTACGAGGGCATGAAGCAGGGGTCCGCGAGCCCCATCATCACCCTAGGATGAACGGCGGGGGGACGGAGGCGGGGGCGGGGGCGGGGGCGGGCTTGTTCATCGTGGTGGAGGGCCCCGAGGGGGCAGGCAAGTCCACCCTGGTGCGCTGGCTCGCCGCGCGGCTGTTGGCGGACGGCCGTCAGGTGGCGACGGTGCGCGAGCCCGGCGGCACGGCGGTGGCGGAAGCGGCCCGCAAGGTGGCGCTCAAGTTCCCCCACGCGATGGCGCCCGCGGCGGAGCTGTTCCTGTTCCTCGCGGCGCGGGCTGACCTCGTGCACCACGTCATCCGGCCGGCGCTGGAGGGGGGGCAGGTCGTGCTCGCCGACCGCTTCGCGCTGTCGACCGTGGCCTATCAGGTTGCCGGTGGGGGGTTACCGTACGAGGAGGTGGCGCCGGCCATCCGGCTGGCCACCGGCGGTCTCGTCCCGGACCTCACGCTTGTGCTCGACGTTCCCATTGACGTCGGCCGCGAGCGGCAGCGGGCGGCACGCAAGGTGCAGGATCGCTTCGAGCGCCAGGACGATGCATTCCACCGCCGCGTGCTCGAGGCCTACCGTGCGGCGGCGGGTCCCGGGGTCGCGCACATCGATGCGACACAGTCCAAGCAGGCCGTGCAGGAAGCCGCGTGGCGCGAGGTCATGGCGGTGACCGCACTCTCAACGCGAGGCGTCTCATGAAGCTCCGCAACGTCGTGGTGGTCGCCCTCACATCGCTCGTCGCGCTCGCGACGGGCGGCTGGCTGCTGCAGCGCGAGGCCGTGCCCGCGGGCTCGGTCTACCAGCAGGCACGCCTGTTCGAGGATGTGCTGGCGCACGTCGCCGACTACTATGTCGATTCGCTCGACGAGCGCCAGCTCTACCAGATGGCGATCGACGGCATGCTCGACCAACTGCGGGACCCGTACTCCGTCTTTCTCAAGCGCGACGACTTCCGGGCCCTCTCCGAGGCGACCACGGGCAACTACGGCGGCCTCGGCATTCAGATCGACGTGCGCGACGGCTGGATCACCGTTGTGGCGCCGCTTCCCGACACCCCCGCGGAGCGCGCCGGCATGCAGTCGGGCGACCGGATCGTCGTGCTCGACGGTCGCTCGACCGAGGGCTGGAAGAACGACCAGGCGGTGAAGGAGCTGCGTGGCCAGCCGGGCACCCAGGTGGAGCTGCAGGTGCGGCGTGTCGGCGTAGAGCAGCCGCTCGCGTTCAAGCTCACCCGCGCCACGATTCACATCCGCTCGGTGCAGATCTCGATGATGCTCGACGACAAGGTCGGGTACATCTCGCTCAGCCCCGTCAGCGAGACGTCGGCGTCGGAGCTCACCCAGGCGCTGGGGAGTCTCGTGCAAAAGGGCATGAAGTCCCTGATCCTCGACCTGCGCGGCAATCCGGGGGGACTGCTCGATCAAGGCGTGGCCGTGAGCGATCTGTTCCTCGATCCGGGACAGGAGGTCGTGGCGACGCGCGGCCGCGCGCCCAACACGACGCGCACGTTCAAGGACAGTCGGCCGCAGTTCTGGCCCACCCTGCCGATCGTGGTACTGGTGAACGGGGGGAGTGCGAGCGCCGCCGAGATCATCACCGGAGCGCTCCAGGACCACGACCGCGCGCTCGTTGTGGGCACGCCGACCTTCGGCAAGGGCCTCGTGCAGTCCCTGTGGAACCTCACGCCCGAGACTGGCCTCAAGCTCACGACGGCGCGTTGGTACACGCCCAGCGGACGCACGATCCAGCGCAATAGCAAGAGCCAGGCGGAGCAAGAGACGCAAGTCGCGGCCGCCGAGGAAGGTCGCGACACCACGAAGGTCGACTCGTCGCTTGTGTTTCGCACCGATCGGGGTCGCATCGTGCTCGGCGGCGGGGGTATCCGGCCCGACCTGTTCGTGAGCGCCGATACGTTCACCAGCGCCGAGCGCGCGTTCATGAGGATGCTGGGGAACAAGATCCCGGTGTTCCGCGACGTGCTCGCGGGCTACGCGCTCGAACTCAAGGGTGCGAGCCGCGTCACGGACCCGACCTTCGTGGTGACCGATGAAATGGTGAGCGAGGTGCTGCGCCGACTGCGGCAGCGCGGCGCCGGCGTCGCGGACAGCGCAATCGCCGGGGCACGAACGCTCATCGCCCAGGAGCTAGGCTACGAGACGGCGCGCTACGTGTTCGGTCGGCCCGCCGAGGTCCGCCGGCGGATGTCGGAGGACCCTCAGGTGCAGGCGGCCCTCACGCTCGCCCGGCGCGCCCGCTCGCCGGAGGATCTGCTCGCCCTCGCCGCGGCGCGCGGCCCCGCGACCCCGCGGAACTAGCGTGGGTGGTCGTCGGGCCCCCGCCGTCGCCCCGGCGACCGTCGGCATCATCGGCCCGGGACGCGCGGGCGTCGGCCTTGCGCTCGCGCTCGTTGGGGCTGGCCACGAGGTCCTGCTGTACGGGCGCCGCAAGAAGGCCGTCCCGCGGCCCCTCACCCTCGCGGTCGGCCCCGCCGACGGTCCTCCCCCGCCCGCCTGGATCACCAAGGCGGGCGTTGTGGTTCTGGCCGTGCGCGACGACGCGATCCGCCCTCTCGCGGAGGTGCTGGCTCGCGCCGGTGCGATCCGCCCGGAGCACGTTGTCCTGCACCTCTCGGGGGTGCAGGGCCAGGAAGCCCTGAGCCCGCTCGTTTCGTCCCGCGCAGCGCTGGGGTCGCTCCACCCGCTCCAGATGATTGCGGACCCCGAACAGGCGCCCCAGCGCCTCAAAGGTGCGTGGGCTGTGGTGGAGGGGATGCCGCGTGCGGTGGAGGTGGCGGAGGGGATCGCCCGAGAGCTGGGGATGCGGCCAGTCCGTCTGACCGGCAAGGCGAAGGCGATTTATCACGCCGGCGCGGTGTTTGCGTCGAACTACTTCGTGGTCGTGGAGGCGGTGGCGCAGCGGTTGCTGCGGCACGCGGGGCTGACGGATGCCGAGGCATGGCAGGCGCTGCGGCCGCTCGTCGAGGGGACGCTCGAGAACCTGTCACGGCAAGAGCCGAAGGACGCGCTCACGGGGCCCGTGGCGCGCGGCGACGTGGACACCATCCGGCGTCATCTCGCGTCGCTCACGAAGGACGACGCGCTCCTGTACCGGGCGTTGGGGCGCGCGGCGCTCGAGCTTGCGGAGAAGCGGGGAATGGACGAGGCGGTGGCGGCGCAGGTCGCGAACGCGCTGGCTACTGATCTACCACTCGTACTCCGTCCGGAGGCGAGAACACAAACTCGCGGCCCGGGACGCCCGCGTTCACCTTCAGATTCTTGAGGATCACGGTGCGTCGCTGCCCCGAGGTCTCCGTGATCTCGATGCGCCGCACCAACCCGTCGTCCCGGTCCACCCAGATCACCGCCTCCGTGTAGGGCTGGTCCGTCTGCATCGGCACGAGCGCGACGACGTCCGCCATGCCGTCCGGCAGCGAGTCCGCACGCAGGTAGCGCGCGTGGTAGCGAGCCCGCGGATGCTCGACGAACTGCCCGATGAGGTTCGGTCCCGTGGTTCCGACGTCCGGGATGCGAGAGCGGATCACCTGGCCGGGGGTCGTGCTGGGGGTGTAGAGCCAGAGGTAGCGGCCGTCGGCGACGATGCGGTCGCCTTTGGGGCGGGTGAACCGCATGGCGAAGCGGTTGGGCCGCTGTTGATACAGCTTGCCGTGCGTGGTGTCCGGGCCCCCGATCATGGGGTTCGCGACGATCTGCACGAAGTCGGCCGCGAGCGTGCGGATGGTCTGGTAGGCGGCGCTCGCGCGGTCCAGGACCGGCCAGGGGTCCTGGGCGGCCAGACGGATAGCCGGATCGGCGGATAGAAGGATCGTCGCCCAGACCAGCCGCGCCGCGCCGACCTGCCCTGTCACCGTGCTCACTATCCGTCTAAAACCGTCTAAAACCGGCTAGCCGTCTATCAGCGCCGGTTCCGCCACCCGCCGCCCGATGACCTCCGCGATGACGCGCACTTCCCGCATCAGCTGGGCGAACTGCTCGGGATAGAGCGACTGCGCCCCGTCCGAGAGCGCCTGGTCGGGATGCGGATGCACCTCGACGATGATCCCGTCGGCGCCGGCCGCGACCGCGGCGCGGGCCATCGGGATCACCTTGTCGCGGAGCCCGGTGCCGTGGGAGGGATCGGCGATGATCGGGAGGTGCGACAGCTTGTGCACGACCGGGATCGCGGTCAGGTCGAAGACATTGCGTGTGCTCGAATCGAAGCCCCGGATCCCCCGCTCGCACAGGATCACCTGGTGGTTGCCTTCGGCGAGCAGGTACTCGGCGGACAGGAGCAGCTCCTCGATCGTGGCCGACATGCCGCGCTTCAGGAGAACCGGGATCTTCGCCCGGCCGGCGGCCTTGAGCAGCGAGAAGTTCTGCATGTTACGCGCGCCGATCTGGACGATGTCCGCGACCTCGGCGACCTGCGCGACGCCTTCGGGATCCATCGCCTCGGTGCAGATCAGGAGGCCCGTCTCCTCCCGCGCTTTCGCGAGGAGCTTCAAGCCCGGCGACCCCAGCCCCTGGAACGAGTACGGCGACGTACGCGGTTTCCACGCGCCGCCACGTAGGATGACGGCGCCCGCGTCCTTCACTTGTCTCGCAGCCTCGAGGATCTGATGCACGCTCTCGACGGAGCACGGGCCGGCGATCGTGACAACGTCGGTGCCGCCGACAGTGATCCCGCCCGGGAGCCGGACCACGGTGTTCTCTTCCTTCCATTCCCGGCTCACCTGCTTGTACGGCTTCGAGACGTGGATGACTTCCTGCACGCCGGGCAGCGCCTCGAGGCGTGATGCGTCCACGCGGCCGTCGTTGCCCACGAGCCCCACGGCGGTGCGCTGCGCCCCCGGCATCGGGCGGGCCTTGTAGCCCAGCTCCTCGATGACCGCGACGACGCGCTGAATCTCGGCGGTCGTCGCCCCGTGCCGCATCACGATCAGCACCGCTCCGTCCCTCCGATGGTGAACCGGTCTCCGTCGCGCGCCGCCGTGACCGGCCCGGCGAAGCGCGCCCCGGCGGCACGCGCCGGGTCCGAAGTTTCTACCGGAGGATAGAAGTGCGTCAAGACGAGGCGCCGCGCCCTCGCCTCGCGGGCCAGATCCCCCGCCCGCTCGGGCGTGAGATGGATGTCCATCGCCAGCTCCTCGGGGAGCGAGCATTCCGCGAGCAGGAGATCCGCCCCCCCGGCCCAGCGGGCAAGCTCGCTCGAGGGCCCGGTGTCCCCCGTGTAGACGAGCCGCCCTTCGGGCGCCGTGAGCGAGAGGGCCACACTCTCGGGGGTGTGCGGCACGGGGAACGTCTCGAGGTTCACCTCGGCGTCGAGCGGGAACGGCTCGCCGTCACGCACATCGAGGATACCGATCGGGAACCCGGGGTCGAGCAGCCACGGTCCGTATCCCTCGGCCAGCGCCTTCACGAGGCGCACCACCCCCGGCGGCCCGAGGATCACGAGCGGCTCCGCGCGGGGCGGCGCCGTCGTGTACTTGAGGGCGTACACGAGCATCGGCAACTCGCCCCAGTGGTCCGGGTGGAAGTGCGACAGCGCCACGTGCGTCACGTGCTGCCACGGCAGCCCGAACTGCGCGAGGCGGTGCAGGGCGCCAGCGCCGCAGTCCAGCAGGATCTTGAGAGTGCCGCGGCTCACCCAGTGGCACGCCGACGTGCGAGCAGGCGACGGGGCAACCGTCCCCGTGCCCACGGTGACTAATTCCATGGCGTTAGCGGCGCCTCCCTCGGAAGACCATTCGCCGGAACTGAAGTATCCCCCCCGCCTTCAACTTGTACAGGTAGACGCCGGCCGGCATCTGCCGGCCGTCGTCCGCGCGCCCGTCCCACATGAGCCGGGAATCGCACGTGGGGCCGCCCGGTCCGCTCCGGCCGTACCGCCCCGCCGGCAGGATCCCGGGGAACTCAGGCCCCGGGACGAAGTGCCGGACGGCGTTGCCCCGGAGGTCCAGGATCTCGAGCTCGACCGCCGTGGTCATCGCGAGATCGAACCAGAGGCACGTGGAATCGCGGTCGGCCGCCGGGAATGGGTTGGGGAAGTTTTGATACAGCTGAGTGGCGGGCGGCACCGAACCGTCCACCACCATGAACGCCCCGGCGCCGCGGACCAAACTGGTATCGGGGTCGGCATGAACGACCAACGACCAGACGTAGGGGAGGTTGCGCTCGAGGGGACTCGGGATCTGGTAAGACGTGCTCCTCAGGTCGGCGACGCTGACGTCGGGGAGATCGGCGAACTGCGGCGCCGCGCGACGCACGAAGACATCGTAGCGAAACGGGCCCGGCGGCGTGCTGATTGCCGGCGAGAGCCACGTCAGCGTGGGCTGGGCGTCGCCGGTGTTCACGCCGCCGAACGTCGAGAACGAGGTCAGCGTGGCCCAGGGCGGAACGGCGATCCGCCCGACGAGGCCCGTGGTTGCGCTGGCGGTAGGGGCAGCGACGTGCCAGAACAGCGGCCGGCCCGGCTTGAGCGGTCGGCGGAGTGCGTAGCCCGCCGTGTCCGTCACGGTATCGACGACGATGTGCACGAGCGCGGAGTCCCGGGCGATGCGCAGCCGATACGAGACGGGCGTGCCCGCCGGGGGCGGGGCGTCGAGGGACCAGGCAAAGTCGGGGGTGACGGTTCCGAGCGCGGGGTCCACCGGTGCGAGCGGCGTGATGCCGGCGGGGATGGCGGCTGGAGACACGGCGGACCGCGGCGCCGCGAGGCCGGCCGGGACGGCGAGGGCGAGAAGCGCCGCGGCCCGGAGGGACCGATGCACGAGGGTTAGACCGGTTCCATCTGGCCCAAGCGCACGCCCACGATCGTGGAGACGCCGGGCTCCTGCATCGTGACTCCGTAGACGGCATCCGCCGCCTGCATCGTCCGCGGGTTGTGGGTGATGACGATGAACTGTGTCTGATCCTTGAACTCCGCGAGCAGGCGCACGTAACGGCCCACGTTCGCGTCGTCGAGCGGCGCGTCCACCTCGTCGAGCAGGCAGAACGGGCTGGGCTTCGTCAGGAAGATGGCGAAGAGCAGCGACACGGCGACCAGGGTACGCTCGCCTGAGGACAGCAGGTGGATGCGCTGCGTGCGCTTGCCGCGCGGCGCCGCGTGGATCTCGATCTCGCTCTCGAGGGGTTCGTCTTCGTTCGCGAGCCGCAGGTCACACTCCCCGCCGTCGAAGAGCGTTTGAAAGACGGTGCGGAAGTGCTCGCGCACCTTGCCGAACGACTCGAGGAACAGCGCTTTCGCCGTCTGGTCGATCTCGCGCGCCGCCTGTTGCAACGACTGGCGCGCAGCCACGAGGTCGTCGCTCTGGGTCATCAGGAACTCGAGCCGCTTCACCTCCTCGGCGTGCTCCTCCACGGCGAGGGCGTTCACCGGGCCTACCGCGTCGATCGTACTCCGGAGCCGCTCGTTCTCTTGGCGCAGCCAGTCGAGGTCGCCCGGCACCTCCGGCGCCTCGGCGAGGAGCTGGTCGAGCGGCTTGCGCCATTCCGTCTCGACGCGCTCCACCAGGCCGCGCTTGCGCCCGAGGGTCTCGGTCCGCTCGAGCTCGAGCTTGTGCTCCGTTGCGCTGAGTGCGTCGAGGGCCTTGCGGGCGTCCTCGACCGCCGCTTCGGCCGCGGCGAGGTCGGCCTCCGCTTGCTCCACCTGGGCCTCGGCTTCCCGTGCCGCCCCTTCGAGCGCCGCCAGCGCCAGCCGGCGTTCCTTGAGCGTGTCCTCCCACTGGGCCTGCTGGGCCGTCAGGGCTGCGGAGTCGCGGTCGATCGTCGCGATCTCCTCCACGAGCGTCGCTCCGTGCCGCCGCCCCTCGTCGGCTTCAGCGGCGGCACGCGCCGCGCGATCCCGCGCGGCGGCGAGCCGGGCTTCGACCTGGGCGGCCTCGACCTGCCACTGCACGCGCTGTTCGCGAGCGGCTTCCTGCTGCGCCTCGAGATCCACGAGCCGGGTGCGCTCTGCGCCGAGGCGCTCGTCGATGCGGACGCGCTCGACCTCGTGGCGCTCGAGGTCGGCGTGCAGGGCGGCAAGCCGGGCCTCGACTTCCTCGAGCCGCCGCGACAGGCGTTCGACCTGGGCGGCGGCGTCCGCCGCCTCTCGGTGCGCGTGCGCCGCCAGCCGCTCGGCGTCCCCCTTCGACGCCCCCGCCTCGAGCTCCTGCTGGCGTGAGCGTTCAGCCTGCTCGGCCGCGGTCGTGAACGCCCCTTCCGCCTCGGCCAGCGCCGCGAGCGCCTCCTCGAGGGCGGCGACGGCCCGGCCGCGCGATGCCCCGACCTCCCGCACCTCGAGCTCCAGGCCCTCGAGCTCAGCGCGGCGCCGCAGCGGTCCGCCGGTGCTCGGGCCGCCGTCCAGGAGTACCGCGCCGTTCGGGCGCCGCAGGGCCCGGCCGCCTTCCAGGACCTCCTGCCCGGCGAGCAGCGCCCGCGCCCACGCGGCCGCGGGGCCGTCGACCCGCAGGTCGTCCTTCAGCGGATGCCCGTCCGCCCCGAGCCGGGGGCCGGGCATGCACGGCAGCAGTACCAGCGGGCCCGGGTGCGTCTGCTCGTGCCAGTGGCGGATGGCGTCGACCGCCGACATATCTTGCACCAGCACCGCGTGCAGCCATTCGCCGAGCAGCCGTTCGGCGAGCTCCGCGTCGTGCCGGGTGGTGCGCACGAAGTCCGAGAGCGGGCCGATCACGGCGTCACCGAACTGCGCCTTCGCCTTGAGGAGCGCCTGCGCCGCCGGCGCCAGTCCCACGCGCGCGCGCTCGAGCTCGGCGAGCGCGTCCCTCCGCGCCGTCGCCTGCGCCAGCGCCTCTTCGGCTTGGCGCCGGACCGCCCGCCCATGCGCCTCCTGCTCCTTGAGCTCCGCGACTCGACGGCGCGCCCCCTCCAGTGCCTCCGCCGCCTGCGCCGCGGCCTCCGCCCGGGCCGCCGCGCTCTGCGCCTGGGAGGCCGCCTGTGTGGCGGCCTGGTGCTCGGCGGCGTGGCGCGCTAGGCGCTCCTGCGACGCCTGGCCGAGCTGCTGGCGCAGTTCGGCCCGCTCTCGCTCCAGGGCCGCCCGCTCACCTTCGAGGGATCGCAACGCCTCAGCGCGGCGCTGCAGATCCTCCTCCAGCTCGCGCACCGCGCGCCGCTGGGCCAGCTGGCGGTCGCGCACGTCTTGCTCAAGCGCGCTGCGGCTCGCGAGTTCCTGCTGGACCGCCGCGAGGTCGCGCGCCGCCGCCTCATGCTCGGCGGCCGCTGCTTCCCGCTCACGGTCGGCCTGGGACGCGCGGATCTCCTCTTGCGCGCGACGCTGCCCTGCCGTCGTCCGTCGCTGGCCGGCGTTCCGCAGCCGCTCGGCTGCGAGGGCGAGGTCGCCCTCCAGCCGGCCCACGTCGAGCTTCGCGTCCGTGAGCCGGCGCTCCACCTCCGTGCGCCGCGCCTCCGCGGTGTGCCGCGCCTGGACCCGTGCCTCCCGCTCGCGCTCCGCCTCACCCAGCTGCGCCCGCTCCGCCGGGAGCCGCTCGGCGAGCTCCGCGGCCCGCTTCGCCAGCGCGCCCAGCGCGAGGTCGAAGTCCTCGAGCTCGCGCCGCACCAGTGTCAGCGCGATCCCGAAGCGCTCTTCGATCATCTTGCCGTAGCGCTCCGCCTTGCCGCGCTGGCGCGCCAAGCTGCGCACCTGCGTCTGCACCTCGCTGATCAGGTCTTCGAGCCGGGCGAGGTCCGCCGCCGTCTCCTCGAGTCGCCGTTCGGTGCTTTTCTTGCGGTCCCGGTACAGGCCGATCCCCGCCGCCTCTACGAACAGCGCCCGCCGCTCCTCCGCCTTTTCGGAAAGGAGCGCCTCGATCATCCTCGCTTCCATCACCACCGCGGCGTCCGCACCGAGCCCCGTGCCGCGCCACAGATCTTGAATGTCGCGCAGCCGGACGGGCGAGCGGTTGAGGAGATACTCGCTCTGTCCCGAGCGTGACAGCCGGCGCGTGACCACCACTTCCTGGTACGCGATCGGAAGAGTGCCATCGGAGTTGTCGAACACGAGCGACACCTCCGCGACATTCACGGGGCGACGGCCGGTTGACCCCTGGAAAATCACGTCT
>JBOHSI010000028.1:0-6192 GCA_050733055.1 Gemmatimonadales bacterium
ATCGCGAAGCGATGGGAGGGCTGGGTCACCGCGGGGCAGGCCGACTCGATCGCCAACGTGTTTACGGATCAGGGCCGCGAGATGCCCCCCAATGCGCCGGCGGCGGTGGGGCGGGCGGCCGTTCGGAAATTCGAGACCCAGAGCGCGGCCACCTTTGAGGGCAAGCTTAGGATCAAGACCGAAGCAGCCGTGGCTTACGGACCCCTGGCGGTCGAGCGGGGCAGCTTCACCTTCGAGGGGAAAGCAAAGGCGGGGGCGCCCAGGGGAACGCCGGCGACCGTCAGGGACGAGGGCAAGTACCTGATCCACTGGCACAATGTCGACGGCCAGTGGCTGGTCGCTGAGCTGATCTGGAACAGCAACGAGCCGGCGATGATGCCGACCTCGGCAGCCAAGCAAAAACCGGCGGCCGGGGCGGCCAAACGAGCACCGCGGAAACCGTAGCCCAGGCAGCTCGTCACCTGCCCCTTCCGTCCGAGGCCACGAAGGCCGCGACGTGAGCCGCGCGCGCAAAGGCCATGGCGGCCCTTAGTGGCGCGCCACGCTGGCACGCGCCACGCCGCCCCGTCGGCCGGCGACGTGCCCCCGCGCACCCGGGAGCGCGATGCTGCGCGTCCCCCCTGATGTGGCACGCGGTGCCCTGACGGCGCCCGCGTCGGATGCAGTTCGGGCAACGTTCGGCCGCGGCGCCACCAGTACACCCACCCGAGTGCTGGTCCCTGAACGAGCCACCGCGGGCAAGCTCGCTCCCCCGGCGGGCACGACGGCGCTGCGGGACACGGCGACGCCGCCGCCTCGAGCCACGTGATCACCGTTGCTCGGGTTCGAGAGCCGCGTATATCGCACGTGGCGCAGCGGAGCCGCCGTGCTCGCGCCGGCGGCCGCTAGCGGCATGGAGGGTGCACCCCGACTCGCGGCATCCGGCAGGCGCCGCCGCGGCTTGACCACCGTGGTCGATCGATCCCGCTGAGGGATCAGGAGCTGCCCCCTCCGCGCCACCGCCACGGGACCCCTGCGCGGTCGCAGGTCGAGAGCGAGCACCCTGGCGGGGCGATCCTCGACGGGCGGTCGGCGCTCCAGGCCGCGCTGGAAGCGAGGGAAGCCGAAGCACACCCCGAAGAAGGCGTCACACCCGAGGAAGGGCACTGCGATGACCACCTCAGTCCCGATGAAGGTGCACCCCCCGCACATGGCATACGGCGCGTAGCCGGGTATCGCCTGCTGCTGCGCGTAGCCGGCGGGAGCGACGGTGTACGTCGCGAAGTCGTAGTTGAACGTCCCGGCGCCGAGCATGCGTTGCACGATGTCGGTCAGCGCACCCTCCGCGTCCGCGCCTCCCCCTCCCCCTCCCCAGGAGGGGACCAGCGCATCGGAGCTCCAATCCGCCTGGCGCACGAACTCGTTGAACCGCATGGGATCGGTCGCGAGCGCGGCCAGGATCATGCCCCGTCCGTCCGGTTCGCCGACGACGAACGCCGGCCGGTCGCCGGCCTCGCGAATCTCGTAAGTTCCCGCCCGGACGAACGGCGCGGCCGCGGGACTACCGGGGAAGAGGACGCTGATGTGACCGTCGCTGCGCCGCTGCAGCACGATGAGGTTGCCGTCCGCGACCACCTGGACGTACACCCGGACGGCGGCGCCGCGCGCCAGCGGGCTCGGCGGGTCGAGCCACACGTGCACCAGTTTATCCTCCCGCCCGGCGACATCGAGAGGAGCCGGCGTCGGCGGCGGGGTCGTCTGCAGCAGCAACGAGACGAGCGGCACGATCATAGGAGCAGCCTTTCCATCCTGCTCCAACCTACGCGGCGCACGGGCGGCCGCAACCGTTTCTGGACAAGCGACGCGTTGCATATGCACAATATCGACTCGTCTCCCCGTCACACTCTCCGTGAGGGCCTGTCCCATGACCGCTTCCACCACGCCCATTCCCCGCATCCCGAAGGCCGTCGCTGCGGCTGCCGTCGCCTGGCTCGGCCTCGCCGTCCTCGCGGGGGCGACCGGATTCCTCGCCCGGCTCCCCTTCCCGGGACCCCAGCTCATCATCCTCACCCTCCTCGTCGCCACGCTCGTCGCCGGCACCAGCGTACGCGCGCTCCGCGCCTGGATCGACGCCCTCCCGCTCCGCGTGCTCGTCGGCATCCACGCCATTCGCTTCATCGGGATCACGTTCCTGGTGCTCGCGGCCCGGGGCCACATCGCCCCGGTGTTCGCGGCCCGCGCCGGGTGGGGAGACATCGCCACCGCGGCGCTCGCGATCGGTCTCGTCGCGAGCGGCGACCCGTTCACCCGGGGCCGGCGCCTGCTCTACCACGCCTGGAACGCGTTCGGCCTGGCGGACCTCGTCGTAGCGGGGGAGACGGCGACGGCGGTGGTGCTGCACGGCGCCACGCCGGGGATGGCCCCGCTCCTCACGCTCCCGCTGAGCCTGGTCCCCACGTTCTTCGTGCCGCTGCTCATGGCGAGCCATGTGTTCATCTTCCGGCGGTTGCTGGCAGCGGGAAGGCAAGATCGTCCTGGTTAGAGCGAGGGGGCGGAAGCCAGAATCCCCGCCGTGACCTGTCCCGACAGATACGTCGTCGGCGTGTTTCTTTGCGTCGTCGCTGCCAGCGGATGTGACGGCACGCGGATCCGCGCAGCGCGCCCCCTTCGGTGCCGATCACCCTCCTCAATGGATTCGCCGTGGAGATCTACGCCGCCGGTCTCGGTTTCGCGACGTCCATGGCGTTCCCCCCGGACGCATCGAACCGGCTGTTCGTGAACGAGTTGCAGGCCGGGAGGGTGCGGATCGTCGAGAACGGCGTGTTGCTGGCGCAGCCCTTTGCCACGGTCGCGACGAACACCACCGGCGATTTCCCGTTCGCGGGCGAAAACGGCTTGCTGGGCATTGCCTTCGATCCGGACTACAGCGTCAATCGGTACGTCTACGTCACCTACGCCACACGGACCGACACGGGGACCTTCGGCACCGTCGTGCGGTTCACGGACGTGAACAACCGGGGCCAAGACTTCACGGTCCTGCTGGACGGTGTTCCGAGCGCGCCGGGCCACCAGATTGAGAGTCTTGCGTTCGGGCCGGACGGCGCGCTGTATGTCTCCACCGGCGACGCCTACATGGCCGGGGACGTGCAGAACGCGGATTCGTTCGTCGGCAAGATCCTGCGAATGCACCCGCCCGGCAGCCTCCTGGCCGACAATCCGTTCCCAGGCTCCTATACGTATGCGTACGGGTTCCGTAACTGCTTCGATCTGGTGTTCGACGTGGCGGGTGAGCTGTTCTCAGCCGACAACGGCCCGGATCGCGACGACGAGCTGAATCGGATCGTCGCCGGGGGCAACTACGGCTGGCCGATACAGCTTGGCGCGACTACGGCTCCCGAGTTCGTCGTGCCGCTGCACGTCTGGAACCAGATCGTCGCGCCGGGCGGCATGGCATTCTACACGGGCACGCAGTTTCCGGCGGCATTCCGCGGCAAGCTGTTCGTGGTGCTGTTCGGCGACACCTTCTCCCAGGGACCGAGCGACCGCGCCAAGCGGGTGCAGCTGGTCGATCTGGCCGCTACACCGCAAGTGTTCGTGGACTTCGCCGTGTACGCCTTCGCGGGCATCGGTAATCCGGTGGACGTGGCCCAAGGCCCGGACGGCAGCCTGTTCTTGAGCGACATTTTTCAAGGGATCATCTACAGGATCAGGTACACGAGGTAAGCGACCCGGCCTCGCCGGCACTGCCGTCACGGCTTCGCCATCTCCAGCAGGGTCGTCACGGTGCGCCAGTTGCGAGCCGTGGCATCGACACCGAGCAGCCGTTCGGCGCGCTCGGCCAGTTTGGACGTGCCGAATCCGTCGGGCGTGTGAAGATAGAAGATCCTGCCCTTCAGCTCGAATTGCTCGGTCTTTGCCTTGATGGCCTCGAGCGCCTTCAGGTCCGGTTTCATCGGTCGCTCGGCGAGAAAGAAGAGGTGCAGGGTTCTCGGATTCTTGGCGGCTTCCGGAAACGGGTTGCCGGCCGCGGCGCTCTCGAGCTCGCGGCGCGAGAGCACGAGCACACGCGGCTCGAAGCCATGACTTTTCGATACGGCGGCCCGGAGCCGCGTCGCTAGCCGCTCAGCGGACAGCCCGCTACGAAAGATCGCGTTGCCGCTCTGAATGTAGGTTCGCACATCGACGCAGCCCGTCTGCTCGAGCAGCAACCTGAGCTCACTCATCGGCAGGAGGTGACGGCCGACGATGTTGATGCCGCGAAACAAAGCGATGTATGCATTCATCAGCGTGGCTGTGCGAAGGCTGCTTCCACCGCTCGCCGGAAGGCCGGCGGGTCGATGGCCGGGTAGCGGTACAGCTCGGGCTCGATCCGGCGGAAGTACTCGAGGGCCTGCGACGTGTCCACGAGGGCACGTCGCCGCATCTCGCCCACGTCCGCCATGTCTTGGGCATGGCCGCGCTCGACTTTCGCCAGCGCCTGGGCGTAGAGATCGAAGTGATGAAAGGAGAGGCGTCCGTGGCCGGCGACGAAGGGGCTGCGATCCTCCCACCCCGGCGGGACGGGGATGAAGTCGACGGGGCTCGCGAGCTCCACGTTGAGCTGGAGCTGCTCCTTGAGGCGCGGAATGGCGCGGAGCAGCGCGTCTTGCTCGGGGACGAGCTTCAAGTCCACGTCGATCGTGCTCGCTCGCCAGCCGGACAGCACGGCGGTGGCGCCGCCGGTGAAGTAAACGCGCCCCTCCTCGCGCGCGTCCACGGCGAGCGCCTGCATGAACTTCCGGATCCGGTCGGCGTCCGCTAGCGCGCGCATGCCAGCGCGCGCTCGAAGCTCACGAGGCGGCGCACCAGGGCGTTATAGCGGGCGTGGGCCGCGTCGGGATCGTCGCGGCCGAGCAGCTCGTAGAGACGTCGCTCGGCGTTCGGGAGGGTGCGGGGCAGCGCCACGCCGAGCAGCGTGAGCCGTGGCGCCCCGATCGAGACGAGCAGCGCGGGCACCGACTCGAGCCTGCGCTCCAGATCGGCGATGCCGGCTGCGATGAGGTCTTGGCCGGGAAGCTCGAGATGCGGGTGCGCGGTCAGCGGCCGGTCCTGGTTGGAGAGGGCGTCCTCGGTAAGCTAAGCTCGTTCGTCCGCGCGAACCACTCAGCACATCGGCGCCGCCAGAGGCAGGACGGCCAGACGCCCGCTTCTTAGAGCGTTACGTAGACGACCTGGACGAAGGTGTCGCCGTTGAAGAACCCCTTGCCCCACTCCGGCTCGAGGTCGGCGAACGGCTTGGCGGCGACGGCTTCCTGTATCGATTTGCCGGACGACTTGAGCGTGCCTACCCGGTCGCGCGCGGTGGACAGCATGTCGCGAAACTTCGCGAGGTCGGCCTTGTTCCCCACGGGGCCGTGACCCGGGACGATCTTGGTGCCGTTGTCCGCCAGCGCCAGCAAGCGGTTCACGCCGGCGATCATGCCGTCCACGCTGCCGCCCGTGCTGCCGTCGATGTACGGATACATCCCGTTGAAAAAGACGTCGCCCCCGTGCAGCACGTTGGCGTTCTCGAATTGCACCGCCACATCGGTGTCCGTGTGCGCCGGTGGGATGTGCGACACCCTCACCCGTTCGCCGTTCGCCTGCAGCTTGTGATCCCGCGCGAAGACGCGCTGGGGCAAAGCTTCCGCGGGGGACGGGGGGAAGTCGAGCTCGAGAACGACGAGGTGCTGCCGCTGCGTCATCCGCTTTCTGGTGTTCGCGTGCGCCAGCACCGTGGCACCGCCGGCGCGGAGCGGCGCGTTGTTGTCGGTGTGATCGAAGTGCCAGTGCGTATTGATGACGAATTTCACCGGCGCCGTTCGGACTCCTTGGAGCGCCTCTTGGAACCTGGGCCATGCGGTCGACACGAAGGTATCGACTACGACCAGGCCGTCGGGGCCGTGCAGCACCACCACGTTGCCACCGGGACCCGCGAGCAGGGTGAGGTTCTCGGCGAGGCCCTGTACCTGTATCGGGATGCCGCCGAGCTGCGCTCGAAACGCGGCCACGGGGTCCTGCTGAGGCAGGCTCGGCCGCCGCGCGGCGCGCGCAGTCGCCGCGCGAACTAATGCCCCGGGAATCAGCCCGTCGACCAACGCGCCGGCAGCAAGCGCCGCCATCGTGCGCAACAGCTCGCGCCGGGTAGTGCTTGTCACGGTCCGCTCACGGTCCATGTCGAGCCTCTCGCTGGAA